>NZ_RKHG01000001.1:1569476-1883372 GCF_003752415.1 Luteococcus japonicus | reverse complement strand
GGCGTGGTGTTGTAGACCACCACCAACCCCTTCAGGGCCGGATCGGCGTCGGTTCCGACGGTGTCATCGATCCGCTGCACCAGGACGCCCTGGCGCATCGCCGTCGTGCCGGAGACCGGGTAGCTGACCTTGGCCTTGATCTGCTCCGCCGAACCGAGCCGGAAGAGCTTGCTGGAGAAGCGCAGCGCCAACAGATCGGTGGCCTGGGAGGAGGCCTGCTGCACCTGCTCCTGGCTGGGCTTGTTCTTCGCGTCGGCCAGCAGCGGCTGCATGAAGCCGTACTTGGCGGCATTGTCCGCCTCGGGCGGCAGCCCCTTGCCGAAGCCGTTGTCCGAGCCCGTCCAGTCGAGCGTGTTGAACCAGTCGCCCGAGTTGTACGAGTTGCGGTCCAGTGACTTGCTGCGCAGCAGGTCCGCCCCGGCATGCCAGAAGGACGGCGTCTGCGCCAGCGCCGTCGTGGCCAGGCTGAGGGTGTTCATCCGCACCCGGTCATCCATCGACGTGCTGCTCGGCAGCTTCATCGTCAGCGAGTCCCACAGGGTCTCGTTGTCGTGGGCGTCGACGTAGCTGATCACCTCACCGGGCTCGCTGGCGTACCCGGCCGGTGCACCGTTGTAGTCCACCTGGGCGCCGGTCTTCACGGCCCCGGACATGGTGCGGAAGGAGTAGTCCTCCAGATTGCCGGCCAGCCCGAGCTGCACCAGGTCCATGTCGTGGTCCAGGCTCTTCGCCGCGTCTGAATTGATCGGGGCACCGTTCGGGTCCGACGCCTCGCCGGAGCCGAAGCCCTGCTTGCGGGGATCCTCGTCGAAGGGTCCGCCGCCACGCACGGCGTCCCGCAGCCGATCACTGAAGGTGCCGATACCGGTTCCGTTGAGCTGCCCCTGGCTGGCCTGGGTGAACAGGGCGTTCTTCTCCACCTCACCGAAGTTCCACCCCTCGCCGTAGAGGTAGATGGACTTGCCGTCGACCCCGTCCTTGGCCAGCGTCAGCTTGTCCAGCGCCGCACGAACCGCCTTCATGTTCTCCACCGAATGGTGGCCCATCAGGTCATAGCGGAAGCCATCCACCTTGTAGGCCTTGGCCCACAGCACCGTGGAGTCCACCATCAGCTTGCCCATCATGGTGTGCTCGGTCGCGGTGTTCTGGCAGCACGTGGAGGTGTACACGGCCCCCTTGGCATCCAGCCGCTGGTAGTAGCCGGGCACCACCTTGTCCAGCACGGACTTGGCGTCCTGCCCCGATGCCGGGGTGTGGTTGTACACCTGGTCCAGCACGACGCGCAGGCCGTTGGCATGCAGGGCACCCACCATGGTGCGGAACTCGGCGACGCGGTTGCCGCCGTCGGCCGCCGACGTGGTGGAGGCGTAGCTGCCCTCCGGGGCCAGATAGTGCAGCGGGTCGTAGCCCCAGTTGTAGCCGTCGGCGTCGGCGATCTTCTGGATACAGGCCTGCTGCTCCTTCGAATCGGGTGCATAGGAGGCCAGGTCACACGGCGGTGTCTTCTGCTTCGCCTCGTCCTCCTCGATCGTCGCGATGTCGAAGGTGGGCAGCAGGTGCACCGTGTTCAGGCCGGCCGTGGCCAGCTGCCGAAGGTGCTTCGTCCCGTCGCCATTGCTGGCGAAGGCCTTGTAGGAACCGCGGTCAGCCGCTGGCACAGTCTTGTCCTGGATGGAGAAGTCCCGCACGTGCAGCTCGTAGATGGTCGAGTCGACGTTCTGCGCGAGCTTCGGCGAGGCTGTCTTCGCCCACTGCTGTGGCTTCCACTGCGGGCTGTCCAGGTTGACCGCGACGGAACGAGTGGAGTTCAGGGTCAGTGCCACCGAGTACGGGTCGGTGACCTGGCTGGTCACCACCTTCTGCTCGGCAGGTACGAAGACCTTCACCTCGTACAGGTAGCGAACATTCTCGAACTTCTTGCCGGTGATGGCCTGCCAGGTGCCCGTGGCGTCCTTCTTCATCGGCACTCGGGTGGCCTTGGACGCGTCCTGGTCCGGCGATCCGGCCGGCCAGGTCAGCAGGTTCACCTGCTGCGCGGTGGGGGCCCAGACGCGGAAGGTGATCCCGGTGCTGGAGAAGGAGGCGCCCAGCTTCTTGCCGGAAGCGGCCTTCCCATAGAGGTCGTCGAGAACCTTGGGGATCTGCACGCCGGTGGCATCCAACAGGGCGCCCAGGTCGTCGTACATGGCGACGGCTACCTGACCGGTGAGGATCTGGGGCACCTTCTTGGCGGTGGCCTTGTCCAGGTCAAGCGCCAGGTAGCCCTTCAACTCCGGGTGTTTCGCCAGCACGTCGGCGCTGATCCCCGCCGGGTTCCAGGTCAGGTCCGCCTGCTGGGCGTCGTCGGCGACGAGGGTCTCCGCATCAACCCGCAGATTGCCTGCCTTCGACCAGTGCAGGCGCCAGTCCAGACTGGCCGGGTCGGCACCCTTGGGCAGGGAGCTCGCGGGCCAGGCGATGGTGTCGCGGTCCAGCCAGATGGCCTTGGCGGCCTTCAGATCAGGAGCCGCACCGGCCTTGGAAGCGGTCACCGTGGTCTTGTGGGTGGCCGCGTCGTAGCTGATCGTCATCACGGTGCCGTCGGCGGGGACGGCCATCGTCATGTTGTTGCCACCCGCGGTTCCACCGTCGCCATAGCTCGTGTCCCAGGACAGTCCCTCGGCGATCTTGAACTCGTAGTTGCCGGCGGGGATGGCCGCCGAACTCCAGGTGTAGACCCCGTCACCGTCCGCATCGACCAGCCACGGCTGCATGCAGTCCGGGGACCAGTCGGCTGAACAACCCAGCTTGGACTGGAAGGAACCGGGGGCGGTGATGATCGGGCCCTGCGCATCACTGGTGACGTAGTGGCGGGCGTGGTCGTAGTAGAAGGTCACGGTGCCGGGTGAGTTGTAGGTGACGTTCGAGCCACCCGCAGCCCCGCCCGCGCCGTAGTTCTCATCCCAGGACTTGTGGATGGCGGCCTTGTAGGCGTATTCGGCGGCCGGGACCTGGAAGGTGCCCTTCCAGACCTGGTCCTTGGCATCCAGGGTGAGCTGGGCCTTGTCGCACTCCGGGGACCAGTCTGCGGTGCAGCCCATCTCGCTGTTGTGCGAGCCGGGCACGGAGACGGCATCGGGCTGGGTGACCGGACCGACATTGCCGGTGTCACCGGTGGATGCCGGCTTCGGCGTGCCCACCTGGGCGTAGGTGCTGGTGGCATTCACATTGCCGGAGGAGTCCTTCACGATGGCCCGGTACTCCACCAGGGAACCCTGGGGCAGTGAGGAGGTGTCGGCGAAGACCCGGTAGGGGGCATTGTCATCGGTGCCCAAGGGCTTGAACTCCGAGGTGCCCACCGGACGCCAGGCGAAGCTCACCTGGGCGAAGGTGTTCTCCGGGACCGACGCGCTGATCTCCGTGCGGCCATTGCCGATGACGGCGCCCGCCGTCGGGGCCTTGAACTGCACGGCCGGGGCATTGGCCCGCTCCCGCAGCGGGCTCTTGGCCTTCCACACGCCCACGGACAGGGCCGGGAGGCTGACGCTGACCCTGCTGTCCTTGCCCGAGGCAAGCGTGGTGGAGCTGCCGTGCAGCGGTACGAACTTCCCATTCGGGAGGTAGGTCTGGAAGCTGGCGGTGGCCTGCTTGTCCGAGTTGTTCACACCCACCACGTACTCGGTGCCCGTGGTCCGGTCGATCCGGCTGAAGGCATAGATTCCCGCGCCGGAGGAGGCGAAGCGGTGGATCTGCGCACCGTCGGCCAGTGCCGGGTGGTCCTGCCGCAGCTTCGAGAGCTGGGAGATCTGGCGGTACATCGGGCTGGTGGTGGAGTAGTGCTCCCCGGTGCCCATGGTGCCGCCGCCCACCAGCTGCTCGGCCTGGTACTGCGCGGTCCTGGTGCCGAACATGTCCTGGCGGGAATCCTTGTCGCCGCCGGCGCCGATGAAGCCCTGCTCGTCGCCGTAGTAGGTGATCGGGTTGCCACGCACCAGGAACATCAGCGAGTTGGCCAGCTGCGTGCGCTTGAGCAGCTCGTCGCCGGAGTAGCCCGCCTTGGACAGCATCATGCCGATGCGCCCCATGTCGTGGTTGCCCAGGAAGGTGGGCAGTTGGTAGGCATTCGAGTCGGTGTCGGTGTACCAGTCGTCGCTGGCGAAGAAGTCACGAAGGCCCGCGGTCGCCTTTCCCTGCACGGCATTGACGGCCGCACCCTGGAAGCCGAAGTCCAGCGTCGCGGACAGCTTGCCGGCCGTGGTGTAGGTGCTCTGCACCTTCGGGTCCGAGTCGTAGACCTCGCCGAACATGAAGAAGTCCTTCGTGCCGGCATCCGTCGCGGCCTTCGTCACCGCGGGGCTGAACTGGCTCCAGAAGGGCGTGTTGACGTGCTTGACGGTGTCGATCCGGAAGCCGTCGATCCCGAAGGCAGCCCAGGTCTTGTAGATGTCGGTCATCCCCTGGATGACCTCGGGACGTTCGGTGAACAGGTCGTCCAGGCCGGAGAAGTCACCGTAGGTGCTGGACTCGCCGGCATAGGTGGAGTCCCCACGGTTGTGGTACATCGTCGGGTCGTTCAGCCAGGCCGGGACCTTCACGTCCTTGTCTGCCTCGGCGACCACGGGCGTCAGCGGGAAGCTGGTGGCCGCGTCGAGGGCCGGGAAGTCCGCCTTGCCCGCGTACTCGGCGTCGTCGAAGACCTTGCCGGAGGCGTCCCTGTACGGCGCCTTGTCCTTGCTCACATAGGAATAGGACTTCTGCGCATTGTCGATGACGTCCGCAGTGTGGTTGGTGATGATGTCGAAGTAGACCTTCATCCCCTTGGCGTGCGCCTGGTTGATGAGCTGCTTCATGTCATCGTTCGTGCCCAGGTGCGGGTCGATCTGGGTGAAGTCGGTGATCCAGTAACCGTGGTAGCCGGCCGATGCGTTCTCGCCGGTGCCCTGCACGGGGCGGTTCTTGAAGGACGGGGTCAGCCAGATGGCCGTGGTGCCCATGCCCTTGATGTAGTCCAGCTTGTTGATCACGCCCTTGAGGTCGCCACCGTGGTAGAAGCCCTTGTCGGACGGGTCGAAGCCATTCTTCATCCGGTCCCCGGGGATCCCGCCGGTGTCATTGGCGGTGCTGCCGTTGGCGAAGCGGTCGGCCATCAGGAAGTAGAAGCGTTCCTTGGTGACCGCCTCGCGCAAGGAATCGGTGGCCAGCTTCTTGTCCTCGTCGCCCACCGCTCCGGCCAACTTCGTGGGGCGTAGCCCGATCTGGTGTGTCTCGTCGTCGTAGCTGAGTTCCACCTCGGCCGGGGCCTCCAGCACGAGCTTGGCATTGCCGTCGCCCTCGCCGTAGGCCTCGTCCCAGGACTTGTCGATGGCCACCTTGTACTCCCAGCTTCCCGCCGGGATGGTGACCGTGGTGCTGTGGATGCTGCTGTTGGGCTGCTTGGTCAGCTGCGTCTTCTCGCAGTCCAGTTGCCAGTCCGACGAGCAACCCAGCTCGTCCTGCAGGCTGCCGACCAGGGTGGCCGTCCGCTCTGCGGCAAATGCCCGGGGAGGTTGCGTCCCCAGACCGAAGGTGAGCGCCAGGGCGGACGCGACCATTGCGCTCGCCCGACGCCGGAATGTGTTGACCACGGTGTCTCCTGTGTCCGTACGCGGCAGGGGGAACGCCGCGACCCGTCGAGCACCGATGCCCGACGGGTCAACACGCTAACCAGTGGCTCCGACAGTTTTGAAGGGGAGCCCGGGGTGATCTTTTTTCCCAGTCACAAACATCTTCCGGGGATTTCCCCTCAGCGGCCGAGCTTGCGCAGGTCCACCGAAGGATCCGCCAGGTCCTCAGCCGTCACGGGAATCCCGGCATCCATCAGACGGCGGGCGGCACGCACCACCCGCGGCGCATCGATGGCGGCCGCACCCAGCAGGCGGCCCTCATCCGCCAGGCGGAAGTCCACCACGGCGCCGTCACCGAGCTCTCGCACGACACTGCTTCCTGTGCCCAGGTCACCCAGCCCCTCCGCGTGCACTCCGTAACGGTCACTCCACCACCAGCTGGCACCGTGGTTCGGGAGATCCGTGCCCAACAGGGCGGCCGCCGCCGTTTGACCGGAGCGCATCGCTGCCTCCCAGTGCTCGTGCCGAATGCCCGACGTCCCCTCGGCGCGGCGTCGGGTGACATCACCCACGGCCAGCACGTGAGGGTGGCTGGTCCGCTGCGCCCGGTCCACGAGGATGCCGTCCTCGCACTCCAGGCCGGCCTCGCGTGCGAGACCGTCATCGGGGACGAGTCCGACGGCCAGCAGCACGTCGTCGGCCTCGAGGGTGGAACGGTCGGAGAGTTGCAGTCGGTAGCCCCTCGACAGGCTCGGGGAACGGGGGTCGAGGCGCGGGGAGGTGGGCGGCAGTGCCTCGATCCGCTCAATCGCCGCCCGGATCACCCGCACCCCGTGTACGGCGTGCATGGCGTGCAGCCGCCCGGCCACCAGGGCCCCGGCGGCGGCCAGCAAGGGAGTCTCGACGGGATCCACCAGGGTCACCTCGACGCCGGAGGCCACCGCGGTGGAGGCCACCTCGGCCCCGACCAGGCCGGCACCGACGATCGCCAGCCGTCGCCCGGGGACCAGAGCGGCGCGCAGCCGGTCCGCATCGTCCAGGGTCCGCAGGCTGAGCAACCCTGCCAGGTCGCCCCCGCGAATGGGCAGGTGGCGCGCCCGGCCACCGGTGGCCAGCACCACTCGGTCCGCCGTCAAGGACCCACCGCCGTCCAGCTCGACGGTCATGCCCGCAAGGTCCAGCCGCGTCACGGCGTCGGTGACCAGAGCGATCCGCTGCTCCGCGAACCACTGCTCGTCGTGGAAGAAGACCTTGTCACGCGGCATCTCGCCGGTCAGGTACTCCTTGCTCAAGGGCGGCCGATCATAGGGTGCACCCTGCGGGTCGACGATCGTGATCCGGGCCTGAGGATCCCCGCGTCGCAGCTCCTGTGCACAGCTGAAGCCGGCCAGCCCCCCGCCGACGATGGCGACGTGCATCACAGCGCCGCACCCTCGACGGGGACCTCAGGGCACAGCCAGATCCCCCCGTCGCGGACCTCGACGCGGTGCGTTGCGACGGGCACGCTGGCCGGCAGGCACAGCGCCGCGCCCGTGCTCAGGGAGAAGCGAGCCCCGTGCAGTGGACACTCCACCTCTCCGGCCTCCACCCAGCCATCCGCCAAGGAGGCCTGCCCGTGGGTGCACAGATTGGTCAGCGCCCAGTAACGGCCCTCGGAGAAGAAGACGGCGATGTCGTCATCGGTTCCCGCGGTCGCGGCGTCGACGACGATCGCCTCGTCCTCGGCGATCTGTCCCTCACTGGCCACCCTGATGGCGTCTGACATGTCCGTCTCCTTCTGTGTGTCCACCCAGCCAAGCGCGCCGACGATCCGTCTTCAAGAGCCGTGGCGCAGGTACTCCACCTCGGGGCGCCCGGCATGGCCGTAGCGCTCACGTCGTTCCGCGAAGCCCGTCTGGGCCAGGTGCTCCAGGTAGCGACGGGCCGTCACCCGCGACGTGCCCACGGACTGCGCCACCTCCGCAGCTGACAGTCCCGCCTCGGCGCAGGCCAGCAGCTGGGTGACGGCCTGGAGAGTTTCGGGCGAGATCCCCTTCGGCGTCGCCGGGGCGCCATTGGCCGACGAGCGCAGGTCGAAGAGGTGGTCGACGTCGGACTGGGCCACCGCGTCGGGCACCGTGCGGCCTGTCTGGTGCAAGTGGCTGCGGTAGGCGCGGTAGTTCTCCAGCTTGGTGCGGAAGGCGTCGAAGGTGAAGGGCTTGATCAGGTAGTGGGTGATGCCCATGGCCATGGCGTGCCGCACCACCTCCACGTCGCGCACACTGGTGACGGCAATCACGTCGCAGAGCTGCCCGCCGGCGCGCATCCGGTGCAGCAGCTCCAGCCCGTGCCCGTCGGGAAGGCGCATGTCCAGCAGCACAAGGTCAGGCTTCTCGCGCGCGATGACCCGCAGCGCCTCGGCGCACGACGGCGCGCTCCCGGAGACCTCGAAGCCATCGAGCCGCTCCAGGTAGGACGCGTGGGCCTGGGCCGCGATCGGCTCGTCCTCCACCACGACGACGCGGATGCCGCTCATGCCACGGCCTCCGCCGCGTCCTCGGCGTCGATATCCACGCTGAACAGGGCGCCGCCCAGCTCCGAGCTGCCGCAGGTGATGGTCCCGCCGTGCCGGTGGACCACCTGCGCCACCAGCGCCAGGCCCAGGCCGTGGCCCTGGTCGTCGGCCTTGCTGGTCCAGCCGCGGGTGAAGATCGTGTCCCTGAGCTCGGCCGGCACGCCCGGCCCGGAGTCCTCGAGTTCGAAGACGAAACTGGTGGGGGTCGACTGGACGAAGGCCTCGACCCGGCGCGTCGAGCAACCGCGGACAGCCTCGAAGGCGTTGTCCAGCAGATTGCCGACGACCGTGACGGCCTCGCTGGGGGAGATCGGCATGCTCGCCAGGTGGCTGTCCGGGTCAATCACCAGCTCGATGCCCGCTTCACGTGCCTGCGCCATCTTGCCGAGCAACAGCGCCTCGAAGATGGGTTCGCGCTGGCCGCCCGCGATCCTTCCCATCACGGCCTGCCGGTCCGCCAGCTCCTCCGTCGCGAAGGCCGCCGCCTGGTCGGTGTCGCCCATCTCGATCAGGCTCACCACCGTGTGCAACCGGTTGGCTGCCTCGTGGTTCTGGGCACGGAGCGTCTCGGTCAGGCCACGGACCGTCGCCAGTTCCCCGGTGATGGACTGCAGCTCCGTGTGGTCGCGGAAGGTGACCACCGAACCGGTGCGCCGCCCCTTGAAGGATGCCGGTTGCTGGTTCACAACCAAGATCCGCTCGCCCACCTGGAGCACCTGGTCCGGCGGCATCGTGCCGGAGAGCAGGGGTGTGACCAGTGTCGAGGTCAGGCCCAGCGCGCCGATCCCACGCCCCGTCGGGTCCTGCTCGAGACCCAGAAGCCGCATCCCCTCCACATTGCACAACTGCACCGTGCCGTCGCGGTCCAGCAGGAGCAGGCCCTCACGGACCGCGTGCAGCATCGAGTCGTGGTACTCGTACATCGAGGCGAGCTCCGTGGCCCCTAGGCCGTGGGTTTCGCGTCGTAGCTGACGGGCCACCAGTAGCGCACCACCCAGACCGGTGACCAGCAGCACCCCGGAGAGCCCGGAGATGATGCCGAGCTGGGTGGGCAGCGCGTTCTGGATCCGCTCGATGGTGACGCCAGCCGCGACGTAGCCAATGATCCGCCCGCCCTCCATCACCGGCACCACCGCGCGCATCGACGGGCCCAGTGTTCCGGAGTACTGCTGGGTGAAGGGTTGTGCCTGGGTGGCGGTGCCCAGGTCACCGATGAAGGTCTTGCCCACTTGGGCGGGGTCCGGGTGGCTGTAGCGGACGCGGCTGGAGTCCATCACCGTGATGAAGTCGATGGAACTGGCGTGCGTCAGGTCTCGGGCATAGGCGGTCAGGTCCGGCGACGGAGCCCCGTCCACCAGGGCCTGCCGGGTCACCGGGGACAGGGCGACGGCCTGGGCGATGTGGGTGCACCGCACGCGCGCCCGGTCGTGCTGGTAGCGGCGCGAGTCGAGCGCCAGCATCGACGCCATCAGGGCGACCTCCACCAGCAGCAGGGCGCCGATCAGCCACAGGTAGCGCCGGGCCAGTGATCGGGTCTCCACCCACACATTGTGGCGCTTCGGCCCGTCGCCGGTTGCCCTTCGTGTTCGGGAACACAAAGAACACAACCGCGACAGGGGGCAGCGCGGGCCGGTGGGATGGGGCACCAGACGGCTTCCCGGGCCAAGAGGGAGCCGAGGCACGAGGAGTTCCGACGATGGTGTGGTTACAACTACTGGTGGTGTTGGGGTGCCTGATCATGGGCACCCGCCATGGCGGCTTGGGGCTTGGCCTGATCAGCGGCTTCGGCCTGATCATCCTGGTTTTCGGCTTCCACCTGAGGCCGGGTGATCCGCCCATCGACGTGATGATGACCATCCTGGCCGTGATCGGCTGCGCGTCGGTGCTGCAACAGGCCGGCGGCCTGGACGTGATGATGAAGTTCGCGGAGAAGATCCTTCGCAAGCATCCCAACCAGATCACGGTGCTCGCGCCGCTGACCACCTGGTTCCTCACCCTGCTGTGCGGCACCGGCCACGTCGTCTACACCATGTTCCCGATCATCGAGGACATCGCCCTGAAGAAGGGCATCCGCCCCGAGCGTCCGATGGCCGTCTCGTCGGTTGCCGCGCAGGCCGGCATCACCGCCTCGCCCGTCTCCGTGGCCACCGTCACCCTGGCCTCACTGCTCGCCGCCCACGCGCAGGAGGCCGGCACCAAGGTCTACTCCATCCCGCAGATCCTGATGGTATCCATCCCCGCCACCTTCTGCGGTGTGCTCATCGCGGCGCTGTGGAGCATCAAGCGTGGCAAGGACCTGGACAAGGATCCCGACTTCCAGGCAAGGATCGCCGACCCCGAGCAGCGGGACTTCATCTACTCGGGCGGATCCACCCTGCTGGACACCGTCTTCCCGAAGACCGCCTACTGGGCCACCTGGATCTTCTTCGCCACCATCGCGCTGGTGGTCGTGATGGGCGCCTTCGACGGCCTGCGCCCCAGCTTCGCCAATGACAAGGGCGTGATGAAGCCGCTGAGCATGAACCTGGTGATCCAGATGCTGATGCTGGTGGCCGGCGCACTGATCATGCTCTTCTGCAAGGTGAAGACCTCCGACGTCCCCAACACGACGGTCTTCAAGGCCGGCATGGTGGCCATCTTCAGCGTCTTCGGCGTCGCCTGGATGGCCGAGACCTTCTTCGGCGCCCACATCGAGGGCCTGGAGGCGAACCTGACCACGATGGTGCAGAACCACGCCTGGACCTACGCGATTGCCCTCTTCCTGGTCTCCAAGCTGGTCAACTCGCAGGGTGCCGCCGTGGCCGCCATGGCCCCGATCGGCCTGAAGATCGGCGTCGACCCCGTGACGATGATCGGCTTCGTCTCTGCCGCCTACGGCTACTTCATCCTGCCGACCTACCCGTCGGACCTGGCCTGCATCGGCTTCGACCGCACCGGCACCACGAAGATCGGCAAGTTCGTGATCAACCACTCCTTCATCATCCCCGGCCTCATCATCGTCAGCGTCGGCTGTCTGGTGGGTTCGTTGATGGCGCGCGTGGTCCTCTGATCCGTCCCGTCAGAACAATGTGTGAGTTCATGGCCCTCCCAGGGCCCCGAACTCACACATTGTTCGGTTCTGGGCATCTGGTGGATGTGGTGGGATGGTCCCCATGGGACTGCGTGACCGACTGATCAACAAGATGACCCCCGAAGGTGGGATCAGCGTCGACGAGGCGCTGGCGCTGATGGCCAAGGGCAGCGTGATGTGCGACGTGCGTGGCCTGGGCGAGTATGAGGCCGGCCACGTCCCCGGCTCACGGCTGGTCGACGTGAAGGCACTGGCCGAGAACGTGATGGACGCCGTCTACGAGGGTGACCCCTTCGCCGAGCCCGACAAGCCCATCCTGCTGATCTGCGACACCGGCCTGCGCTCCGGGCACGCCGTGAAGCTCGTCGAGGCCCAGGGGATGACGGCAGAATTCGTCCACGGTGGGCTCATCGCGTGGAAGGAGGCGGGCCAGTTCCTGCTCCCCGGCCCGCCCCGCACCAAGCGCTGACTCAGGACAGGTGGTCTTCGACGTACTGGCGCACCACGTCGTCGAAGTCCTCGTCGCGAACGAATCCCAGCGCCAGCATCCGCTCGACGTCGAAGTCGCCGGGCCAGGAGCACACGATGTCCATCACCCGCCGGTCCGGGACGTCGGTGACCAACGCACGCGCGTCCTGACCCCCGACGCGTTCCAGCGATTCGAGCATCTCCTGCACCGTGACGCAGATGCCCGGGATGTTCATGCCTCGCCAGCCGGGCAGGTCAGCGGCCGGGATCCCCATGGCGTGCACCAGGTTTGCGACGGCGGTGCGTGGCGAGGAGAGCCACATCCGGGTCCCGTGCGGCACCGGGCACTGTGACGCGATGCCGTTCAGGGGTTCCCGCAGGATGCCGCTGGCAAAGGAACTGGCCGCCGAGTTCGGCTTGCCGGGCCGCACGGAGATGGTGGGGAGCCGGCAGATCCGCCCGTCGAGGAAGCCCTTGCGGGAGTACTCGTTGACCAGCAGTTCGCCGATCGCCTTGAAGGCGCCGTAGGTGGAGTCGGGCTGTTCGGCCCAGTGCTCCGGTACTGCCTCGGGCATGGTGCCGCCGAAGACGGCCAGCGAGCTGGTGAAGACCAGGTGCGGCGGGCGGCCCGTCTCCTGTCCGACGGCACGCATTCGCTCCAGCAGTGCACGGGTGGCGTCGACGTTGACCGCCATCGCCAGGTCGAAGTCCTGTTCGGAGCCCCCGGAGAGCACGGCGGCGAGGTGGTAGACGCCGACGGTGTCGTGGTCGATCGCCTGCTCCAGCAGGGTTTGGTCGGCCAGGTTCCCGACGACTGAGTGCACTCGCGGGTCGTCGACGGGGGACGGCGCCAGATCGAGCGAGGTGATCCCGTCGGCCTCCAGGGGTGCGCCGCCGGCGTCCATCCGGGTCAGCAGTTCGCGGGTGAGCATGCTGCCCAGGAAACCGGCGCCGCCGGCGATGACGATCTTCATTGATTCCTCCATCAGGATCTTGGGGCGTGGTCACCCCGGTTGGGACGCTCAGAGCAGGCTGATCTCCCGGGTGGCTTCCAGGGTCTGGTCCATGTGGGAGGCCATCGCCGCTGCGGTGGCCTGTTCGTCGTGGTCCCGCAGGGCGGCCAGGATCCGGTCGTGCCAGCCCAGTGCTTCAAGGCGGACCTGCCTACTGCGCGAGGTCTCCCGACGCACGCGCAGCAGCATCTGCGCCAGGGTGTGGAAGGCCTCACGCAGGAAGGGGTTGTGGGCGGCATCGAGGATGATCTCGTGGAAGCGGATGTCCGCCATTGCCGAGACCTCGACACAGTCGGGGGAGTCCACATTTCGTCGCATCACCTCGACCTGCTCCTCCAGCGCGGCCAGTTCCTCGTCGGTGATCCGCGCTGCCGCGAGCCGGGACATGCCGACCTCCAGGACGCGACGCGCCTCCATCAGGGCCACGACGAGCTTGCTGGTGTCCCCCTCGAGCCTGGCCCGCACCTCGACGATCTCCGGGTCCAGGACCGACCATGCGGCCACTGGGGCGATCCGGTTGAGGCGGCCCTGGCGCACCTCGAGGATCCCGGCGCCGGCCAGCGAGCCCAACGTTTCGCGCATGGTCAACCGGGAGACGCCGAAGCGTTCGGCGAGCCGGGCCTCGGCGGGAAGTTCTTCGCCCACGGTGAATTCCCGCGCGGCCAGGGCCTCGAGAATCTGCTGTCTGGTGCGTTCCGACGCCTTCATGATGTCCTTCCGGGCCATTGACATCGTGCTGCCTCGAACCTATCTTGTCAGATATCAGACAAGTTGTGGAGGTTTGTCCTTCGCAACATCCCCAGAGAACAACGTCGTCCGAAGGGTTTTCGATGGCTCCCACCATGCTGGTCCTCTTGGGCCTGGCCGCGGTCTGTGCGATCCTCGCGCTGATCATCAAGGCCAAGGCCCACCCGTTCATCGCGATGATCGTGGTCTCCATCGCCCTGGCTCTCGTGGCCGGGATGCCGATGGCCGCCGTCATCCCCACGCTGCAGGAGGGCATGGGCAAGACCCTGGGATCCGTGGCCCTGATCGTCACCTTGGGCGCCATGCTCGGCAAGATCATCGAGATCTCCGGCGGTGCAGAGGTGCTTGCCAAGGCGCTGTTGAGGGCCTTCGGTGAGAAGCGTGCCCCGTGGGCGCTGGGCGCCTCGGCCTTCATCTTCGGCATCCCGGTCTTCGTCGACGTCGCCACGATCGTGCTGGTGCCCATCGTGCTCGCCGTCGCGCGCAAGATGCCCGGCCGCGCCAACATGCTCACCTTCGCCCTGCCCACCGTGATGGCGCTGCTCACCGTGCACGTCGTGCTGCCGCCCCACCCCGGCATCGTGGGTGGTTCCGAGCTGATGGGCGCCGACGTCGGCATGGTGCTGCTGCTCGGCTTCATCCCGGCCATCACCATGTGGCTGTTCAGCCAGGTGATCAGCGGATACCTGGTCAAGAAGGTCTTCTCGCCCGTCCCGGCCGAGGGCAGTGCGCTGGCCGGCGTGGAGAAGCAGGACGTGACCGATGCCAAGGACAACGAGCCCAGCGTCGGGCTGGTGTTGGCGATGATCGTCATCCCGCTGCTGCTGATCATGTCGCAGACCGTGACCGCCCTGACCCTGCCCAAGGGAAGCGTGGTGCGCTCCTTCTTCGCCCTGGTCGGCGCAAGCCCCGCGGCACTGCTGATCGGCGTGCTGCTGGCCATCTACTTCCTGGGGGTGCGCCGCGGCTGGGATGCCTCCAAGATCGAGGACGTCTGCAGTGCCGCCCTGCCCGCCACTGCCGCGGTGATCCTGATCACCGGCGCCGGCGGCACCTTCGGGTTCGTCCTGTCCAAGACCGGTGTGGCCCAGGCCGTCGCCGACGTGCTGTCCGGTTCCGGCCTGCCGATCATCTTCCTGGCCTGGTTGATGGCCGCCCTGATCCGCGCCGCCCAGGGCTCCGCGACGGTGGCCACCATCACCACCGCGCCGCTGATTGCGCCGCTGGCCGCCAGCATGGGCCTGTCCCCGATGCAGATCGCACTTGTGACCATCGCCATCGGCGTCGGCTCCATGGCGCTGTCCCACGTGAACGACTCGCTCTTCTGGGTGTGGAGCCGTTACTACCAGGTGGACACGGCCAGTGCCCTCAAGTCCTACACGGTGGCCACCACGGTCGCCTCCGTCGTCGGCTTCGGCGTCGTGGCCCTGATGTGGCCGCTCGTCGGCGCCATGTCCTGAGCAAGGAGCAGAACCATGACCACAGATCCCACGTCCACTCGTCGGATCCTCGCGCTGGACGATGATCCGACCGGATCCCAGTGCGTGGCGGGCGTCGACATTGCCTTCCAGGAGGACCCGGCCATCCCGGCGCAGGTGCTGCAGGAGCCCGGTGCCACCTGCTTCGTGCTGATGAACACCCGGGCCCTGTCCGAGGCCGATGCCATCGCCAAGAACCGTCGCATCCTGGAGGGGGTCCTCGACGCCGGGGTCAACCCGCAGGGACTCCACCTGATCTCCCGCTCGGACTCCACGCTGCGTGGGCACGTGCTGGCCGAACCGAATGTGCTGGCCGATGTGCTGGCCGAACGCGGCGTGGAGGTGGACGGCTTCCTGTTCTGCCCCGCGATGATCGAGGCCGGCCGATTCACGAAGGACGACATCCACTACGCGATGGTGCAGGGCGAGGCGCACGAGGCGGCCGACACGGACTTCGCCAAGGACGCCACCTTCGGATACACCCAGTCCAACCTGCGTCGCTTCCTGGAGGAGCGCTCCGACGGGGCAGTGAAGGCTGACGAGGTGGTCAGCATCGGCCTGGAGAACATCCGCGAGGGTGGCGTCGACCGCGTCGAGGAGATCCTGGCCGCCGTCTCCGGCAGGACGTGGGTGGTGGTCAACGCCACCGAGTACTCCGACATGGAGGTCGTCACGGCGGCGCTCGCCCGGCGCGAGGCGGTCGGCCGCACCTTCATCACGCGGTGCGGGCCCTCCTTCGTGCGGCCACTGTCCGGGCAGCAGGGCGCGGCGGTGCTGGCGGCCGAGGACATCGCCATCGACCCGAGCCGGGGCTCGCACGGCCTGGTTGTGGTGGGTTCCCACGTGGGCCTCACGACGCGCCAACTGCAGGCGGTGCAGCGCCGCGGGACCCTGTTGGAGTTCGAACTGCAGGTTCCCCTCCTGCTGGACCCGCAGACCCGTGACGAGCACCTCTCCGAGGTGACCGAGGCCCTGCGGGCCCAACTGGCCAGCGCGGACTGCGTCGTCTACACCAGCCGTGACCTGGTGCGCACCGAGAGCAAGGGCGAGTCCCTAGAGATCGCCCGCAAGGTCTCCGACGCCGTCGTGGAGCTGGTGGCCCGGGTCCGCGAGGCCCGCCCGGCGTGGGTGGTGGCCAAGGGCGGCATCACCTCGCACGAGGTGGCCGCCAACGGGCTCGGCATCAGCCATGCCGTGGTGCAGGGGCAGTTCTTCCCCGGGCAGGTCTCCATGTTCACCGCGCGGCAGGCGCCGCCGGAGACCATCGGGGTTCCCTATGTGGTCTTCCCGGGCAATGTCGGGGGCGACGATGCCCTCGCAGAAGCCGTCGAACGCCTCGTCGAGGCGACCTCGCAGAAGCGCCTCTACGAGGCGACACACCAGAAGCGCCCCGACGAGGCGACACACCAGAAGAGGAGCAAGTGATGGGGATCAAGACAATCGGTTGGGTCGGTCTGGGCGCGATGGGTGCCCCGATGGCCCTGGCGGCCGCGGAGGCCGGCTTCGACGTGACGGCCTTCGACCTGAGCGCGGACCAGATGGCCAGCGTGGCTCCCGCGGTTGCGGGCGCGGCCAGCGCCCGGGAGGCCGCGCAGGGCAAGGACCTGGTGGGCATCATGGTGGCCACCGGTCCGCAGCTCGACGCGGTGCTCTTCGGCGAGGGCGGCATCGCCGAGGTCCTCTCCCCGGACACCGTCGTGATGGTGATGGCGACCGTCGGGCCGGATGCCATCGAGAAGACCAAGGAGCGGCTGGACCACGTCACCACGCACCTGGTGGACGCTCCGGTCTCCGGTGGTGTGCTGCGCGCCCGCAAGGGCGACCTGCTGATGATGGTCTCCGGAGCACCCGAGGACACCGATCTGGCGCGACCCGTGCTGGATGCCCTGGCCTCCAGCGCTCCCGTCGTCGGCGATGTCCCGGGTGACGGGCAGCGCTTCAAGGTGGTCAACCAGCTGCTGTGTGGCGTGCACATCGCCGTCGCCGGCGAGGCGCTCGCCCTGGCCGACTCGATGGGCCTGGACGTCAACCAGGTCTACGAGGTGCTGGGCGCCGGCGCCGCGGCCTCCTTCATGTTCGGTGACCGTGGCCGACGGATGGTCGATGGCGACCACGACGAGGCGCGTTCGGCGCTGGACATCTTCGTGAAGGACATGGGGATCGTCACCCAGACGGCGCGTGGGGTGACGCAGGAGGCGCCGCTGGCTGCCGCGGCGGAGCAGATCTACCTGCGCGGACGCCGGCAGGGCCTGGGGCGCAAGGACGACTCGGTCGTCTTCCGCCTGCTGCTCGGAGACATGGACTGACGGGTCACATGGGTGGGGTGGGGAGACGTGCCAGCAGCCCCTGCTCCACCCGTGGCCACTCGTCGGCGAGGATGCTGAACACGACGGTGTCCCGCCACGTCCCGTCCTCGCGCGGCTGGTCGCGTCGCAGCACCCCCTCCCGCGTGGCGCCGAGCCGTTCGATGGCGGCCTGGCTGCGGGTGTTGAGGATGTCGGTCTGGATTTTCACCCGGCCCATCCCACAGCCCTCGAAGGCCTCGCGCAGCAGCAGCCACTTCGCCTCGGCATTGGTGCCGCTGCCCCAGAAGGCGGGCGCGTAGATGGTCCAGCCCAGGTGCAGCTGCTCGCGCTGCAGGTTCACCTCTCCCAGCGAGGAACTGCCGACGAAGGTGCCCGCCGTCCCGAGGTCGCAGTCGGCCGCCAGCCGGAAACAGTAGCTGAGCCGTCCCTGCCCCTTGCCGTCCCACGAGCCCGGGTTGATCCAGTCACGCGCCATCCGCGTCGCATTCTCCAGTGTCGAGGGGCGGTGGTGCATCACCCAGCCGTGGGCATAGCTTCGTTCGTCCATCAGCACCGGAACCAGGTCCGTGCAGTCCTGTTCCGTGAACGGGTGGGCGACCAGGCGGGGGCCGCGCAGGTCACGGCCGGTGGGCAGCGTTGCGGTCATGGTCTGACCCTAAGAGCACGGGCAACTGGGGAATCAGGCCGATTCGCGCACGCTGATCCGGGTGGGCAGGATGCATGGCGAATCGACCGCCTCACCGGCCAGAATGGCACGGAGCATGCGGCTCGCCTCGGCTGCCAGCTCCGGCGCAGGATTGCCGACGCTGGTCAGCTGGGGATCGCTCTCGGTGGCGATCACGCTGTCGTCGAAGCTGGCCAGGAGCAGGTCTCGTGGAACCTCGCGGCCCGCCCGGCGCAGGGCGCGCAGTGCCCCCCGTGCCATCAGGTCCGAGGCAACGAAGAGCCCGTCGAAGCCGGCTTCCCTGGCCAGCAGCTCCTGGGCGGCAGCCTCTCCGCCCTCCCGAGTGAAACCACCGGCCACGGCTGCCACGGGCATGAGCCCATGGTCGGCCAGGGTGTCGCGAAAGGCCTCGAGACGTCGTCGTCCGACGACCATGTCGAGCGGTCCGGTGATGGTGGCGATCCGTGTTGCCCCGCGGGCCACCAGGTGATCGACGGCCAGCCTGACCCCCTCCTCCTGGGCGATGTCCACATAGGGTGCCCCGGAGATCCCGGGATCACCGATGAAGACCACCGGACGGCCCGTGGCATGGAGTTGGCGAGCGATCTCCCACCCGTGGTGTGAGGCGACGATGGCTCCGTCGAGGTGTCCGCTGGACAGGTACCGGGCCATGGCGTCCGGTGCGTCGCCGGGCTGGCTGACGGACAGCACGACGCGGGTGCGCGAGCCCGTGAAGCCCTGCAAGGCGCCGTGGTAGAGCTGCGAGAAGAAGGGGTCGGAGAAGATCCGGTCCTCGTTCTCGGGGAGCATGAGGGCGACGACGCCGGCGCGTTGCGTGGCGAGGGCACGGGCCAGATGGTTGGGAACGTAGCCGAGCTTGGCCACGGCGGCCTCGACGGCACGCCGCTTGTCCTCGTGGACGGTGGTCCCGGAGTTCAGGACTCGGCTCGCGGTTGCCCGGGAGACTCCGGCCAGCCGCGCCACGTCGTCCAGCGTGGGCGTCGAGGAGTCTGGCCTCATCCCTTCACTGCTCCCTGCATGACGCCGGCAACCAGTTGACGGCCGGCCACGAGGAAGACCAGGACGAGGGGCAGGGTGATGATGAGCACACCAGCCATGATGAGGGCCATGTCCTTGAAATAGGAAGCCTGCAGCAGCTGGAGCGCCACCGGAAGCGTCGGGTTCGACGATCCGAGCACGATGAAGGGCCAGAAGAAGCTGGTCCAGGAGCCGACGAAGGTGAACAGGCCCAGCATGGAAGCCGCGGGCCGCGCCGCCGGAACGACGACGTGCCAGAAGGTGCGGATCATGTTGCATCCGTCCATGCGGGCAGCCTCGATCAGCTCGTAGGGGAGCGCATCCTCCAGGTACTGGGTCATCCAGAAGACACCGAAGGCGGAGACCATGGCCGGCACGATCACGGCGGCCAGCTTCCCGGTCCAGCCGAGCTTGGCCATCACGATGAACAGCGGGATGATGCCCAGCTGCGACGGGATGGCCATGGTGCCGATGACGAAGGCCAGCAGGAATCGCTTGCCGCGGAAGCGCAGCTTGGCAAAGGCGAAACCGGCGAGGGTGGAGAAGAACATCACAGACAGGGCAGTGACGACCGAGACGATCATGCTGTTCTGGAAGGCCTGCCAGATCTTGATGTCCGAGTGGAGCACGCGTTGCAGGTTCTCCAGCAGGTGACTTCCGGGGATCGGGCTGGGGATCGGGTGCTGGGCAATCTCCGAGCTGGTGGACGAGGCGAGCAGGAAGGCGTAGTAGATCGGCACGAAGGAGACCAGGAGCACCAAAGTGAGCAGCAGGTAGGTGCCCCATCCGGGGCGTCGCACGCCACCCTCGAGGCGGGCCTGACGACGCCGGGCCGCGCGGGCTGCTCCCTTTCCGGCGATCTGCTCGATGGCGGGGGTGGAGAGCTGGGCGCTCATCGGGTGCCTCCCTGGGTACGGCCGAGGCGGCGGGTGGGATGTGTCTGGCCGCTGGATGAGATGCGACGGGTGATGAAGTAGTTGAGCAGGGAGATCGTCACGACGATCAGGAAGAGGATCCAGGCGACGGCAGAGGCGCGGCCGAGGTTGCGCTGGCTGCCCCAGCCGAGTTCGTACATGTACATCGTCACCGTCATCCACTGACGGTCCGCGCCGCCCGCGCCGGTGGTGTCGAACATGCGCGGCTCGTCGAAGATCTGCAGCCCACCGATGGTGGAGGTGATCACGACGAAGATGATCGTCGGCCTGAGCATCGGGATCGTGACGTGCAGGAAGGTCTTGACGCGGCTGGCCCCGTCGACGACCGCGGCCTCGATCGTCTCGCGCGGGATCGCCTGCATGGCGGCCAGGAAGATGAGCGTGTTGTACCCGGTCCAGCGGAAGTTCACCATCGTGGCGATGGCGAGGTGGGACGCCAGCACGTCCTTGTGCCAGCCAATCGGGTCCATGCCCAGCTGTCCGAGGACGGCATTGATGACGCCGGACTGGTCGGAGAAAACCTGCCCGAAGATGAGGGAGACGGCGATGGGGGCCACCACATAGGGCAGCAGCACGCCCATCCGCCAGAAGGTCTTCGCCTTGAGGTTCGCGTCCAGGACAGCAGCTATCAGGATTGCGGCCACGACCTGGGGAACCGAGGAGAGCAGGAAGATGCTGAAGGTATTGCGCAGCCCCTTCCAGAAACGAGGCTGCTCGAGGACCCAGACGTAGTTGTCGAGCCCCACGAAGCCCTGGTTGCCGCGGATGAGGTTCCACTTGTGGGCGCTGACGAAGGCCGTGTACAGGAGCGGGAAGAGCCCTGCGATGGCGAAGATGATGAAGAAGGGTGCGATGTAGAGGTAGGGCGAGGCCTTCTGGTCCCAGTGGCTCAGCCGTTGGCGCTTGGACAGGGGTTGGGTACTCATCGGGTGTCCTCGTTGGTGGTGGCGTCGGGGGATGATGGGGCGGCGCCGGGCGCCGCCCCACCAGGCGGATCAGCCGAGTGCCTTGGCCTCGTCGACGGCCTTCTTCCAGGAGTCCTCGCGGTTCGCGGACTTCTCGACGGCGGTGCGGGTCAGCGCATCCTGCGCGATGGTGTCGATGGCGAAGTAGCTCGGGCCCTTGTAGGGGGTGACCTTCACCGCGGCGGCCCGGTCGGAGAGGATCTTGCCGACGGGAGCATTGTTGAAGAACTTGTTGACATTGCCCGTGACAGCCGGGTCCTCGAGGGCCTTCTTCTGACTCGGGAAGGTGCCCTTCGACTCGAAGGCCTTGATCTGCTGTTCGGGAGCCGTGAGCCAGGCGGCCAGCTCACGTGCTGCGGCCTTGTGCTGTCCTTGTTCGGGGACCGTCAGGTACGAGCCGCCCCAGTTGCCGCCGCCTCCGGGGAAGACATTGGCGATGTCCCAACCCTTCACGCCGGCGGCATTGCCCTCGATGACGCCGAGCATCCAGCCCGGGCAGAGCATGGTGGCGAAGCGGCCACTCTGGAATCCCTTGTTCCAGTCAGGGCTCCACTGGGACAGGCCGGCGGACAACTTGTTGTCCACGGACTGCGTCACCACGTCGTCGTAGAGCTCCTTGACGGGCTTGTTCTCGTCCAGAGGGATCACCTGCTCCTCCTCGGTGGACGAGGAGTAGGGGTTCTCCATCTGGTTCAGGCGTGCGGCCCAGACGGCATTGGGGGAGTCGTACCAGCCCACATTGGGCACCTTGCCCACGAACTGCTTGCCCACCGAGAAGTACTTGTCCCAGTCGCCTTCGAGGAGCTTGGCCACCTCGTCGCGGTCCGTGGGCAGGCCGGCCTTGGCGAACAGGTCCGAGCGGTAGCAGACGGCCTCGGGGCCGATGTCGGTTCCGTAGGCCATCAGCTTGCCGTCGGGAGTGGTTGCTGCCTTTTCCTTCCACTCCAGCCAGCGGTCCGTCACATCATCGGCCTTCAGGTCCATGAACTTGTCGCTGGACTGCATCAGCTCGGGCAGCCAGTCGACCTCGACGGCCTCGATGTCGGCAAGGCCGGATCCCGCAGCGAGGCGGGTGTTCATGTTGTCGCGGGCCTCCTGTGTGGTCGCCGCCTTCTTCGCCTTCACGGTCACATTGGGATGGAGCTTCATGTATTCGGCGTAGAGCTTGTCGTAGCCGAACTCGTTGAAGGTGGCGACGGTGAGTGTCACCTTCTCGTTGGGGTCTGCGGTCGTGGCCTGGGTGTCGGCAGCCTTGTCGCCGCTGGAACAACCCGTTGCCATCACTGCAAGGCCAGCTGCCAGCGCGGCTGCCTTCCTCCACTTGCCAGTGCTCACCAGGGACTCCTTTGGATCACGGTCGTGCCACGATGCACGATCCACTCTGGTCGAGAGCCGCTGTGAAAGCGCTCTCATGTCCGGCATCTAAGCACGGTCCCTTCGGGGTTGGCAAGGGTTCGGTATGGCGAAGTGCGGCTCCAAAACTAGGTGTTGACCTTGCGAGATCAGCGCCGATAGCCTGACCTGCAGCCGTCTGAAACCGCTTTCAATATGGAAATGGTGCGGGGTGTGAGAGGAGTTCTGGTGAGGTTCAACGATGATTTCGTCTTCGGGACGGCGACGGCGTCCTACCAGGTGGAGGGCGCCCACGCCGAGGGCGGCCGGACCCCCAGCATCTGGGACACCCAGTGCCGCACCCCGGGCAAGGTCCATGGCGGGGACACGGGCGACGTGGCCTGCGACCAGTACCACCGTTGGGACGAGGATCTGGAGATCATCAAGTCCTTGGGCCTGCAGGCATACCGCTTCTCCATCTCCTGGAGCCGAGTCATCCCCGACGGGGTCGGTGAGGTCAACCCGGAGGGCGTGGCCTACTACCGTCGCGTCTGCGAGACGCTGAAGGCTGCCGGCATCAGCCCCGTCGTGACCCTCTATCACTGGGACCTGCCGCAGGTGCTGGAAGACAAGGGCGGCTGGACGCTACGCGAGACCGCCTACGCCTTCGCTGACTATGCCCAGAAGATGGCGCGTGAGCTGGGAGACGTCGTCGACGTGTGGAGCACCCTCAACGAGCCGTGGTGCTCGTCCTACCTGGGTTACGGCTCGGGCGTCCATGCTCCCGGGCACACCGATCCGGTGGAGGCCCTCAAGGCGGTGCACCACCTGAACCTGGCGCATGGGCTGGCCTCGAGGGCGTTGCGTGAGGAGCTCGGCGAGGACGTCCCCATCTGCCTGACCCTGAACCTGCATGTCATCCACCCCCTCACGGACTCCGCGGCGGACGTGGCCGCGGCTCGCCGGATCGAGGTGGTGGGCAACGAGGCCTTCCTGCAGCCGGTGATGGAAGGGCGCTTCCCCGAGGAATTGCGCGAGATCGCCAAGGACGTCACGGACTGGTCCTTCGTGCTTGACGGAGACATGGAGCTCTGCCACCAGGTGCCCGGCATCCTGGGCATCAACTACTACTCGACCTCGACGGTGAAGGCCTGTGACCCGGGGGAGGAGTCGCTGTCCGGTGGGCACGGTGAGACGGGCGTCAGCCCCTGGGTCTGTTGCGAGGACGTCACTTTCCTGCCTCCGAAGGGGCTGCTGACGGACATGGGCTGGAACATCGAGCCCGACGGCCTGCGCCAGCTGCTCGTCGCAACGGCGCGCCGCTATCCCGGCCAGCAGCTGATGGTCACGGAGAACGGCGCCGCCTTCCCCGACGAGGTCTCCGCTGACAGACAGGTGCATGACCCGCTGCGCGTCAACTACCTGCGCGACCACCTGGACGCGGTGGCCCGGGCCATCGACGAGGGGGCGCCGGTCACGGGCTACTACCTGTGGAGCCTGCTGGACAACTTCGAGTGGAGCTGGGGCTACAGCAAGCGCTTCGGCATGGTGCGGGTGGACTACGACAGTCTCGAACGCACCGTGAAGGACTCCGCGAAGTGGTACGCGGACCTTGTCCGGAGGCGGGACCTCGGGGCCGTCGGAACCGATTGGGTGGCTGGCTCCTGAGCCGGTAGAGTTGTGCCTTGGACGCCAGCACCCGATGTCGGCGTCCATGGCAAACGCCCTCCTGCCATGGGACCGACCCATGGCCGTTGAGACCAGAGGAGGTGGAGTACGCGTATGCGCAAGTACGAGATTGTGGTCATCATTGACCCCGACGTCGACGAGCGTCAGGTTTCTCCCCTGATGGACAAGCACCTGAAGACGATCACCGAAGCCGGTGGCACCGTCGACAACACCGATGTGTGGGGCAAGCGTCGCCTCGCATACGAGATCCGCAAGAAGCCGGAAGGCGTCTACGTCGTCCTGAACGTGACCGCTGAGCCGGCCACCGTGAAGGAAATGGATCGTCTGATGACGATCGACGAGCAGATCATGCGGACCAAGGTGATGCGTCCTGACGCTCACTGAGCCCACGCTCAGCTGAACGCCGGAGGCGTCCGGACAACAACCGGACAACACCACATGCATTCCCTGGACTGCTGCGGAATGAAAAACTGTCAGAGCTATCTGACAGCGTGATCCACACAGTCCTCACGTCCGATCCATACGGAGACCAACATGGCAGGCGAAACTCCCATCACCCTCGTCGGCAACCTCACCGCCGACCCCGAACTGCGCTTCACCCCGTCGGGTGCAGCCGTCGCGAACTTCACCGTCGCGTCGACACCGCGCCAGTTCGACCGTCAGACCAATGAGTGGCGTGACGGCGAGGCCATGTTCCTCAACTGTTCGGTGTGGCGTCAGGCCGCCGAGAACGTCGCCGAGTCCCTCACCAAGGGGATGCGCGTCGTCGTTCAGGGCCGCCTGAAGAGCCGCAGCTACGAAACCCGCGAGGGTGAGAAGCGCACCGTCTTCGAGGTCGAGGTCGACGAGGTCGGTCCCTCCCTGCGTTACGCCACGGCAAAGGTCACCCGTACCACGGGTGGCGGCGCCGGCGGCGGCAACTGGCAGGGTGGCAACCAGGGTGGCCAGAACACGGGTGGCGGCGCTCCTGCGCCGGCAGCCGGTGGCAACCAGGGCTGGGGCAACCAGGGTGGCGGCAACGCCGGCGCTGGTTGGCAGTCCGCACCCCAGGGCCAGGGTGGAGACAACCGTGGTGGCGGCGTCGATCCGTGGGCCCAGGCCCAGACCGACGAGCCTCCCTTCTGATCGACCGGGGCCGGATGAGACGGCCCCCACTCGAGCAGCAACCCACTCAGTACCCACGAACACCATTCCCAGTTGGGAAGGCACATTCCGGCGAAAGCCGGGCTCGCGGGAGAAGTCCCGCAGATTAGGAGCACCACAATGGCCGGTCCACAGCGCAAGCCTGTGAACAAGAAGAAGATCGTGCCGATGAAGTCGGTTCGCATCGACAACGTCGACTACAAGGACGCCGCGACCCTGCGGAAGTTCATCTCCGAGCGCGGAAAGATCCGTGCGCGTCGCGTCACGGGCCTCTCGGTCCAGGACCAGCGCAAGGTCGCGATCGCGATCAAGAACGCTCGCGAGCTCGCCCTGCTGCCCTACGCGTCCACCGCGCGCTGAGAAAGGGAGTCTGACTCATGAAGCTCATTCTCACCGCACCCGTCGAGAAGCTCGGCATTGCCGGCGACGTCGTCGAGGTCAAGGACGGCTACGGCCGCAACTTCCTGATGCCCCAGGGCAAGGCGATCCGCTGGACCCGCGGCGCCGAGAAGCAGATCGAGGGCATCAAGCGCGCTCGTGACGCTCGCGAGATCCGCGGCATCGAGCATGCCAACGAGGTCAAGGCCCAGTTGGAGGCCCTCGAGGTCACCTACGAGGCCCAGGCTGCCAGCGCCGAGGGCAAGCTCTTCGGAGCCGTCACCGCCGCTGACATCGTCAAGGCCGTCAAGGCCGTCGGTGGCCCCGCCGTCGACAAGCGCGCCGTGCAGATCGCCAAGCCGATCAAGCTCACCGGCAAGCACACCGTCGGCATCAAGCTGCACGAGGCCGTGACCGCCCACATCTCCGTGACCGTCGCTGCCAAGTGATTTCCGTCCCTCGGGACTGATTGACACAGCACACCAGCAGGGCCCGCACCGATTCGTCGGTGCGGGCCCTGCTGTCATGGGTACCCGTGCGGTGCGGCACGCCGCGAGTCAGTCCACCGGTTCGTAGGTGCGCAGCCGCAGCGAATTGGAGACCACCAGCACGGAACTCATCGCCATCGCGGCGGCGGCGATCAGCGGGTTCAGCAGGCCGGCCGCGGCGATCGGGATGGCGGCGATGTTGTAGCCGAAGGCCCACACCAGGTTCATCTTGATGGTGGAGATGGTGCGGCGGCTCAGCTGGATGGCATCCACCAGGGTCCGCAGGTCATCACGGACGATGATGATGTCCGCGCTCTTCATCGCGATCTCGGTGCCCTGGCCCATCGCGATGCCCAGGTTGGCCGTCGCCAGCGCCGCCGAGTCGTTGATGCCATCGCCCACCATCGCCACATTGCGGCCCTCGTCGCGCAGTGACTGGACGACGCCGGACTTCTCATCGGGCAGCACCCGGGCACGGACCTCGTCGATCCCGAGCTGCGCCGCGACGTGGTTGGCCACCAGCTCCGAGTCGCCCGTGAGCAGGACCGTGCGCAGTCCCATCTCCTTGAGCTTCTCGACGGCCGACTGCGCGCTCGGCTTCACCTGGTCAGCCATCGTCACCACACCCAGCAACGTGCCGTCGTGCCGCACGGCCACTGCCACAGCCCCGGCGCGCTCGGCGGAGGTGATGGCGTCGGTGGCCCACCCCTCGACAGGCTCGGGGGTCGTGGGGGAGGCCGCGGTGACCGTGTCCAGACGTCCGACGATGCACTCCTTGCCGTCCACCAGGGCGCGGGCGCCCCAGCCGAGCAGGGCACGGAAGTCGGTGACGTGGGGAGGCTCGGCCATCGTGGTGGAGCGATCGGTCCTCGAGCCTTCCTCGGTCCCCGAGCTCGTCGAGGGGCCAGTCAGTGCGGTCAGGTCGTCGGCGACGGTGACGATGGCGCGCGCAATGGGGTGCTCCGAGGAACGTTCGACGGCGGCGGCGGGCACCAGCACGTCGCTGGGCGTCAGGCCGGGGGCGGGGACGACGTCGGTGACCGCCATCCGGCCGGTGGTCAGGGTGCCGGTCTTGTCCAGGACGACGGTATCGATCCGGCCGGAGGACTCCAGGGCGTCCTGCCCCTTCACCAGGATGCCCAGCTGACCGGCCCGTCCGACGCCCACCATCAGGGCTGTCGGCGTCGCCAGGCCCAGGGCGCAGGGGCAGGCGATGATCAGCACCGCCACGCCATTGGCCAGCGCTCGGGCGCCCGAACCCGTCGCGAAGAACCACGCCAGCCCCACCACGATGGCGAGGACGATCACCGACGGCACGAAGTATTGGGTGACCTTGTCCGCCATCTTCTGCACCCGGGACTTGCGTCGCTGCGCCTCGTCCGCGATGGCTGCCATCTGTGCCAGCCGGGTGCGGGCACCCACGGCCTCCGCGAGGACGACCAGCCGGCCGGTGAGGTTCGTGGTGCCGCCCAGCACCGCGTCGCCCGGAGCAGTCTCAACCGGGACGGACTCACCGGTCATGGCGGAGCTGTCGATGGTGGAGGAGCCGTCGGCGATGCTGCCGTCGGCGACGAAGCGCTCACCGGGCAGCACGACATAGGAGTCTCCGCGCCGCAGCTCCTCGGCAGGGATCATCTCTGTGGTGCCGTCGGGCAGGAGCCGACGTGCCTGCTTCGCGGCCAGGTTGCCCAGCGCGTGCAGCACCTCGCCGGCACGTCGCCGGGCGCGGGACTCGAAGTAGCGCCCGGCCAGCTGGAAGGTGACCATGCCGGCCGCGACGTCGAGGTAGACGGCATCGGCGCCGGCAGGCGTACGGCCGAAACCCAACCAGTAGCCGGCATCGGTGGCGGGGTACTTCAGGGTCCACAGGGCCCACAGGAAGCTGACCGTGGCGCCGAGCGAGATCAGGGTGTCCATGCTCAGCGAGCGGTGCCGGATACCGCGCACCGTCGCGCGGTGGAAGGGCCAGGCGCACCACGTCACGATGGGCAGGGCCAGCAACACGCACACCAGTTGCCAGCCAGGGAAGCGCACGCTGGGCACCAGGGCCAGCTGCAGGGTCAGCGACATCAGCGGGATGCTCAGCAGGCCCGCCACGCCCATCCGTCGTCGCAGCGACGAAGTGCGCTCCGCCGCGGCCCGCTGGGTCCAGGTGTCGTCCTCGTCATCGTGCAGCGCCGCGCCGTAGCCGGCCTTCTCGACGGTGGAGATGGCCAGCGCCACGTCATCGTTGGAGGTGCCGAGGCCCTGGACGAGGGCCCGCTCGGTGGCCAGGTTGACCATGGCGGTCACACCATCGAGCTTGTTCAGCTTGCGCTCGATCCGGTTGGCGCAGGCCGCGCAGGTCATGCCGGAGATGTCGAGTTCCAGCTGCTTGTCCGTGGGGGAGGCACCATCGCGTCGGCTCTGGACGGGTGCGCTCACGGTTCTCCTCCTGTGCTTCCTGCCCAGTGCACGAAGCCGTCATCCAGCCTACGTCGTGTCATCGGTGCTGCACGACGCCGATGTCGGTCTGCGGAAAGCCATCCCCGACGAAGAGCAGCGGCTGGCCATGCGACATGACAGGAGGACAACGCGGGAGAATTCAAGAAATCCCTCCGGGTGCCTATTCGTTGTTGCGGCGCCCTGCGCGGTCTCCCAAGGCCGTGAGGCGGTTGACCAGCGGCGACGACAGCCGATCCCGCGCGGTCCTGCCGTCGACCACCTCCGGGGAGGTGCCCGAGGGCAGCAATCGGCTCGCCACCCCCATCAGGTGCACCGTCAGCCCGGGAGCGAGGCCGTGCACGCGTCGGGCAGCCGCGCTGAGGATGCCGACGTGTACCACCGGACGGCCGGCCAGGACTCCCGCCACCATCGTGCGCGCCGCCCGCTGCGCGTCCTGACTGAGCAGCGGCAGCGAGGCCGCCGGGGCAAACCAGGCGTACTGGCGGGGTGCGTCGCCGTAGAAGGTGGCCGCCGTGTGGGAACCGGTGCGCATCAGGCCGGGAACCAGCGTCGTCACAGTGACGCCGGTGCCGGCGAGTTCGGCGCTGAGCCCCTCGGTGAGTCCCGCCGCGCCGAACTTGGCGACGGAGTAGGGCAGCAGCCGGGGTGGGCTGACCACCCCACCGATGGAGTCCACCACACCGAAGCGGCCGTGTCCGCGCTCCGCCATCCGCGGCGTCACCGCGAGCGCCAGGTTGATCGGGCCCCACAGCATCACGTTGATGGCCTGCTCGAAGTGTTCGCGTCGGGTGGCCTGCCATGGCCCCACCTGGATGATGCCGGCCACGTGCAGGGCCACCTCGATGGGACCGAGCTCGGCCTCCACGCGCTCGACCAGGCCCGCCACCGCGTCCCCGTCCGACACGTCGCAGGCATGCACCAGCACCTGTGCCTCGGGATGTGCCGCGAGGATCTGCTTGCGCGCCTGGTCCAGGCTCTGTTCGTTGCGTGCGCACAGGGCCAGGTCGTGACCGAGGCGGGCAAGTTCGGTGGCCAGCAGCAGTCCAAGGCCTCTGGAGGCGCCGGCAACCAGTGCGATTGGTCGGTGCTGGGACGTGTTCAATGTGGTCATGGTGGGCTCCTGTGGTGGGGTCTTCGTAGAGTGTGACCGATTCCAGGCCCCCATGGGCCGGATCCGGGAAGGAATGCGCAGATGAGGCTGTGGTCACTACACCCGTCGCTGCTGGACCGGCAGGGACTGGTGGCGCTGTGGCGGGAGGGCCTGCTGGCGCAGGCAGTGCTGGGCGGCCGCACCACGGGCTACCGGCACCACCCACAGCTGGAGCGCTTCCGGGAGTCTCCCGACCCGCGTGGAGCCGTGCTGGCCTACCTGCAGGCCGTCGCCGACGAGGCAGACCGACGAGGGCACCACTTCGACCGGGGCCGTCTGGACGACATCCCCGTCTGGCAGGGGAGCCTGGAGGTCGCCGACGGGCAGCTCGAGCACGAACTGCGGCACCTGCGCCGCAAGGTCGAAGTGCGCAACCCGCACCTGGTGGGCTCGCTGCCCGCCTCCGCCCCGCCGGCGCACCCGGTCTTCCGGGTGGTTCCCGGGGACGTGGCCGGCTGGGAACGAGCCTGAGCCGGATCAGACGTTGACCACCCCGGAATCGCCGAGGTCCGGCTGCTCATCGGTGACCACTGCCTTCGCCATGCCCAGCAGGGTGGCGACGGTGTTCGGGGTGCTCCAGTAGGCGATGGTGCTGGGCTGGACCTTCAGGAGACGAACCATGGGATCGTCGGGCTCGCACTGCAGCCAGCTCTCCACAGCCGTGTTCCACAGCGCCTTCTGCTGCTCGACGTCCTGCACCACCTGACCGGGGCCGCTGACCGAGAGGTAGTCGCCGTGGGAGAAGGACACGTTGACGTGGGGGATCGACTCCACCTGGTCGGCCTTGTCGCTGTCCGCCTCGGTGAAGAACCACAGCGTGCCGTCGTCGTCGACGTGCATCGGTGCCATCGGGCGGCTGACGAGCTGGTCACCGTCCAGAGTGGTGACCATGGCAGTGCGTTGGGAGCGCAGCATCTCGAGGACCTCGTCGCGGGTCTTGGGAGCAGTCATGAGAACTCCTTCTGGGATGGGTTGCTCCCAGACTTGTCGATCCGGTGCCTCGTCGCCATACCCCTGCGGGCGGATTCGTGGGACGGTTGGCAGCATGGAGACCCTGCACGGACGCCTTGAGGGCGTCGCACCCGGGCGCGCGATGCTGCTCACCCGCGAGCTGTCGGTCACCGTCGACGAACTGTGGCGCTGGATCACCGAGTCCGAGCGCACCGCCCGGTGATACGGCCCGTGGCGCACCACGGACGGAATGGATACGCGGGTGGGCGACGAGGTCCTGGTGACGATGAGCGAGGAGGAGAGCGACCAGGAGTCCGGCATGCGGATCGAGGCCTGTCAGCCGCCGGCCCTGCTGGCCCTGGCCTCCACCGCACCGGCCCCCTTTGACTGGCCCATCACCCTGACCTGTGAGCCGCGCACCGCCGGCTCGGCGATCACCCTGCGGCATGGCCGGATCCCGGCCGACGTGCCACTGGGCGACCTCGGCGCCGGGTGGGAGTTCTACCTGGCCCGGCTGGTGGCGGCCGTCGAGGGCACGCATTCGCCCGGTTTCGAGGAATGCCTGGCCACCTATGGGCCGCAGTATGCGGCCCTGGGGTGAGCCTCGGCTCACAGTGCGCCGTGTCGGGCACGTGGCGCCACCTGGTGCACACTGCGCCCGGACACCCGTCGCGACGAGCAGGATGAGGCGTTCCGAGCAGTATGCGGCGCGAGGTGCGTCGGACGCGACCTGCCCAGCCGAGCGGCTCAGCCCTGGCGGTCCCGCTCGGCCAGCTGCGCGAGCATCTGGTTGTAGGCGTCGTAGGAGTCGTCGGTGCCCGCGTCGACGTGCCGGTCGAAGCGGTTCGACTCCTTGCTGTCCTGCCGATGCCACTGGGTGAGCAGCGCGATCAGGGCAATCACCAGGGGGAACTCGCCGCCGGCCCAGGCTATGGTTCCGCCGACCCACTGGTCGTGCATCAGGCCGCGAGCCTCCAGCCACGGGTGGCCCAGGGCGTGCAGGAAGCTCTCGCCGTAGACGGTCTGCTTGGCCATCAGGATCACGCCGAAGAAGGCGTGGAAGGGCATCGCGCCGATGATCAGCCCCAGCTTGCCGATGTGTGGCAGCGGGTGCGGCGGCTGGTCGATGCCGATGATCAGGCCGTAGAAGATGTAGCCGCTGACCAGGAAGTGCAGGTAGAAGAACTGGTGCAGCCAGTGCGTGTGGAGGCTGGCGGTGAACAGGCCCGAGAGGTAGAAGACGTAGTAGGTGCCGGTCATGAAGACCAGCGCGATGATCGGGTTGTACATGAATCCCAGGTAGCGGGACTTCATGGTGCAGGCCACCCATTCGCGAAGGCCCGCGGCCTCGTCACGGCTGCGCGCCGGGGTGGCGCGCAGCACCAGCGTGATGAATCCACCCAGGGTCAAGATCATCGCGGCCAACATGTTGAGGCCCAGGTTCATGAACATGTGCACGCTGAAGACGGCCGGGGCATAGCGGCCCACCCCGGAGCAGGTCAGAAGGACCACGATCACCCAGCCCGTCACCCAGGCGAAGGTGCGGCCGGCGGGCCAGTGGTCTCCCCGCTTGTTGAGCTGGGCGACGAGGTAGAGGTAGAAGGCGACGGCCACCACTGCAAGGCCGAGGAAGAACAGGTTGATCCGCCACTTGACCAGGAGGTTCACCAGCGTCGGCCAGTCTGCGACGGAGTAGCCGATGGCGGCGACATCCGTCGGGACGCTTTCGCCGACGATGTCCGGCAGCGTGCGGAAGGCACTGGCGGCGGCGAACTGCCCCAGCACCCCCACCACGGCGGCCGCCAGACAGGTGATGGCCTTGTCCACCCAGGACAGGGCGGCGATCAGCAGCGCCGCGGCGGCGCGTCCCAGGTGCCAGCGGGCGTCGTCGTCGATCTGGCCACCCTGGGCCCACACGGTGGTCAGGTCACAGACCACGACGACGGCGGCCGCTGCCAGGGACAGGAAGCGCATCCGGAAGTAGACCCGGCCACTGCCTGCCTCGTCGGCGGTGAGGAAGAGGCGGCAGATCCAGGTGCCGGCCAGCACGGTGAAGGCGACGGCGGCGATCATCCGTGCATCACCGGCAAGGTCATGGTTGCGGGGGAGTTGGTTCTCCGTCGAGGCGATGGGGGCCACCAGGGCGATGGCCTGCAGTGCCAGCGCGTAGATGGCGCTCTCCCACTGCTTGTGGAAGGTGAACAGGGTGCTCAGCAGGCCCGCTCCGGCGGCGATGCACCAGGCCAGCGCCTCGCCGTGTCCAAGACCGGCGTCGGTGCGCGTCAGGCTGGCCATGGCAATGCAGGCACCCACTCCGGCCAGCGACGAGAGACGGGCGAGGCCCAGCAACCGGTCTCCGTCCAGCCGCAGCCGATTGGCGCCGCGACGGGGGCGGATGAATGCCGCCGTCGTCCAGGCGCCCATGGTGACCGCTGCCGCGAGCCAGACCAACAGGTCGACGGCGAACTGGGTGGTGAGTAGCACGGTGTCCTCCGGTGTGCGCGCCTGGGGAAGGGCGCGGCTTGGCCACGCCATGTGGATCACGCGTGGGTGTCCCCACGATATGACGTGAGCCGCACGGGTGCCACGCGGCGGCTCGTCCATCGGATTGGACCCGGGTTCCCATGACGTTCGTCCTAGTCAGTGCCACCTCAACCTCCCGTGCAGAGTTGTCCACAGAGTTGTCCACTGCTGGGGAAAATTGCAGGGATGGAATTCCACAGGTGTGAGTAACCCTGTGGACAAGTTAAGCCTAGTCAACGGCTCTTTGGGGCTGTGGACGTGTGTGCACAGCTGTGGAGGGGTGCTGTGGTCAACTCCACGCGTCAGTCTCCGGTTGAGAGTTGCGCACACATTTGGGCGATATCTGTGGAGAACCCTGTGGGGTCATCTGACCAGAACGCGCCGCGGGATGGCTTCGTGCACAGGCCCGGCATCCCGTCGGGTGTCTACGGGGGCCTGGAACCGACGTGGCTTGATCTGGCGGTACGTAGCTGGGGCGGTACCCCAAGCTGGGTACTCCGAAATCAAGCCACGTGCGCGGGGTGACGGGGGCAGGGTGGTCACGCACTGGGCGGTGGGGCTGTGCTCTCACGCAGCACGAGCGTGGGGGAGATCATCCGGAGTGCGTCGGGTTCGGGGTTGCGCAGGCTGGAAAGGCACAGCCGCCCCAGCGCCGCGAAGTCCTGGCGGACCGTGGTCAGCGGCGGGTTGAACTGGGCGGCGAACTCGTGGTCATCGAAGCCGATGATGCTGATGTCGTCCGGTACGCGGATGCCTCGCTCGGCGAAGGCGCGCACCATCCCCAGGGCCATCAGGTCCGAGGCGGCGAAGACGGCCGTCGGGCGCTCTGGCAGGTCCGCAATCCGTCGGCCAGCTGGCTCGACTCCCCGATCCGTCGCGACGGCCGGGTGCGCGAGGACCACGCGGAGATGTTCGGCAATGCCAACCGGATGCAGTCCGAGGGCAGCTTCACCGGGCTGCGGCGTGACGCGAAGGTGCTGTTGCTGGCCAACCGCGAGTACGACCGGCTCGAGGCAGCCTCGGTGCTCGTCTCCTTCCCCGGCGACTTCCTGGAGACCCCGTCGGGCTTCAGCGAGTACGCCAACCCGCTGACGATCAGCGAGGAGACGCTCGGCTTCGACGCCCCGGTCCAGCTGGAGAAGAGCAAGGCCTTCGGTGCCTACTTCGAGGCACTTTCCGCAGGTGGTCACGACTTCGTGATCTCCGACACGGACCTGGACCCCGCACGCTGGGGTGAGCGACGCATCATCGTGCTGCCGACGCTCGACTACCTCGACGAGAAGACCCAGCAGTCGCTGGTGGACTTCGTCGCCGGTGGTGGCTGTGCCGTGGTCGGCCCGAAGCTGCCGGAGCTCGACTCGCTGATGAACCCGTGCACCATCCTCAAGGACGCCGTCGAGTCCGGCCAGGGCAAGTGGTTCGTCGTCAAGGACGGGGATGACGCCGCCAGTGTGCTCGACCAGGCATGCACCGCGGCCGAGGTGGATGCCGTCCGCAAGAGCGATGCCCGCCTGGACATGGTCGTCCATGCCGACCTGGCCGACGAGGAGCGCCGCGTCGTCTTCGTCGCCAACCCGACGGCCGAGGCCATCGAGGCTCGCGTCGAACTGCCCTTCGAGGCGGACAAGGCGACCGAACTGTGGTCCGGCCAGCCGGGCACCGTCCAGCCGGGCACCGTCCAGGGCAGCCAGCTGCTGGCGTCCATGCCCGCCTACTCGATCAACGTCTACGACTGCTCGCTGAAGAGCTGAAAGGAACTCCAATGCTTCACGGTGGTGTTTTGATGGCCGATCTGGATGTGGACCAGTGGCGCAATGCCCAGCACCTGCTGCTGCGTTCCGCCAAGGGGGCTCGCCGGATCGTGTGCCTGCTGGAGAAGGGGGAGGTGGTCAAGTGCCGCCACACCCATGGCGCCGACGTGGCCGATACACCCAGCCGGGTGGATGACCTTCAGGCTGCCGCCGACGCGCTGTATGCCGCCAACCGCGAGCAGGTCGACCAGACGCTGGGCCTGCAGTGGAAGCTGGGTGCCTCGCACGACGAGGTGGTCGCTGCTGCAGAGGCCCTCGTCACGCCGGACAGCTCGGTGGTGCTGGCCGTGCACGACGCGGGCGCCCTGTGGACCAGCCTCATCCTGCGCTTCGACGAGGACCGCAAGGTCATCTCGATCGGAACCGCGGACCCCAGCCTGGTCGACATCCATGGCGATCGTGCTGAGGTCACTCAGCGTCTGGTTACCTTCGCCAACGGACGCGAGGGCCAGGTGAAGCTCGTCGTCAGCTGCACGAAGGAGGCCGCCGAGCGCTTCCTCGAGGCGCAGGACAAGGCTGCCGTCGTGGCCGAGCTGGGTGACGACTTCTCCGTCGAGCGGATCGGCTGACACCGGGCCCGGCCCATGAACGTGGCCGGGACGTCCCACGGACGTCCCGGCCACGTTTTCGTGGATTCCGGCGCCGATCAGCCGCGCAGCAGGTCCCGGGTCAGTTCGGCGTGGCCCAGGTGCTGGCAGATCTCCTCGAAGACGTGCAGCAGGACGCCGTGACAGCTCACCAGCCACTGCTCGTCGCGTCCCTCGGGCTTGCTCGCGGGAACCGAGTGGGCCCGCACGCTGACGACGTCGGTGATGAAGCGCTCCCGTTCGACGGCCGCGCGCTCCAGCAGCTCCGCGACGCCGCCCGTGGCGGTGAACTCCGCGTCACGATCCCGTTCCACCTCCACACCACGATTGGTGGTGCAGCTCCAGAAGCGCACCATGCCCAGCACATGCGCACCGATCGCGTACAGGGAATTGGCGCCCTGGGCCGAGGGGCGGCGGTTCGCCAGTTCATCGCCGGCACCGCCGATCAGCTCGAAGAGCTCGTCGAACTTCGTGAGGGTGAACTCAAGCAGGATGCGGTCGGTGCTCATCGAGGCTCCATGGGGTCGGCGGGCTGGCTCGGACGGACTCAGGATCTCAACCGCGCCGGCGATACATCCGCAGGCGCGCGGCATAGGCCCGCGACGCTTCGGCGCAGATGGCGCGCATGGCCGGGGCCTGGGAGCGGGGATTGAAGGAGTTCGCCGGGCCGGAGACGGACATCGCGGCCACGGGGCGGCCATTCGGCCCACGCACCGGGGCTGCGACGCACACCAGTCCCTGACGGACCTCTTCGCGGTCATAGGCGATCCCGTCGGCGCGGACGCGAGCCAACTCGGCGCGCAGGCGGTCGGGGTCGGTGATGGTGTGGGGAGTCCAACGGGTCAGCTTGCCACCGACGATGCGCTCGGTGAGCTCCGGGTCGAAGGCCAGCATGGCCTTGCCGACGCCGGTGCAGTAGGCCGGGATCCGGCCGCCGATCCGCGACGGTGTGGGGATGCTCTGCAGGCCGTGCAGCTTGTTCAGGTAGACCACATTGGTGCCCTCGAGCACCGCGAGGTGGACCGTCTGCCGGCTGCGCTCGTAGAGGTGCGCCAGGAAAGGGGTCAGGGTGTCGCGGACCAAGTCGATCTCCGGCATCACGATGGGGCTGGCCAATTGGTGCAGCAGGGGGCCGAGGCGGTAGTTGCTGCCCGCGCGCTCCACGGCACCATTGCGCTCCAGCATTCCCAGCAGGCGGAAGGAGGTCGACTTGCTCAGTTCCGCGCGTCGGGCGAGTTCGCTGACGCCAACGCCCACCGATGCGTCGTTCCCAAAGGCGCTGAGCAGGGCCAAGGCCTTGTCCACCGCCGTTCGAGAGTCTCGGGAACGCGGGGTGCCTGCCGTGGCACCGGGTTCGGCTGAACTGCTGGGCGTGGTCATCCCACGGATCTCCTCTTCCTGGCGGGCCTTCCTTGGCCGTCACGACAGACTATCTCCACTCGACCAGACGGTGCAGAAACCGTAGTCAGGAGTGATAAGTGGCACGCCGGACCCGAAGAACGAGAATTTGCACGGAGTCCGCCGAGGCTCATTCGCCGGAGGGTTCCTCGTCGTCCAGGGACTGGTCCATGTCCAGGGCAGGCAGCGCCGTGCGCGGGTAGGCGACGGGCTTGGCCGGTACACCCGCGACGGTGGTGTGGGCCGGAACGTCGTGCAGCACCACCGAACCCGAACCGATCTTGGCGCCCTCTCCGACGGAGATGTTGCCCAGGACCTTTGCGCCGGCTCCGATCATGACGCCGCGGCCGATCTTGGGGTGGCGGTCCCCACCGACCTTGCCGGTGCCGCCCAGGGTGACCTCGTGCAGCATGGAGAAGTCGTCGCCCAGCACGGCCGTCTCGCCGATCACCACGCTGGTCGCGTGGTCGAACATCAGCCCCTTGCCAAGCCGTGCGCCCGGGTGGATGTCCACGGCGAAGGCCTCGGAGATCCTGCTCTGCATGAACAGGGCCAAGGCCTTGCGGTCCTGCTTCCAGTAGTGGTGGCTGACGCGGTGGGCCTGGATCGCGTGGAAGCCCTTGAAGTACAGCAGCGGCTGGGAGTAGCCGCGGCATGCGGGGTCTCGGGTGACGATGGCCTGAAGGTCTGCCTGCACCGCCGTCATGATCCCGTCGTGCTCGGCAAAGACCGGTTGGAGGAGGTCCCGCAGGGTCAGGGCGGTGACGGTCTGACTGGCCAGCTTGGCGGCCAGCAGGTAGCTCAGCGAGTCCGCCAGTGTCTCGTGCCCCAGCACAACTGTGTTCAGGAAGCCCGCCAGGGCAGGCTCGGCGACGGCGTCGGCCTCCGCCTCCTCACGGATCCGGTCCCAGATCTGGTCGTCGCCCACGGGGGTGCAGTAGTGGGGAGTCGAGCCGGCTGGGGAGGGCGCTGCGCTTCGGATCATGGGACAGCCTCTCAGGACGGGAGCGTGGACAACGCTACGAAACTTCTCAACGCCGAGACTCCCTTGTCCATTCCCCGTCTGGTGATGCGGGGGGCACCACATCCCAAAACTGAGAGCGCAGAGGAGGCCAGGACGGCGGTGGAACGATCCAATGGGCCCATTCTCCTCTCAGTTTTCGGAGGCGGGGCCCGGCGGGTGGCAATCGGGGCGGCGTGCAATGCTCGGGGGCATGGAAGAAATGGTGGAGGTCCGCGACGAGCTGGGGCGGCCGTTGCGCGTGGTGCCCCGCTCCGTGATGCGACGGGGGAACCTGCGCCACGGCGCCACCGGGATCATGGTGGTGAACTCCTCCGGGCAGGTCTACGTGCACCGCCGCACGGACACCAAGGACGTCTACCCCGGCTTCCACGACTTCGCCGCGGGCGGCGTGATCAGCGCCGGTGAGGATCCGCCCGACTCGGCGCGACGGGAACTCGCCGAAGAGCTGGGGATCACCGGCGTCGTCCTGGAGTTCATGGGCGAGGCCGACTACCGCGACGAACGCATCGACCTGCACGCCTGGCTCTACCGGGTGCGCTGGGACGGCCCCATCGTGCACCAGCCCAGCGAAGTGGCGTGGGGGCGGTGGATGGACGTCGAGGAGGTGCAGACGATGATCGACGATCCGGCCGTCGACGTGATGCCTGATGCCGTGGCGTTGTGGACCGCCGTCGACTGGCGCCGTGGCCTGACGGGCTGAGACCCCCCCATTGCCTAGCGTGTGGCCATGAGCGAGCCGCAGAATCCGTACGGCCAGGATCCCTACCGGCAGTACCCGGTGCAGGGACAGGAGCCCACGCCCCTGCAGCAGGGCTGGGCCAATCCGCAGTCCCAGCCCCAGCAGCTGAGCTGGGCCAAACCCCAGCCCCAGCACTGGGGACAGGTACCGCCCGAACCGCCGCAGGGGAGCTGGCCCGTCACCTACCAGCAGCCCGGAGGTCTGGTTCCCACCCAGCCGCCGCCCGCGAAGAGCACCGCGAAGACGGTCGTGGGCTGGATCCTCGCCGTCATCGCCGTCATCGCCGTCCTGACGGTGCTGTCGATGATGTCCCGCGCAGGGCAGGGCCAGCTGCAACTGGTCAGCCCGGACCCGGCCTACACCTTCGGCACCTGGATCGGCATCCTCCTCACCCTGGTGCTGCCCGCCTGGGGCGGGTACCGGCTGCTCACCTCGCACCGTCGTGCGATGGAGAAGTGGCAGCGCGAGCAGGGACAGCTCCCGCCCCGCTGAGTTCCAGGGTCAGCCCAGCGGGCCCACGAAGCGCGGGTCCGCCACGCCTGTCTCCGGCGAGGCCAGCGCCAGGGCAACCCGCATCATCGCCTGCGAGAGCAGCGGCTCGGGGTCCGCGTCGGATCCGACGGGAAGCATCAGACGTACCGTGATCTGGGTGTCCAGGGCGCTGGACCCGTGCCGCGCCATCGAGCGGCTGCCCGCCACGCGCCAGCTGCTGCCAGCAGGAATCTCCTGGCCGTCGACGGGGAAGGCCAGCAGGTCGTCGACGGTGAAGTCCGCGCTGGCCAGCCGCGGGTCCTCGGTGACGGGGACCGGGCTGGCCAGTGTGACCACATGGGTGCCCAGGGTACGGGCGGTGAAGGAGGTACTCATGGCTCCATCCTGACAACCGCCCGCACCTCGACGACGGATGGGGTCAGGCCTGCGGGTCCAGCTCCGCGCCGATCAGGTCCGAGCGCTGCTCGTCGGCCTCGGAGGCATTGAGCGCTGCCAGCCCCTCCTTGCTGAAGCCGAAGAAGTAGGTGGCTGCCCATCCGGCCAGATAACCCACCAACAAGCCGCCGGCGTAGACCAGTGCGGCGGCGCCGATCCCGCGCGCACCATTGACCAACGGGAACAGGGCCCAACCGGACGGGCCGATCGCCGTGGAGCCCACCGTGGTGCCCAGCTGGTCGAACAGGCCGATGAAGCCACCGCCGAAGGCGCCACCGACGCAGGCCGTGATGAAGGGGCGCCCCAGGGGAAGAGTGACGCCGTAGATCAGGGGCTCGCCGACGCCCAGCACGCCGGCCGGCAGGGCGGACTTGATGGTGTTGCGCAGCGACGCATTGTGCTTGGCCCGCATGTAGACGGCCACGGTGGCACCCACCTGACCCGCCCCGGCCATGGCCAGGACCGGCAGCAGGATGGTGTAGCCGGCCTGCTCGATCAGGGTGGTGTGGATGGGGATCAGCGCCTGGTGCAGCCCGAACATCACCAGTGGCAGGAAGAGGCCGCCCAGGACGAAGCCGGAGGCCGCGCCGCCGGACTCGAGCAGCCAGTTGGCCAGCGAGCCGATACCGGTGGAGATCCAGCCGGCCAGGGTCATGAAGACGAAGATGGTCACCAGACCGGCCACCAGGACCGTGAGGGTGGGAACCACCAGCATGGACAGCGAGCGGGGGCACCAGCGCCTCGCCCAGCGTTCCACGAAGGCCGCCAGCACCGCGGCCAGCAGGGCGCCGATCACGCCACCCTGTCCGGGTGCCAGCGCCTGGCCCAGAACAGTGACCTTCGCGATCCCCGCGAAGGGGATGATCGCCGCGACGGCGCCGCCCAGGATGGGGGTGCCGCCGAATTCCTTGGCGGCGTTCATGCCGACGAAGACGGCGATCAGGCTCATGAAGCCCGATGCCACCGCGCCCAGGGCCGGCGTGATGCCGGCAGCCCACGGGGTGATGCCCTTGACGGTCAGGTTGGTCAGCACGCCGTTCAGGCCGGCGATGATGCCGCAGGCGATCAACGCCGGGATCAGCGGCAGGAAGATGTTCGCGATCCGGCGCAGGAAATTGCGCAGCGGCGTCTGGTTGGCCCGCTTGCGTTCGGTGCGGATCTCGTCGCCGCGCGCCGCCAACTGCGAGGCGGTCAGGCCGCTGGCACCGGGGCCGTCGGCGGCCTGTTCTTCCGGGACCGCGGAGTCCGCACCCTCCATCCGCACCGTGGTCCGGGAGATCCGTCCCATCTCGTCGGCCACCTCGTCCACCAGTCCGGGGCCGAGGATGACCTGCATGGTCTGGTCCTCCACGACGCCGAGCACGCCGTCGACGGCCTTGAGTGCGGCGGCGTCGACGGCATCCTGGTCGGCCACGCCGATCCTCAGCCGCGTCATGCAGTTCTCGATGTCCTGGATGTTCGCGCTGCCACCCAGGGCGGTGGTCACCTGTTCGGCGATGCGCGTCACGTCACTCATGCTGTGCTCCTCACATGTCCTGGCCGGGGTGGGGAAGGGAGGCGTCGACGGCCCGGCGCAGGTGTCCGTCGGAGGCCTCGAGGGCGGCGGCGACCTCGTCGGCGGACCACCCGGTGAGCAGGGCGAGGATCGCGGGCTTGGCCCGCCCGCCATGCTCCTGGAGCGCCGCGGTGACGGCCTCGGGCGAGGCGTCGGTGGCAGCGGTGACGATGCGATGGGCCCGGTCACGCAGCTTCTCGTTGCTGGCGCGGACGTCCACCATCAGGTTCCCGTAGGTCTTGCCCAGCTTGACCATGCTGGCCGTGGTCAGCGTGTTGAGCACCAGCTTCTGGGCGGTGCCGGACTTGAGGCGGGTGGAACCGGCCACCACCTCCGGGCCGACGACCACCTCGATGGCGACGTCGGCTGCCGCGCCCAGTGCGGATCCCGCATTGCAGCTGAGCCCGACGGTGCGGGCACCGCGGCGGCGTGCCTCGGTGACCGCACCGACGGCATAGGGGGTGCGGCCCGAGGCAGAGATGCCCACCACGACGTCCTGCTCGCCGACGGCCAGCTGGTCGAGCTGGGGGAAGGAACCCTCGGCATCGTCCTCGGCCCCCTCCACGGCGGTGGTCAGGGCCACCGGTCCGCCGGCGATCAGCCCCACCACCATCGACGGCTCGGTGTTGAAGGTGGGTGGGCACTCCGAGGCATCCAGCACGCCCAGCCGTCCGGCGGTGCCGGCACCGGCGTAGACCAACCGCCCACCAGCCCCCAGCCCTGCCACGATGAGGTCGACGGCGGCCGCCACGGCATCCAGCTGTGCGGCCACGGCCCCCGCCACCGTGGCGTCCTGGTCATTGATCAGCGCCACCAGTGAGCGCGTGTCCAGCATGTCGATCCGGGAGAAGCGCTGCTCGACGCTCTCGGTCGTCAGCGAGCCAAGGTTCTCGGTCATGCGTCCTCCTCCTGTGCGGGGTGCTTTGTGTGGCGTGCGCCGTGGGAGGCGTCGTGCCGGGGCCGCAGCGCCAGCCACGACTCCTTGATGGCGGACTTGGCCTGGTCGAAGCACAGCTGGGCCACCATGGTGAACAACACGTCCACCAGGAACATCTGCCCGGTGCGCGAGGCCATCGCGGCGGGGCGCAGGTCGTTCTCCCGCAGACTGACACTCAGCAGGGTGTGGTCCGCCCTGGTCAAGGAACTTCCGGCCCGGGCCGTCAGGGCGGCGGTGCCCACCCCATTCCTGCGGGCCACCTCCAGGGGCTCCACGATGTCCACGGTCTCGCCCGAGGACGAGATGGCCACCAGCACGTCCTGCGACTGCAGGACCACCGCGGTGGTCAACGCCTCGTGCCCCTCCACGACGGCCTGGGCCAGCAGCCCGATCCGTGACAGCTTGCCGGCCAGGTCCAGGGCGACCAGCCCCGAGGCCCCGATGCCGATCACCACGATGCGTCGCGCCTCCACCAGGACCCGCGCGACGGCCAGCACCTCGTCGGCGTCCAGCGTGGTCGCGGTGTCGGTGATGGTGCTGCGCTCCTCCGCGGCCAGCTTGGCGATGATCGCCGCGGGGGAGTCGTGCTGGGTGATGTCGCTGGTCAGGTTGGCATCGCCCGGCCCCTGCTCCAGCGCCCCGGCGGCCGTGGCGACCGCGATCCTCAGGTCGCGGTAGCCACGGAAACCCGCCGCCGTGGCCAGCCGGGCCACCGTCGACTCGCTGGTGCCGGTGATGCGGGCCAAGGCCCCCAGGCTGAGGCCGGAGGCGTCGGCCGGGTGGTCGACGACATACCGGGCCACCGCCGCCGGTCCCTTGGGCAGCGACGGTTCCAGGGCTCGCAGCACCGACATCAGCGGAGCCGGGTTGCTGACCTGTACGTTCATCGACGGCCAGCCGGGTACAGCAGGTGGGGACGGCGGCGCTTCTGCCAGGCCTTCTCGTCGTCGGCCCAGGCCGCGACGATCTGCTGGGCCGAGGCGCCGGAGGTGAGCTGTTCACGCATCCGGGCGGTGCCGGTGAGCTTGTCCAACCACTCCCACGGGTACTTGTCCCACGCGATCACCCGGGTGTCGAAGTCCTCATGGAGGTCGCGTGCGTCGCAGAACATGTGCACCGCCAGCTCTGGCGCATTGATCCGCGACGGGTCGGTGACGTGCACCTGGACACCACCGTTGACCTTCTCCGCATTCTTGCTGATCGTCGGCGTGAAGTAGGCCTCGCGGAAGAGCACGCCCGGCAGGCCATGTGAGTTGAGCCGTTCGGCCCACCGGTGGTCCACCCAGGGGGCGCCCACCAGCTCGAAGGGGCGGGTGGTGCCGCGGCCCTCGCTCATGTTGGTGGCCTCGAACAGTCCGGTGCCGGGGTAGACCAGGGCGGTGGTGGGTGTGGGCATGTTGGGCGAAGGCATCACCCACTGCAGTCCCGTCTCGTCGAAGAGCTCGCCCTTCCAGCCGCGCACCCTGACCACCTCGAGTTCGGCCAGCCGCTTGGCCTCCTTCTCCCGGGGCAGGTACTCGGCGTCGAACATGGTGGCCAGCTCGCCCACCGTCATGCCGTGCTGCATCAGGATGGAACGCAGCCCCACCCCGGAGGAGTAGGTCATGTCCAGCAAGGGGCCGCAAGCCGCACGCCCGATCGGATTGGGCCGGTCCAGCACGACGAAGCGGATGCCTCCCACCTGGGCTGCACCGCGCATGGCCTGGTACATCGTCCAGATGTAGGTGTAGAAGCGCACGCCGACGTCCTGGATGTCGAAGACGACGGTGTCCACCTTCGAGGCGGCGAAGAGCTCGGCGAACCTCTTGTCATTGGCGCCGTAGGCGTCGTGCACGGTGATGCCGGTGCGCGGGTCCTTGGCGGATCCCTCGCTGCCCCCGGCCTGCGCGGTGCCGCGGAAGCCGTGCTCCGGGCCGAAGACCGCCGCCACGTCCACCCCGTCGGCATGCATCCGGTCGACGATGTGGGTCAGGTCCCCCAGGACACCCGTCGGGTTGGAGATGACCCCGACGCGGTGACCCTTGAGGGTGGGCCAGCCGGCATCGGCTTGCGCCTGGGCGCCGGTGACGACGCGTCCGGGGTGCCCCCTGCCACGCCCGGAACTGGCCTGGGCGGGCAGGGGGCCGAAGGGCGCCGCGACGGCCCCGAGACCTGCCGCGGCGACGAGCTTCCTGCGCGAGATGTCCATGGCTTCTTCTCCTGTCCGTCAGAGGGTCAGGCCCGCACCGAAGGGGTACAGGGCCTTGGAGGGATCGTCGGCAGTCGGGATGGTGACCGGCAGCTTGCCGGTGGGGGAGGTCTTCCCCGCGAGCACGTCGGCGACGGCACGCATGGCGACGGGACTCCAGGCGTAGCTGGCGAGGTAGGCATCCACCTGCGGGAGGTGGGCGATGTCATAGGGATTGCGCAACGCCACCACGACGACGGGTTTGCCGACGGCGCGCAGGGCCTCCACCAGGACCGCCTGGCGGGAGCCCTTGGTGACGTTGTAGGTGGTGACGATGCTGACGTCGGCCTGCTTGGCGGCGGCGACCGCCGCGTCCACCTGCTCCGGGGTCGGGCTGGCGCCGGTCTGGAGGGCGGTGACGGTTGCGCCATGCCCGCTCAGCGCCGTCGTGAGCGCGTCATGGGTCTCGGTCTTGCTGCTCCATCCCGCAAGGGCCGCCGTCGCCGCGCCGGCCAAGGGCAACGTGCCGCCCTCATTGCGGAGCAGGGTGATGGAGTCGGCCGTGGCGCCTGCCGCAACGCGCTGGTGCTGAAGGGTGCCCACCACGTCCATCACCCGCTGCACGTCGACGAAGGGGTCGGCGACGACGCCCCGCTTGGCCTTGGTCTGCAGATTGCGCAGCACGGCCTCGTCGAGCCGCGCCATGGGCAGCCGACCGGAGTCCACCGCGTCGTGCACGGCCTGCCACGCGGCGGGCATGTCCGGGGTCATCAGCAGCATGTCGATGCCGGCCAGCAGGGCGCGTACCGCCACCTCGCCGTCGCCGTACTTCTGGCGCACCCCCTCCATCTGCAGCCCGTCGGTGACCACCAGACCCTGGAAACCGAGCTCCTCGCGCAGCACCCCGGTGATGATCTTGTGACTGAGGGTCGCCGGGTCACCGGAGTCGTCGAGCGCGGGCATCACGAGGTGTGCCGACATGATCGAGTCGACCCCGGCGGCGATGGCGGCCTTGAAGGGAGGCAGGTCGATGCGCTCCCACTCCTCGCGGCTGTGGGTGATCTCCGGCAGTCCGACGTGGCTGTCGGTGGCGGTGTCGCCGTGGCCGGGGAAGTGCTTGGCCGTGGCGCTGACTCCCTTGCTGCCCTGCAGCCCCTTGACCTGCGCCGCGACCATTTGGGAGACCAGTTCGGGGTCCGACCCGACGGAGCGCACCCCGATCACCGGATTGGCCGGGTTGACGTTGACGTCCGCATCCGGCGCGTGGTTCATGGTGACGCCGACGGCGTGGAGTTCCTGCCCGTTGACCCGGGCGACGATCCGCGCCTCGTGCGGGGAGCGAGTGGCGCCCAGGGCCATCGCGCCGGGCAGGGTGGTGGCCGGCGCGCCCATCCGGGTGACGACGCCGTTCTCCTGGTCGATGCTGATGGTCAGGGGGACGTCGCTGGCCTCCAGCGCGGCCCGTTGCAGGCCGTTGGACAGGGTGGCGATCTGCTCGGGGTCCTTGACGCTGTTGGTCCAGGCGAAGTAGATGGCGCCGCCGAGCTTGTACTTGGCCACCACCTCGGCGGGGGTGCGGACGCCGTAGAGCTTGAGGTTCTCGGCGGCGTCGGCCTCGCTGACGGTGTTCGCGTCGCTGCCGTAGAGGTACTGGTTGAAGACCTGGCCGATCTTCTGGTCACGGGTCATGGTGCGCAGGGTGCGGCGGGCCCAGGCTCGTTGGGCGGCGGTGGTGCCCGGGACGTGGACCCCGTCCTTGGGGTGGCCCTTGCCGGCGGGGGCGGCCACTGCCGTGGTGGGACAGGTGGCCAGGCCGCCGACGAGGGCGGAGGCGCCGAGGCCGCGCAGCAGAGTGCGTCGCGTGGTGGACAGGTGCTGGGTCATGGGGGGTGCTCCTTGGAGGTGGCCAGCCGCTTCGACGAGCGTGGAGGAAACTCTTCAGAAGGATGTTGCCGATTGGAGCTTTTCATTCAAAAAGGAGTGGGTCAAGGGTTGGTGGCCAGCAACCGGTTGTCTGTCTGAGGATCCGGCTCCCGGTTCCCGCCCGGAACCGGCGCGGGAGTTGAATGGAGACCATGACCGAACATCTGGTGGCCGTGCTGGGGCGCGGTGTGGTCCGGGGCGACGAGCCCGTCATCTTCGCCGACGACCTGGGTTTCGCCCGGGGAGACGGCTGCTTCGACTCGGCCCGCGTGGTCTGCGACGAGGCTGGAGCCCGGGTGGTCAACCTCGACGAGCACCTTGACCGGCTGGCCGTCTCGGCCGGCCGGATGGAGATCGACGGCCCGCCTCGCCAGGCGTGGGAGGCGCTGGTGCACGAGGCCCTCGACGCCTGGACCACCCCAGGTGAGGCCACCATGAAGTTCGTCCTGACCCGCGGCCGCGAGTGGTTCCCGGGGCAAGGATGCGTCGCGCTGCTCACCGTCAGCGAGAAGGCCGCCGCCACCGTGCGCACGGCCTCCAGTGGGAAGGCCGTCACCCGCGGGCTGCGCGCCGTGACCCTGTCCACCGGCCGCCCCTCGGATGCCTTCGCCGACGCCCCATGGTTGCTCGGTGGCGTGAAGACGCTGAGCTATGTGGTCAACATCGCCGCCGCCCGGGAGGCCAGACGTCGAGGGGCGGACGATGCCGTCTTCGTCACCACCGACGGTTTCGCCCTCGACGGTCCGACCTCCGGGCTGATCGTGGTCACCGACGGCGTGATGCGCACCGCCCCCACCGGCGCCACCGGGATCCTCGCGTCGGTCACCGTCGACGAGATCCTGGCGGCTGCGCGGGCTGAGGGGATGGAGGCCCGCGAGGAGCTCGTGCCCACCGCTGACCTGTTCACCGCCGACGGGGTCTGGCTGGTCAGTTCCAGCCGTGGGCCCTCACCCGTGGTCGAACTGGACGGCAGGCAGCTGTCCGTCGACGAGGAACTCACAGCCCGGGTGGCCCGGATGGCTGGTTTCTGACGGTCACGCGAATCCGCTCGGGTTCCCGTGATGCGCTCGGGTTGCAACACACGCGGATCCCAGGGACCCGAGCGTCTGTCGCGTCCCCGGGGCTCAGCGGTAGCCCGGCCAGGCGGCGCCCGGCTCCGGTGTCAGCGGGGCGACGTCCACCACCCGCACCGTCGTGTCATCGATCGTGAAGCGCACGTCCAGCCCGGCGAAGGGCAGTCCGAAGACGCGCGACGAGTCGTCCATGAAGCGGGGCCGCGGGTCGTGGGCCAGCACGCCCAGCAGAGCCCCTCGTCGATCCTCCGGGACGCGCCCCAGCAGCTCGGGCGGGAAGCTCACCCGGTACCAGCTCTCCGGATGTGTCTGGATGAAACCGCTGGTCGCGTCGGGGTGGACGTCGTAGGGGATGTAGGGCTTGATGTCCAGGACGGGCGTGCCGTCCACCAGGTCAGCCCCGCCGACCACCAGCACCGGGGCCTCCTCGCCGGCGCTCTCGACGCTGACCAGCCGCACCGAGCTCAGGCCGATCGGGTTCGGGCGGAAGGGGGAGCGGGTCGCGAAGACCCCGAGCCGGTCATGGCCTCCCAGCCGTGGCGGACGCACCGTCGGTGACCAGTCGCGTCCGGAGACCGACTTGTCGAACTCCCACACCAGCCACAGGTGGCTGAAGCCCTCGATCCCGCGCACCGCATCCGGGGACCGGAAGTCCGGCTCGAAGACCACCCGAGCCAGAAGCTCGGGCACCAGCCCGGACTGACGCGGCACCCCGAACTTCGACGGGAAGTCCGTGTGCACCCGGGCGATGGTGCGGTAGGGCGCGCGCTCGGTCATGGACCCACGGTAGGGCACGAGGGAAGGAGGGCATTGCATCCCAGATTGGGATGCAGAGGGGTATTGCACCCGGATCAGGAGCGAGCCCTGGCCGTCGCGATGGTGATTGCCTACGATCTCGACCTCGACATCCTGGACGATTGAGGCCAGATGCCTCGACGCGATCGGGGAGCGGGGGTAGCCCGGGAGTCGCTGGGCGGTCACACCTCCGTCGGGCGCCAGATGGGGCGCGGGCCGGTCTTGGTCAGCGGGTCCTCCCACGGCAGGCGGCCGGACTTCACGGCGGCCACCACCTCGGCGTGGTCCTTCTCCGTCTGGTCCGCATAGGCCCTGGCCCACCGCTGGAAGGCCTTGGTGACCGGCGGCTTCTTGCCCAGATAACCACTGATCACCGATGCACCTGAGGTGCGGGCATGGCCCTTGGCCAGCAGGTGGCCGGTGATGCCGGCGTAGTCCACCAGGGCGCTGGGTGTCATCGACTCCAGCGGCACACCGCCCTTCATGTTGCGGTACTGGCGCACGTAGTACTGGTGCTCGCCCACCGTCGTCCACCCCAGCAGGGGATCGGAGACAGTCTGCAGCTGCTGCTGGTACTCGACGACCCGCTGCCCTTGGTGGTTGTGCCAGGCCCGTTCGCCGTGCACATAGGGGGCCAGCACCGAACGCTGCGCCTGCTTGAGCTGCAGGAAGAGCACGTCGTCCTCCCGGGAGCCCACCAGCAGCGCCACCCAGGAGCGCATCCCGACCGATCCGACGCCGACCACCTTGTGGGCGATGTCCACCAGCGAATAGCCGCCGACGATGCGTCGCCACTGCGGGGTGAGGGTGTGCAGGTAGTCGTCCAGGGCCTCGGCGATCATCTCCCGCGTGCTGTCGTCGGGGTGGGTGACCAGCGGCGGGGTGTCGACGATCTCCGTCGCGGAGGTGGCCCCGCCGGCGAGCTTGGGCAACATCCGGTCATCGGTGCGCTTGCGGGCGGCGCGGGCGGCGCGCTGGATCTCGCCGCGCAGCTCCTCGTCGGTGGAGCTCTCCTGCAGGGCATCCAGGTCGAGGTGGTTGAAGGCGCGCCACATCAGGGGCTGCTTGGACAGGAAGCTGACCTCCTCGCGGTAGGACTGCACGCAGTTGTGCACCGCCTCGCCGCACTGCTCCTCGGTGGCGCCGTTGTCCCGCCCCAGCACGTGGATGGAGGCGGTCAGGCGCCGCAGGTCCCACTCCCAGGCGCCGGTGTGGGCCTCGTCGAAGTCATTGAGGTCGATGACCTGGTTGCCCTCCGGTGACCGGTAGAAGCCGATGTTGCCGATGTGCGCGTCGCCGCAGGCTGTGGTGTGCACGCCCGTCGACGGCAGGTTGGCGACGTCATGGGCCATCAGTTGGGCGCTGCCGCGCAGCATGCCGAAGGGGGAGGCCGCCATCCGCCCCACGCGCAGGGCGAAGAGCCACTCGAGGCGTCCCTGATGACTGTTCTTGATGAAGTCCACGACGTCCGGACGGTCCGCGGTGGGCTGCCAGAAACCCAGGCTGTGGTGCGGTGTGTGTTCCCGCAGGCGCTTTCCTCGGGCGACGCGTTCCGAGCGGTCGCTGGCCGGGATGCGGAAGGAGGCGAAGGCATCGCCACTCTGCAAGGATCCAGCGGTGGACAACGGAGTCATGCGTCCTCCTGGACTTTGGGGGTTGGGAGGATCGTACCCACGCACTTCACCTCTGGCGAAAGCCTGTCCCCGGGCGCGGTCCATCGCCTAGGCTCACCTCCATGGCACAGCTCCTGTTGACCCTGATCGGCGACGACCGCGAAGGTCTGGTCGCCTCCCTCAGCCAGGCGGTCCTGGCCCACGGCGGCAACTGGCAGGAGAGCCAGATGGCCCGGCTGGGCGGGAAGTTCGCGGGCATCGCGCTGGTGGACCTGCCCGACGCGAAGGCCCATGCCTTCACCGCGGCCGTCGGAGCCCTGGACGGACTCGACGTCACCGTCACCCCTGCCGGGGAGGATGTCGGCGCCGTCGGCCTTCCCGTGACGCTGCATCTGGTGGGCAATGACCACACCGGCATTGTCAGCGAGGTCACCACCGCACTGGCCTCACGGGCCATCAGCATCGACGAGATGCACACCTTCACCCGGCCCGCCCCGATGGGCGACACCATGCTCTTCGAGGCCGTCGCCCAGGTGCGGCTGCCCAAGAGCGTCGAGCTGGAGGGGCTCCGCGATGCGCTGGAGTCCATTGCCGACGAGCTGATGGTGGACCTCGAGGTCGACGAGACCCTGGAGGACTGACCCACTTCCTCGCTCGCCGCCCCGGTCGAGGACGTCAGATGAGCAACTGTGTCGCGGGGTGGATGGAGTAGTCGGCCATGTGGTCGAAGACCTTGCGGAGTTGGACGCGCGCCGGGTCCCGGTAGTAGCCGCGTTGCGCGGCGGGGAAGTCCGCCCATTCCCCGTCGAAGTCGAAGGCCCAGGTGAACATGTCCCGCGGACGGTCCGCGACGGCGAACAGACACCGGAAGCCGTACTGCTCGCGCACCGGCACGATCTGTCGCCACACGTCCAGGAAGTCATCCCAGCCGTTGACGATGGAGTAGCGCCGCATGATGGCGATCCGCTGCCGGCCGTCGCTGCCCGCGACGGACTCCGGGGTGGCGACGGTGGGTGCGAACTCCACGTCTACGGGACGCACCAGCAGGTTGCGAAAGACGTGCGGGGCCTTCAGCCCGTCCAGATCGCGCTGCTCCGGGTCACGGGCAAGGGCCGCTTCCGCCGCCGCAGCGTCGCCCTCGTGGGAGTAGAGCCAGGTGAGCTTGGGCTCGGCGTCGGTCTCCACGAAGGCGCGGTGCGTGGTGAAGCCGTGCCGGGTCCGCACCGCCACCTCCCGCCGCCACAGGGGCAGGTAGTCGAGGTGCTTCGGCTTCACGGTGAAGCGGTGCAGGAAGGTCTGGGTCACCGTCGGCGTACTCGAGTTCATCTGCGGCGGACCCGAGTTCATCTGCGGCGAACCCGAGTTCATCTGCGGCGAACCCGACGGGCGGCAAGCACGGCCAGCGAACGCATCCCCACGCGTTCCGCGGTGGCGTCGTGCAGGTCCACCACTTCGCGTTCGACGCGTCGGGTGAAGGCGGCCACGCCCTCACCGGGGCGAGGGTGCAAGGGCCGTCCGACGACCACGTGCACCTTGCGACGGGGCCAGCGGGGCAGCCTGTTGTTGGCGGGCCAGGCCTCGGAGCAGCCCACCAACGCCACCGGGACGCACGGCACCTTGCGGCTCACGCACAACCGGCCCGCGCCCGGGGTGAAGGTGGCCATCGCGCCAGTGCGGGATCGGGTGCCCTCCGGGAAGATCAGCAAAGGGGTGCCGCTCTTCAGCAAGGCGGAGGAGAGCCCCTTGTGGTTGCCCTTGTGGGGGCGCCCCGGCCGGTCGATGGGGTAGGCATTGAAGAGCAGCACCGGGGCCAGGGCCGTGCGCCAGCTCATGAAGAAGTGGTCTGCGGCGGCGCCGGCGGCCAGGTTCGTCGTGAGGTGGTCCGGGAGGGCAGCGTAGATCAGTGCCGTGTCCAGGTGCGAACTGTGGTTGGCGACGACGACGAAGGCACCCTCGAGACCGTCGACATTCTCGGAGCCGTGAAGTTCCACGTCGACGCCCAGCTTCACGGCCGTGGCCAGCAGGCTCTTGCGGATGACACGCCTGACCCCCGCCAGGGCCCTGTTCTGGTAGCGCCGAGGAGCCCGGGGCGTCGGCTTCCTGGTGGGCGTCCGGGGGGTCGCCGGTCTGGCATCGGGGGGTCTGGCCGCTTCCTGCACCATCCGAGCATGCCACGAACCCGTCATGAGGTGGGGTCCAGGTCCGCTGGTCATCTGACCCATCTCCCGGATCGAGCGCCAGCTGCTCCTTGGCACGTTCAATCTGCACTGGGCACCGGAATTCGCTCGATCGCGACGGGCAGCAGCAGTTGGGTTTCAGCGAGCAGTTCACCCACATGACCTACAGCTTCAGCGGCTGGGACCTGCCCTACATCAGCTTCATCATCCACTTCGCCTTCTCGATCGGCTTCGGCATCCTCTATGCCGTTGCCGCCGAGCGCTGGCCGCGGATCAAGCTGTGGCAGGGCGCCGCCTTCGGCTTGCTGGTCTGGGTGCTCTTCCCCCTCGTGCTGATGCCGGCCATGGGCACCGTGCCCGCCCCGTGGGACCAGCCCTTCCACGAGCACTTCAGCGAGTGCTTCGGCCACATCTTCTGGATGTGGGTCATCGAGCTCACCCGCCGAGACCTGCGCAACCGCATCACCGGCGAGCCCGACGCCGAGTTTCCGCTGGCGCTGGCCAGCCGCTGATCCTCACACCTTGGCGCAGCTCTGTGTCCCGACGGGCGTGTGGTAGCTGGCGGCCCGGTCCAGCATCGCGTCGGTGGCGGCGTCGGTGAGCACATAGCCCGTCGAATGGTCCACCATCGAGCGGGCGAAGACCGTGCCGGCCACGCGCCCGTCGGTGGTGAGCAGGGGCCCGCCGGAATTGCCGGGCTGCACGGTCCCGGCGACGGAGTGGACCTCGCGGACCACGCCCTTGCCGCCATAGATGTCATCGCCCGCGGCCTTGACCGTCGCTCGCACCCGGGCGGCCTTCACCGTGTAGGGCCCGCCCTTCGGGAAGCCCGCGACGACGGCATCCTGCTTGGCCTCCACCCGCGAGGCGCGCGGCAGCGGTGAGGCCTCCAGCCCTGGCACGTCGAGGATCGCCAGGTCCAGGTCCGGGTCGAAGGCGACGACGGTGGCGGGCAGCCGGTTCCCGGCCCCACCCACCTGCACCGTCGTGTCGTCCGCGCCGGCGACGACGTGGGCATTGGTCACGACCCGGTGGCCCGCCACCACCCAGCCGCTGCCGGCATGGGTCTGGGAGCAGGAGGGGGCATCGGCCTGGATCTTCACGATGCTGGCCGCCGCCCGTCGCACCGCCGCGGTCTTCGCCGCTGCCGTGTCCGGCGCCTCGACGGGGATCACTGGTTCCGGCGCCAGGCCGCTGAAGACGCGGGGAAATCCGGCCTCACTGATGGTGTGGGTGACCTGCGAGGCCCACCGTCCGGCCTGGTCAGGGGTGAGACGTTCCATCCCCGGCAGCACGGCCGACTGGTTGGCCACGCCCGCCCACTCCTTCGGCAGCAGCGGCCGCACTGCACTGCCCAGCAGTGTCACGACGACGCAGACCACCAGCATCGACGTCAGCGACCCGAGCGCGGAGTCCACCCGTCGGGCACCCACCCCGCGAGCGCGGGCCCGCAGCCGCACGCCCACCTGTCCCAGCATCGACTCGCCGAGGACCGCTGCCACCAGCACCCCGCCCAGCAACAGGATCGACGGCAACGGTGGGGCCAGTGCCTGCCCCCACCGCGAGAGCATCCGCGGCACCGCCCACAGCCCCACCGCGGCACCCGCGAGCAGGCCCGCAACGCCCAGCACGCTGGTCAGCGCGCCCATCCGCCAGCCGCGGACCGCATGGGTCAGCAGCACCACCACCAGGGCGAGGTCCAGCAGGGCATGTCCGGTCATCGGGCTCCTTTCGCGCATCCCATCGTGCCCTGTCTTCCTGTGCGAGCAAGCGTCGGTTCTGGAAGCCGCCACCGGGTGGGCCCTGCTTGCCCCAGAATGACGCGAGTGACCACACACCTTGAACAGCGCCCCACGCCCACGATGGGCTCGGCGCTCACCATCGAGACCCACGGCATCGACGTCATCCCCGAACAGGCCCGCAGGGGGCGACCGCTGGACATGTTCTGGCCCTGGTGCGCCGGCAACATCACACTGCTCCAGGTGGCCTGGGGTGCCTACCTGCTGGAATACGGCATCTCCTTCACCCAGGCGCTGCTGGTGAGCTTCATCGGTGTCGTGGTGAGCTTCTTCATGGTGGGACTGATCTCCCTGGTGGGCATGCGCGGCTCGGCTCCGACGATGGTGCTGTCCCGCGCCGTCTACGGCGTACGCGGGAACTTCCCCGCCGGCCTGATCGGCTACCTGTTGATGCTCGGCTGGGAGATCGTCAACGTGTCCACCGCCGTGCTCGCCTCCGGCACCATCGCCTCCCGGCTGGGGGCAGACCCCGGTACGGCCAAGGTCATCGCCTTCGTCGTCGTGGCCGGTCTCGTGATCGCTCTGGGCGTGCTCGGATTCGACGCCGTGATGCGCGCCCAGAAGTGGCTCAGCTGGCTCACCCTGGCCATGACCGGCATCTTCATGGCGCTGACCGCGCACATGATCCACCCGTCGGTGCTCGGCAGTCACCCCTCGGGCAATGCATACGCCGTCGTGGGTGCCACCATCATGGTCTTCTGTGCCTTCGGTGCGGGCTGGTTCACCGGTGCCGCCGACTACTCCCGCTACCTGCCCCGCAGCTCGTCGCGCCCAGCCATCGTCGGGTGGACCACCGCCGGCGGCTCGCTGCCCGTCGTGCTGCTGATCGGCTACGGCCTGCTCCTGGTGGGTAGCAATCCCGACCTGATGGAGAAGATGGCCGCCGACCCGATCGGCACCCTCGCCGCCCTGGCGCCACTGTGGTTCATGGTGCCCTTCTGGCTCTTCGCGATGGCCGGCCAGGTGGCGGGCGCCACGCTGGACCTGTACTCGTCGGGGCTGTGCCTGCTGGCCATCGGGCTGCCGGTGAAGCGCTGGCAGGCCGCCGCCATCGACGGGGTGCTGATGACCATCGGCGCCATCTATGTGGTGTGGTTCGCGCTCGACTTCATGGGCCCCTTCACCGGATTCCTGATCACGCTGGGCGTTCCCGAGGCGGCGTGGGCCGGCATCTTCCTGGCCGACCTGGTGATGGTGCGCTGGCGTGCCGGTTACGACCAGCGCAAGCTCTTCGACCCGTCGTCGCAGGGCTATGGCTCGGTGAAGTGGGTGCCGCTGGTGCTGCTCTTGGCCTGCTGCGGGCTGGGCTTCGGCCTGGTGACCAATGGCTACGCCGGCTGGCTGGCGTGGCAGGGCTACCTGCTGGGTCCGCTGGGCTTTGGCGGCCCTGATGGCGTGTGGGCGCACACCTCGATCGGCGTGCTGATCGCGCTGGTGGTCTCCTTCGTCGCCTACCTGCCGCTGGCCCGACGGGTCGCCGGGGTGCGCTGATCATGGGGGTGGGTCCCCAAAACTGAGAGCACAGAAGGGTTGTCGATGAAATTGGTAGCTTCCAAGAACGATTTCGGCTCTCAGTTTTGGGACCCGGCCCACCCACCAACCTCAGTCCGAGGGGCGTCCGCGCAGGGACTTGGTCTGGGAGCGGCGCTTCTTGGCCGCGAGCCGACGCTGCACCGAGCCCCGGGTGGGCCTGGTCGCGCGACGGCTGGGCGGTGGAGGAGCCAGCGCCTCGCGCAGCATGGCCGCCATCCGCTCCCTCGCGGCCACGCGGTTGCGGCGCTGGTGCCGCAGTTCGGAGGCGTCGACGACCAGCGTCGTGCCCACCAGCCGGGAGGAGAGCCGCTCCAGCAGCCGTTCGCGCTGTCGTTCGGTGAAGGCGCTGCACGCGGCGATGTCGAGCGCCAGCTGCACGCGGGAGTCCGTCGTGTTGACGCCCTGGCCTCCGGGGCCGGAGGAGCGGCTGAAGTTCTCGTTCAGGAAGCCCTCCGCGATGACCAGGCCGGACGGGATGCCGGGTCCGGGCGGGACGACGAGGTCCATCGCTCCTCCTTCCCCGGGTCTTCCCGGTCCTGATCTGTGGGGCGATTGCCTGAATCGCTTGACCTGTTTGGCCGCATAGGATCGACACCATGATGACCCCTCCGGCCGAATCGCCGGAAGACGACGCCTGCAGCAAGACTCCCGGTGAGCGATCCCAGGCCTGGATGGCCGCGCTCGGAACCGGCCTGCTCTTCGTCGGCGCGGCCATCGGCCTGGGTGTGCTGGCATGGCACGGAGCGGCGTCGGGGATCATGGTCTTCACCGCGCGCAAGATGCTCAAGCTGATGGCGGGCACGACGCTGATCACCATCGGCACCCTGGCGCTGCACGAACTGCTGCACGGCGTCGGGATGTTGGCGCTGGGTGCCCGTCCGCGCTTCGGCGCCGGCGTGATGACACCCGGCCTGCCCTACCTGTACACCACCTGCGAGGGGCACACGTTCAGCCGGTCGCAGTACATCGTCGTCGCGGCTCTGCCCAATGTGGTGATCAACATCGGGCTGCTTGCCCTGATGGCCTGGGGGCCGCACGCGGCCTGGTGGGTGCTGCCCTTCGCGATCCACCTGTCCGGTGGGGTGGGCGACGCGTGGTTGTGCTGGGCGGCATGGGCCGAGCAGCCCGGGACCCGGATCGAGGACCAGCGCTTCGGGGTGCGGGTGCACCGTCGCCGCCAGCCCGTCACCTGAAGCAGTCCCTCCTGTCAGCCGCTCGGGTTTCCGGGATCCGCTCGGGTTGCAGCACACGCGGATCATGGGAAGCCGAGCGCCTGCCGTGGTCATCAATTCAACAAGTGTTGACTTCTGCGCGCGACGGGTGTCCACTTGAACTCAACAGACGTTGAGTTCAGGAGTTCGTGATGGCACCACCCATGGGACGACGCCCGGGGCAGCAGGGCACCCGGCAACAGATCATCGACGCCGCGCGCCCACTGTTCGCCGCACGCGGCTTCGCCGAGACCTCCGTGCGCGCCATCGCCCGTGAGGCCGGCGTCGACCCCGCCATGATCAACCACTGGTTCGGCAGCAAGGAGGGCCTCTTCCAGGCCATCCTCGACCTGCCCATCGACCCCATCACCGCCATCGCCGGTGTCGCCGACGGCCCCGTCGAGCAGATCCCACAGCAGTTGTTGGACCGTTTCCTCGCCGTCTGGGAGGACCCGGAACTGTCCGACGCCATGGCCATCGTGCTGCGCCGCGCCCTCGACGACCCGGACCAGCGGCTGCTGCTGCGCGGCAATGTCGTGCACCAGTTCATCGCGGAGCCCTTGCGTGTGGCACTCGCCCGGCGAGACCCCGCCACCGCGGACCGACGCGTCGCCCTGGTCCTCACCCAGATGCTCGGCGTGATCGTCGCCCGCAAGGTGGTCGGCGTCGAGCCCGTCGCGAGCCTCACCCCCGAACAATTGCATGCCCTCCTGCTGCCCGCCCTCACCCACCACATGCTCGGAGACCTGTCATGACCACAGCCATCCACACCGAAGGGCTCGTCAAGCGTTTCGGGAAGTTCACCGCCCTCGACGGCCTCGACCTGGAGGTGACCCGCGGGGAGGTGCACGGTTTCCTCGGCCCCAATGGCGCGGGCAAGTCCACCACCATCCGCGTGCTGCTGGGCCTGCTGAAGGCCGACGCCGGCCACGTCGAGCTGCTCGGCGGCAATCCGTGGACCGACGTGCTGGAGCTGCACCGGCGCGTCGCCTACGTGCCCGGTGACGTGAGCCTGTGGCCCGGGCTGAGCGGTGGCGAGGCCATCGACCTGCTCGGCAATCTGCGCGGCGGTCTGGACCCCGCACGGCGCCAGCACCTGGTGGAGCGCTTCGAACTGGACCCCACCAAGCGCGGACGCCAGTACAGCAAGGGAAACCGGCAGAAGGTGGCGATCATCGCGGCCCTGGCCTGCGACGCCGAACTGCTGATCCTCGATGAACCCACCAGTGGCCTCGACCCGCTGATGGAGGCCGTCTTCCAGGACGAGGTGGCCGCGGAGAAGGACAAGGGCCGCACCGTGCTGCTGAGCAGCCACATCATGAGCGAGGTGGAAGCCCTGGCCGATCGCGTCAGCATCATCCGCGACGGACGGAACGTGCAGACGGGCACCCTCGAGGACATGCGGGGTCAGGCCCGGGTGACCATCACCGGCCTGCTGCCGCGGACGCCAGCGGCCGCCGTGGCACCGCGCCATGCGGCAGTCGTCGACGTCGCCACACCGGACCTCACCTCGCTGCCCGGCGACGTGCACCTGGACGAGCACGGCCGGCTGCGCGCCACAGTCGCCCCCGACAACGTCGCCGCCACCCTCGAGGCGCTGCTGCCCCAGGGGCTGACCAATCTCACCGTCACCCCCGCCAGCCTGGAGGAGCTCTTCCTGCAGCAGTACGACACTCGCACCGGCCGGGTGGCCACCCGATGAGCGCCCTGACCGGGGCCAAGCCCCTGTTCCGCGTCGCCATCGGGCAGGACCGGCGCAACATCGCGCCGTGGGTGATGCTGATCAGTGTCCTGAGCGCGACGTCGATCATCGCCTACCGCTGGATCTTCACGGACCTGTCGGACCGGCAGGCGCTCTCCCTGACGCTGGCCGCCAACCCGGCCCTCGAGCTGGTCTTCGGCCCCGCCCGGGACCTGCTCACCAATGACGGCTTCAATGCCTGGCGGGCCGGCATGCTCGGCTGCTTCTTCGCCGCGCTGATGGCGATCCTCACCGTGGTGCGCAATTCCCGCGCCGACGAGGACTCCGGCCAGGCCGAGCTGATCGCCTCGGGCATCATCACCCGGCAGGCCCGGCTGGCGGTGGCCGTCGGGATGGCCATGGTCGCGGGCGTCGCGCTGGGGGTGGTCAGCTTCCTGCTGACCTGGGCCTTCGGTGGCGGCATCACCTCGACGCTGCTGATCAGCGCCATGTTCACCAGCTCCGCGTGGATGTTCGCGGCCGTCGCGGCGCTGTGCGTTCAGCTCGGCTCCGACGCCCGCGCCGCCAACAGCCTGGCCATCGGCACCTTGGGGTTCACCTATGTGCTGCGCGGCTGGTTCGACTCCTCCGAGGCCCCCGGGTGGACCGAGTGGCTGACCCCCTTCGGCTGGCTCTCCCGCACCCGCGCGGCCGTCGACAATGACCCGCTCCCGTTGCTGGCGGCGCTGGGATTCACCGTGGTGCTGCTGGCCGTCGCCATGCGCCTGCAGGCCCGCCGCGACTTCGGGATGGGGTTGGTCTCCTCCCGGCCCGGCCCGGCGACGGCGCCCCGGCTGGGCGTCTGGAGCCTGGCCTGGCGGCTGAACCGGGGCAGCGCCCTGACCTGGTTGCTGTCCTTCGCCTTCCTCGGGATGGTCTTCGGCAACATCGCCCCGACGGCCAGCCGGCTGATCACCGAGAACCCGGCCATCCGGGTGATCATGGCCTCCGGCGCTCGCACGCAGGCCGAGCTGACCTTCGGCTTCGTGGCCACCATCCAGCAGGTGATCGGGATCATCGCCGCCGTGGCCGGCGCGCAGGTGGCGATGCGCTTCCGCGAGGAGGAGGTCGACTTCCGGGCCGAGCCGCTGCTGGCCGCGCCGCTGCGCCGCGCCAAGCACCTCGCCGCCACGGTGCTGGTGGCGCTGGGCATCTCCGGGGTGGGCATGGTCACCGCCGGGCTGGTGATGGCCGTCGTCGCCTCCCGAGGATCCGACCAGCTCGCCTTCGGTGACGTCTGGCTGCAGGCGGTGTGCACCACGGTGGCGGTCTGGCTGTTGGTCTCCGTCTCCCTGATGCTGGTGGCCGCCAAGCCGGTGGTGCGCTTCGGGGGGTGGATCGTGATCGTGGCCACCTTCGGCATCACCCTGCTGGGCCCCACCTTCAAGTTCCCGGAGTGGGCCCTGGACATCAGCCCGCTGCACCACGTGCCCGTTGTCGTGGCGCCCGACCGGGCCTGGGGCGAACTGGGCTGGTTGGGGCTGGTCACGGTGGGCCTTTTGGCCATCGCCTTCGTCGGCTATCGCCGTCGCGACGTGATCTGAGCCGCGAACCGACGCCGACTGAGGGAATGGCAGCAGCACCCGGTGTCGCACGCCGGAGTCGACCAGGTCGTGGGCGGCGGCGGCCCGGGCATCGGCGTCAAAGTCGTCGCTGCCCAGCAGCCGCAGCGTCACATTCTTGAACAGCAGGCTCCAGAACGGGATCGTCACCGGGTCGGCGTCCGAGGCGTAGGCGGCGATCACCGCATCGGGGGCCGTCACAGCGGCATCGAGGGCCGCATTGGCTCCCAGCGGCAGGTCGCTGCTGCGGCGCACCGTCCCGATCACGCGCGCCCCGTCGCGACGGGCCAGGTCTGCCGCCATGCCACCGACGGCACCCAGCACGCCCTGCACCAGCATCACCCATGACCGCACCGACCCGTCGGCGAAGACGCACCGGTGGGCTGTGCTGACCGGAATCCCCAGGCAGGCACCGATCTCGTCGCTCACCTCGTCGGGCAGGCCGACGGCCAGTACCTGTGGCACGCACACGTACTGGGCGGCGGTGCCGAAGGCTCGGTAGCTCTGCGCGCCCCAGACCCACACCCGCCGCCCGATGCGCGACGGGTCCACCCCGGGGCCGACCTCGTCGACGACGCCCGACCCGTCGCTGCGGGGAATCACCAGCGGGTGCGCCATCCCGTTCCCGACCAGTCCAACCGCTTCTTGGTGTCGCCGGGGTTGATGCCCGAGAAGTGCACCCGGACCCGCACCTCGCCCGGGCCTGGGTGGGGATCGGGGAGCTCAGCGTGGGTCAGGACGCCGGCGGCTCGTCCGGTGCCGGTGTAGTGGATTGCCAGCATGCCCAGACCAGGCCTTCCTGTCGTCGAGAGGTGTGATGGTCCTTCAGGCGCCGACCTTGGCCAGGTTCTCGGCCATCTGGTCCGCGGTGAGGGCGCCGACGTGGGAGGCCTGCAGGTTGCCCTCTCGGTCGATGAAGAAGTGCGAGGGGATCCCGATCGAGCGGTAGCGCGACGCGATGGTGGTGTCCGGATCACTGATCATCGGGAAGCTGAGGTTGAGCCGGTTGGCGTAGCCGCGCACGGTGGCCGCATCCTCACTGATGAAGACCGCCAGCACGACGGCGTCCTTCGCCTTGGCCTTCTGCCAGGCCTGCTCGATGTCCGGGGCCTCGGCGCGGCAGGCGGTGCACCAGGTGGCACCGAAGGTGATCCACACGGGCTTGCCCTTCAGCGACGCCAGCGAGACCTCCTTGCCATCCATCGTCGTGGCGCGGAACTGCGGCGCGGGCTTGCCGATCTCCGGCGCCGAACCGCTCTGGTCGCCCTCAAGGGTCACCTGGGCGGCGCCGCCACTCTGGTCGGCCTGGTTGATGGTCTCGCGGGAATCCGCCCGGTTCACGAACCAGGCGCCGGCGAGGACGAGGGCCAGGGTCAGCAGCAGCACGCCGGTGCTGCCGAACTTGCTCTGGCGCAGCTTGGCGCGCCAGTCACCCGAGGTCATCGCCGGGTCCGTGGTGTTCTCGCTCATGGGTCAGCCTCCGTAGGAGTGCATGCCACCGAAGAAGTGGTTGCCGAGGAAGGTGAAGATGATGGCGCCGAAGCCCAGGATCAGCAACCAGGCGGAGCGGTTGCCCTGCCAGCCCTTGGTGACGCGGGCGTGGATGTAGGCGCCGTAGATCAGCCAGGTGACCAGTGCGGCGGTCTCCTTGGGGTCCCAGCTCCAGTACTTGCCCCAGGCATTGTTGGCCCAGATGGCGCCCTGGATGTTCATCATGGTCAGCAGCGGGAAGCTGAACACGACGGCGCGGTAGCCCAGCTCGTCGAGGCGCTCACGCGACGGCAGGGCCGCCCAGTTCACCTTCGGCTTGAGCAGGTACAGGATGCCGGCGGCCGATGCGACACCGCCGGCGCCGTAGCCCAGGACCGCCAGGAAGACGTGCACCGTCAGCATGAAGGGGCTCTGCAGGGCCGGCATCAGGGGCTTGGTGATGTCGTCGCGGGTGGCGGCGTAGATCAGCACGGCCAGTGCCATCGGCAGCAGGGCGATGCCCAGGAAGCGGGCCTGGTGGCGGCGCTCGAAGTAGACGTAGAAGGCGAGCATGCCCCAGCCGAAGGCGCAGGCGAACTCGTACTGGTTCGCGAAGGGGGCGTGCTTGACGACGATGGTGCGGGCGATGAACCAGATGCTCATCGCGATGAACCCGGCCAGGGTCAGCTGGCTGCCGTACCAGGCCACACCGCGGGTGGCGGTGGTCCCCGTCTCAAGGCTGGTCGAGGGAACCGACGGACCGCCGGCACCGGCCATCACGGGGGCGGGGCGACGGCTGGTGGTCAGTCCGGCGACGAAGGCCACGGCGGCCAGCGCCACCAGGATCACCGCCGCGCTGAGGGCGAACTTCGAGATCTCAAGCATTCTTGCTCCCAGTGGTGGTCCCCTCGACAGGCTCGGGGGTCGGGTAGGTGGTGTCGGGGGGCGTGAGGGGGGTCGTGTCATCGGCGGTTCGGGAACCGAAGAGGGCGGGGACGACGTCGTCGTCCTCGGGGACGGCCACGTCACGTTCCTCGTGGGCGTCATGGCTGGTGGCGGTGGTCCTGCCGCCCAGGCTCTCGACGAAGCGGGTCACCTCCGCCTCGAAGAGGATGTCGTGCTTGTCCGGCGAGCCGATCCGCAGGGTGTTGCCCGCCGCGTCGGGGTGGATGCGCAGCCACAGCCGCTGGTGGCGGAAGAACATGGTGCTCAGCATGCCCAGCACGAGCAGCAGGGAACCCAGCCACACCAGCGGCGCACCATTGTCCTTGCTGACCATCAGGCCGGTGAACTGGCGCTCCCGGTTGAAGGTGACCTGCAGCCCGTCCATGGTCAGCGGCTTGCCCTGGCTCAGCACCTGGGAGTCAACGGGCTTGCGGTCGGCGTCGTAGAGGTCAACCATCACCTGGCCGGGGCCGATCTGCGCGTCGATCTGGCCCGAGGCGGGGGCGATCACGACGATCATCCGGCCGTCGGGCAGGGCCTGGCGGCCGTAGTTCTGCAGCTGGTCGTCGGTGGCGTACTGCAGTGGCACACCGGTGTGCAGGATCTCCTTGCCGGCGGCGTCCTTCACGGTCATGTCCGCGGCGAAGCCGAAGTAGGACTGGTTGAACATGATCCGCCCTTGCTTGAGCGGCGAGTTCACCTTGAGCAGGTGCTCCTTGACGGGCTTGCCGTCCTCCCACAGCACCACGTCGGCGGCATAGTCCATCGGGGAGCCGTCGTCGTGGTAGCTGTCGGTGAAGCTCTTCGCCTCGACGGCCAGGTTGGTGCCGTGCCCGACGGCCTGCGGCCCCATCCCGATCGGGACGGTGAACTCCTCCTCGTGGAATCCGGTGTTGTTGGTGACCAGCACACCGAGCAGGATCAGGCAGAAGGCGGTGTGCGCCAGCGCGGTGCCCAGTGGCATCCAGCGGTAGCGGTCGGCATAGAGGTTGAGGCCCTCCGTGGCGTCGCGGTTGTCCTCGATCACACGGAAGCGCTTCGCGGCCAGCTTGGACTTCGCCTCGGCGTAGAGCTGCTGCGCATCGCCGGCCACGACGCTGGTGCGATGGGTGCGGGCGTGGTCGAAGAAGCCCTCGCGCACATGGGTGTGCGGCTTGGTGGCATTGCGCCACAGGGTGGGCAGGCGGTGCGTGGTGCAGGCGATGATGCTGAGCACCAGGAGCAGGTTGACGATCCGGAAGGGCCACGAGCTGAACATGTGGAAGACGCCCATCATGCTCAGCGGATAGGTCCAGCCGCGGAACTTGGGGTGCACCTGCTCCAGGAATTCGCGGTAGCGCCCCGGGTCCGCCCGCACCTCGGCCGGAACTTGGTCGAAGAGCACACCCACCAGACTCAGGAAGGTCATCGCGAAGATCAGCCACAGGCCAAAGCGCTTGTTGTGGAACAGGCGGTAGATGCGTCGGAACAGGTCCTTGGGACTGATGTCGCCGCCACTGGCAACTGCGGTACTCATGCTGGTCTCCTCATACTCCGAAGGCGGCAAGCCTGCTGAACTGGTTGGTGATCACCAGGAAGCCGACGAGCACGAGCAGCGCCCCCGAGATCAGTTGGACGGCGGCCTCGTGGCGGGTCAACCAGGAGAGCTTCTCGCTCACCCAGGACGCCCCGAGAGCGACCGCGACGAAGGGGATGCCCAGCCCCAGGCAGTAGGCAACCAGCAGGGCGGCGCCCTGGCCGACGCTGCTGGTCTGGGTGGCCAACCCGATGATGCCGCCGAGGATGGGCCCGATGCAGGGCGTCCAGCCGGCGCCGAAGGCCAGGCCGAGCAGCAGTGAGCGGCGCAGGCCGGGGGCCTGGGCGCCGCGGCCGGAGCGCGGGCCGCCCATGGTGCGGGCCAGCAGTGGGATCCGGATCAGGCCGGCGACGTGCAGCCCCATCACCACCAGTACCAGTCCGCCGATCCAGCGCATCAGGTCTCGGTGGTCGCCGATCACCCAGCCGATCAGGCCGATGGAGGCCCAGAGCCCGACGAAGACGATGCTGAATCCGGCCACGAAGGCCAAGGACTGTTTCAGCGCCGCGGCGCGGGTGCGCTCCTGCTCGTCGGTGCCCACCAGGTAGCCGACGTAGACGGGCACGATCGGCAGGAAGCATGGCGAGGCGAAACTGATGATGCCGGCCAGCAGCGCGATCGGGAGCGTGGGATTGTCCATGGTGGTGTCCGGTGCGGGACCGGGTCAGCGTGAGGGCGAGGCCGACGGGCTGCCTGCCTTGGCCGACGGGGAGGCGGACGCGCTGGGGGACTTGCCCAGGTGGGACTGGACGCTCTTGGCCAGCTCGGACTTGGGGTCCAGGTCCACCACCTTCTGCCAGTTCTCGCGGGCCTTGGCCATGTCATTCTTCGACATGTACAGGAAGCCGAGGTTGTAGTAGGTCACGGCCTGCTTGGGGTCCAGTTCCTTGGCCTTGGTCCAGGAGACCTCGGCATCCTTGAGGTTTGCGCCGTTGAAGTGGGCGACGCCCAGGGCCAGCCAGGCCGTGGGGTCCTTCGGGGTGACCTCGGTGACGCGCTTCTGCCACCTGGCGGCATTGGCATAGTCCCCCGCACCGTCAGACCTCGTCGGGCCCCTGCGGCCGCTTGAACAGGTCCTGTTCGGTGCTGGGGCGCGCCCGGCCGGGGCGCACGATCCCCATGTTCGTGAGTGTCGGGTGGTCCACCCCCCGCTCCGGCTTCGAGGCCCGAGCCGGGGTCAGCAGTGCGGGCTGTTCCGGCTGCCGGGCTTCCGGCTGCTTCTGCGGCATGATCTGGTCCCGGCGGGGAAGGGGACGGCCGGCGGTCACGGCGGCCACCGCGATGCCCGTCGTCACCGGCACTGCCAGTGCCAATCCGATGGAGCCCACCAGGGTGCGCACCAGCTCCGCGGCGAACATCTCGCTGGTCAGCACCTCGCCCAGCGGCCGCTGGTAGATGCTCAGCAGCAACAGGACCGACAGGATGGCACCCGCCGTCGCGAAGGCCATGGTGTAGACCGTCGACGCGATGTGGTCACGGCCAATCCGCATCGCACCCAGGAACAGGTCCTTGCGGCGGCGTCCGCCACCCTCCGCCAGTTCCCAGACCGCGGAGGCCTGGGTGATGGTGACGTCGTTCAGCACGCCCAGGCCGGCGATGATCACGCCGCAGATCACCACGGACTGCAGCGGCAGGTTCGGCGCGGAACTGGCCAGCAGGTAGTCGTCCTCGCTGGAGACACCGGTCAGGTGCGCCCACTTCGTGGCCCAGAAACCCAGCGCCGCCGTGATCATCAGGCCGAACAGGGTGCCCACCAGCGCCGTCGTCGTGCGCGTGGAGAAACCGTGGGCGGTGTACAGCACCACGAACATGATGGCGGAGCTCGCCGCCAGCCCCACGATCGTCGGATTGTGCCCCACGATCAGTGCCGGGAAGAGGAACTTCCACATCACGACGGCCGCGAAGACCAGGCCGAGCAGGGAGGCGAAGCCACGCCACCGGGCCACCAGCACCACCAGGACCGCCAGCAGGACGGTGAAGAAGATCAGCGGTGCGCTGCGTTCGAAGTCCGCGAACTGGTAGACGGTGGTGCCGTCCTGGGGGGAGGGCATCCGGTAGAGCTTCACCGTGTCCCCGGGGTCGATCCCCGACGCGTAGATGGCCGCCGTGACCATCACCTCGTAGGTCTGGCCGGTCTCCGGGCCCTCCGTGAGTTGCACGTGCAGGTTGGCGCAGGCACGGGTGTCATTCGCGATGGATCCCGTCGTGCCCTCGCAACTGACCTCGTTGACCATCGTCACGTGGGCCTTCGGCATGGTGACGCCCGGGACCATCACCGACGAGGTGTCGTTCTTGATGTGCGAGGTCACGTCGTGCGGCCACAGCCAGACCAGGGCGGTGACGGTGAGCACGGCGATGGGCACCAGGAAGCTCATCATCAGGCCCAGTGCCCGTTGCTCGAGCCGCCGGATCTCCGGATCGTCGCTGCGGGTGGAGTGGGAATGGGAATGTGCCATGAGGGCCTAACCTTTGACCAATGACCTGCGATGGAAGCGAGCTGTGACCGAGCGTCTGTTCCCCCGGCGTGGCACCGTGGTGCCTCCAGCCGCGGCCACCATACCCGCTGCGAGGCCGTCCTCCCGAAGGATCTTGTCGGCGGCCGGACGGCTTGATTCCTGCCTCGGACGGCTCCGGCGGTCCGGCGGGGATCCGACGCACCGACGGACCGGCGACGTGTGGTGGCGGGCCAGCGTCACACCGCTGGGTCCCGTCCTGTTGCGATTGTGTGATGACGGACCCGATGTGGAGGCCACCGCGTGGGGTGAGGGGAGCAGCTGGGCGCTGGACCAGGTGCCGCGCCTGCTCGGCTGCCACGACGAGGCAGACTTCCACCCCTCGCACCCACTGCTGAAGGCGCTCGTGCGGCGCCACCCGTCGCTGCGCGTGGGGGCGACGGACCTGGTCTGCGAGAGCCTGCTGCCCGCCGTGATCGAGCAGAAGGTCACCGGCGCCGAGGCCTTCCGCTCCATCGCCCGGCTGACCAGACGTTACGGGGATCCGGCGCCGGGACCGGCCCGCATCGTGGGGCATCCGGCGGACGGCATGGTGCTCCCGCTGACCGCCGCGCAGTGGGCCGCGGTGCCGTCCTGGGAGTACCTCACGGTGGGGGTGGAACAGAAACGGTCCGCGACGGTGGTGGCGGCCGCCCGCCGAGCCTCGGCACTGGAGCGGGTGACCCAGCGCCCGGATCCGGACTCGGCCCTGCGCTCCCTGCCGGGGATCGGTCCCTGGACCGCAGCCCGGGTGCGGCAGCAGGCGCTGGGCGATCCTGACGCGTGGAGCATCGGTGACTACCACGTCCCCCGCGCGATCAGCTTCGCGTTGTGCGGCGAGGAACTGGACGACGACGGCTGCGCCGAGCTGCTGGAGCCCTTCGCGGGGCACCGATACCGCGTCGAGCTGCTGCTGGCCCAGGCCGGGGACCGCCGGGAGCGCCGCGGTCCCCGTCGCAGCCTGCCCGCGCATCTGCCCTGACGGCCGGCGCCCGGCCATCAGGGGTGCGCCGGGTGGGCGCCGCTGCCCGCCTCCTCAGCGGGATCGGGTTCCGCTTCCAGCTGGGGGAATGGATCGGTGTCGTTCAGGTAGCGCAGCCAGGCCATCCCCCCGGCCATCGCCGGCACCGCCAACAGGGCGCCCACCAGGCCGAAGAGGTAGCCCGACAGGCTCACCCCGACGATCACGGCATAGGGGTGCAGGCTGACGGCCCGGCCCATCAGCAGCGGCTGCAGCACATTGCCCTCCAGCTGCTGCACGGCCAGTACCACCACGGCCATCAGCAGCGCGGTGGTCGGGCCGCCGGTGAACAGGGCGAGCACCACGGCCACGGCGCCCGAGGCGATGGCGCCCACGAAGGGGATGAAGGCGGACACGAAGACCAGCATCGCCAGCGGCAGCGGGAAGGGGACGTCCAGCAGCAGCGCGCCCAACCCGATACACACCGCGTCGATGACCGCCACCACCACGGCCGTGCGGGCGTAGAGCTCCAAGGCGTGCCAGCTGCGGCGGGAGGCCTCGAACTGCCGGTTCCGCGAGCGCGGCGGCACCAGCCACAGGATGCTGCGCCAGATGCGCTTCCCGTCGCCCAGGAAGAAGAAGGCGCTGACCAGGCCGAGCAGGGCCATGGCACTGAGTTCGCTCAGCGAGCCACCGAAGGTCATGACGGTGGAGGCGATGTTCGACGAATTGGTGGCCAGCCAGGCCTGGGCCTTGTCCACCGCCTGGGGAAGCTGTCCGTCCTGTACGTGCAGGGGTCCGCCGCGCAACCACGCGGCCGTGGAGTGCAGTACGTCCTGCGCCATCGCCGTGATGCTCCCGCCGTCCGCCAGCAGGGCGCTGCCGGCATGGCCGATCACCGCGATCAGGACGCCCATGGTTCCGACCAGGGCCAGAGCGCCGGCCAGGTAGGCGGGCACGTGGAGCCGGCGGCGCATCCAGGAAACGGCCGGGCTCAACAGTGCGGTCAGCAGCATGGCGATGGCCATCGGGACCAGGGCGAACCTGGCCTGGCCCATCAGGCGGATGGCCACCCAGCCGCAGGCGACGGAGACCAGGAAGGGGATACCGACGCGCAGGGCGACGTCGAGGGCTCGGGGGGTGCGGTTCCGCAGGTCGGGTTGTTCGGCGCTGTACACGAGCACCCAGCGTGCCGGGTGCACCGGCTCTCGCGCGCCCGCTGAGGGCAGCTTCCACCCCAAGGGGTGTCAGGATTTCGCGCCCCGCGGACAAGGCTGACCCGGTGTGGCCCTCAGCGGGTCCCTGAGGGGGTTCTGGCGCGGCGCGAAGCGACAGCGGCCAGCACGGCGCCCGCCGCCAACAGCGGCACGCCCAGCCGCCACGTCGCCGCCTCGACACGGGTGGCAAGCCCCAGGCAGGAGAGCAGGCCCAGCGCAGGCACCACACTCGGGATGCGGAAGTGGCTGTGGCCGACCTGGTCGCGGCGCAACACCAGGACGGCGACGTTGACGCTGGCGAAGACCACCAGGAGCAGGAGCACCAGGGTGCCGGCCAGGGTCGAGATCTCACCGGTCAGCGCCAGCAGGGCGGACAGCGCGGTGGTCACCAGGACCGCCACCCACGGGGTTCGCCGGCCCGGCAGGACCCGCCCCAGCACCGAGGGCAGCAAGCCGTCGCGCGCCATGCCGTACGCGAGACGGGAGGACATGATGCCGGTCAGCAGCGCGCCATTGGCCACCGCCACCAGCGCCACCATGCTGAACAGCACCGGCGGCACGATGCCCGCTGCCCGGACCACCTCCAACAGCGGTCCGGAGGAGGCGGCGAGTCGGGGTGTGGGCAGGATCGCGCTGGCCGCCACGCCGACCCCGACGTAGACCAGGCCCGCGGTCAGCAGCGCACCGAACAGGGCCCGAGGGTAGGAACGGCTGGGGTCACGGGCCTCCTCGGCGATGTTCACTGATGTCTCGAAGCCCACATAGGAGTAGAAGGCGAGGACCGAGGCCGCGAGCACCGCACCGGCCGGGCCGTGCCCGGCCGTGCCGAGCTGGGTCAGCCGCGAGAGGTCCGCGTCACCGCGCGCGATCACCAGGAAACCCAGGGCGATCACCAGCAGCAGGCCGCCGACCTCAACCACCGTCGCGACGGCATTGACGCCCATCGACTCCTTGATCCCCCTGATGTTGAGCAGGGCCAAGGCGGCCAGGAAGAACACGACGACGGCGGGGACGGGCAGCGAGACGAATTCGGCCAGGTAGTCACCGGCGAAGCCCAGCGCCAGGGCGCCCACCGACACGATGCCCGCCGCCAGCATGCAGAAGCCGACCAGGAAGCCCATGAACGGTCCGAAGGCGCGACGGGCGTAGTGCGAGGAGCCGCCGGCGCGCGGGTACTTCGTCGCCAGCTCCGCATAGGAGCCCGCGGTCAGCAGCGCCAGCAGGAGTGCCACCAGGAGCGGCAGCCACACCGCGCCACCTGCCGCACCGGCCACCTCGCCCACCAGGACGTAGACGCCCGCGCCCAGCACGTCACCCAGGATGAACAGGAAGAGTGCGCCCGTGCCGACGGCCCGACGCAGCGGCGTCTGGGTCTGGGCGGAGTCGGTCCGGTGAGATGTGGTCTGGGTTCTCATTGTTCGACGCTAACCAGCGCCTCAGGTGTCGCACATCACCCCTGGGGGTCAGGACCGGGGCCTTGTCCTCCCGCGCATCGGACGCTCGGATGGACACCCGTCGGCCGAGCGTCAGTCCTTGATGGCCGGCATGGTGACGGTGTCGTCCTCGGCCTGCTGGTCCTCGACGGTCTTGCCGGGCAGCCGGACGATGAACTCGGCGCCGCCCTCCGCGGAGCGTTGGGCGGTCACCTCGCCGCCGTGGGCCTTGATGGTGTGCGCGACGATGGACAGGCCCAGCCCGGTGCCGGGGGTGTTGCGCGCCTGGTCAGAGCGGTAGAAGCGGTCGAAGACGTGGGGCCGGTCCTCGTCGGCGATGCCGGGGCCCTGGTCCGCGATCCGCAGGGTGTCACCCTGCAGGTGCACGTGGATGGTGCCGCCGGGCGGGGAGAACTTCACCGCATTGTCCAGCAGGTTGGTCACCGCGCGCTCCAGCGTGTCCGGCTCACCCACCAGGAAGAGGGGGTTCAACTCCACGTCGAAGACCAGGCCAGGTCCGCGACGCTTGGCACGCACGATGGCGGACTCGACGACGTCGCGAAGGTCCATCGGCTCCGGGTTGGCCGTCACCTTGTCCTCGCGGGAGAGCTGCACCAGGTCACCCACCAGTGAGGTGAACTCGCCAAGCTGGGCGGCGATGTCGTGCAGGATCTCGCCGCGGGCCCCCTCGGGCAGCATGCCGGTCTTGTCGTCGGCCACCAGTAGCTCGATGTTGGTGCGCATCGACGTCAACGGGGTGCGCAGCTCGTGCCCGGCGTCGGCGATCAGCCGCTTCTGGCGCTCACGCGACGAGCTGAGCGAGTTCAGCATGGTGTTGAAGGAGCGGGTCAGTTCGCCGAGCTCGTCCTCGGAATGGATCTCGATCGGGGTCAGCTCGTCGGTCTCCGTGACGTGGGCCACGGCGCCCGAGAGGTTGCGCAGCGGCTGCATCGCCTGCCGCGAGGACAGCCAGCCCAGCAGTACCGAGAGCAGGACGCCCAGCCCGCCGGTGGTCATCATCGTCAGCCACAGCCAGTGCAGCGTCGCCTCCGTCGGCCCGAGAGGCCGGGCGATCACCAGTGCGTAGCGCGTGCCCTGGATGGTCTGCGGCACCGCCACCATGCGGTAGCGCGAGCCATTGGTGTCCGTCACGGTGCGTGCGGAGTCACCGGTCTGGGTTCGGGCGACGGCCAGTTCCTCGTCGCCGGGCTCCAGCGCCACGCTGGCGCCGCGCACCTGCTGGGCGCGGCCGTCGCTGGCAAGCAGCATCAGGGTCACGTTCGCGGCGCGCAGTGCACTGGTGTTCAGCCCGCCCATGCCCTCGACGTCGGTCTGGATCTGGGCGGCGGAGTAGGCGGCGACGTCGATCAGTTCGTCGTCCAGCTGGTTGTACAGGCTGAAGCGGGTCATCCAGTAGGCGCCGGTGGCCACCATCAGCACCGTCGCGCTGACGGAGAGCACCGACAACCACACCAACCGCCTGCTCAGTGACGAGCGGCGGTCCTGCAGCCGTCGCCACGGCCACGTACGGGCCAGGCGGTCGAGGAGGTTCATGGATTGCCTGTCAGGAAGTCACGGATTGCGGGGCTGGCCGGGGGCCGGGGCCCGGCGGATCACGGCGGCGTCTCACGCAGTACGTAGCCGATGCCGCGCACGGTGTGGATCAGGCGGCTCTCGCCGTCGCTCTCCGTCTTGCGCCGCAGGTAGCCGATGTAGACCTCCAGCGAGTTGGCCGTGGTGGGGAAGTCGAAGCCCCAGACCTCGTTGAGGAGCCAGCCCCGCTCCAGGACGCGCCGCGGGTGCTCCATGAAGACCTGCAGCAGCGCGAACTCGGTGCGGGTCAGGCTGATCCTGCGTCCCGCGCGGGAGACCTCGCGGGTCTGCGTGTCCAGGATCAGGTCGTCGAAGACCAGCGTCTCGCTGCCGGACTCACGCTCCGGGCGCGAGCGACGGGTGAGCGCGCGCACGCGGGCCAACAGCTCGTCGAGGGCGAAGGGCTTGACCATGTAGTCGTCGGCGCCGGCGTCGAGGCCGTCGACACGGTCACCCACGGCGTCGCGGGCGGTGAGGATCAGGATCGGGACGTCATTGCCGGTGGAACGCAGCATCCGGGTGGTCTCCAGACCGTCCAGCCGCGGCATCATGACATCCATGACGACGGCGTCGGCGTGGATGGCGGACAGCTTGGCGAGCGCCTCCAGTCCGTCGGCGGCGGTGCTCACCTCGTAGCCGCTGTACTGCATGGAGCGGGCGAGGGAGTCGCGGACGGCCTGGTCGTCGTCAACCACGAGGATGTGCATGGGCCTAGCTTGCCACTTGCGGGTCCGGATTGCCCGTCGGGCCCGCCTCCGTCTGCTGGCCGGAGACGGTCGCGGCCCGGGACAGGGCCTCCAGGACGGCGTCGGTGCGCTCCCGGAGCGTCGGCCCGGCGTCCGTGGTCAGGCCCAGCAGGTGGGCGACGACGGGAGCCATCGGCCGGATGCTGGCGTGGGCAACCTCCCGGGTGAGTGCGGGGATCTCCTCCAGTGGGACCAGCCCGGGTGCCAGCTGGAGGCGATGGCAGCATCCCTGGACGAAGAGCTGCCAGTGCTGGCGGTCCTCGCGTTCGTGCGTTGCGACGGGCTGTGCTGGCAGTGATTCGATGATCGCCCGGCGGGTGGTCTCGGGGTCCCCGCCGCGGGAGAGGGCCAGGCCCCAGATGTGGGCGGCGACCGGGGCCATCGGGCGCAGCCCACTGGCTGCCACCTGCCCGGCCAGGTCGATCAGGGCGGCGGTGTCCAGCCGGTGGCTGGGGATTCCAACGGCCCGGCAGGCCGTCTCCAGCCAGGGCTGCAGGTCTGGACTAGGCGGGGTCTCGTCAAGGTGCATGCTGTCTCCTGCACTGTGTGTGGGGATGATCACAGGCGTCGCCCGTCCGGTCCGCGGCCCAGTCTGGCCAGGAGCTCTTCCGGCAGGTGAACGCCGAAGGGGTCCCGCCTTCGTCCGGTGCATTCGGGGCAAAGATCCTGGCCGTCGTCCGGGACCCGGGTCTGGCAACGGCGGCAGGTACGGGTGGGGACACGGGCCAGCACGCTGGTCCTCCGCTCCAGGGCCGCGCCCCAGTCCAGGGTGCCCCCCGTCTGGAGGGCATCGGCCGGGCACAGCTCCACGCACTGGCCCTCCCCCTGGCAGGCGCCGGCGTCGTGGCCCAGCGTCGAGGTGCTCCCGGAGTGGCTCAGGCGGAGTGCGTCGTGCGGGCAGGCGCGTACGCAGACGCCGCAGGCGGTGCAGCCGCTCGCGCCCAAGGCCAGGGCGGGCGACGGTAGGTGGGCCGCCACGATCCCCGCGTTCGCCAGTGATTCCAGCAGCCTGGTGTGCGGGTCCGCCCCCGGTGAGTGCTGGACGCCGTCGGTCTCGGGGCGCCCAGGGCCCACTTGTGGCCGCCCCAGTGCCGGCAGGCCCAGTGTCGGCAGACCCAGGGCCGCCCGGCGGTCCACCGGGGGGCGTCGCTCGTCCAGCAAGGGCCCGCGCGCGGCGTCCTCCGGCAGGGCATTCACGACCAGGCGCCTCGGCCCGAGGAGTTCACCCAGTTGCCAGAGTTGTTGGCGGGCCTGCGCCGCGGGGCACTGCTCCACGTCCAGCCAGGCCGTCCCGGCGGCCACGGCGATGTCCACCAACCAGTGGGCGTCCACGGTGGCAAGGCACCCTTCCAGGCGCAGGCTGCGAGCCGTCGAACGGCGCTCGGCATGGTCGCACAGCACGACGACGCCGCCGGGGCTTCGCTCCAGGTGGGTGAGCAGGAGCTCCCGGCGGGTGTGTGCGGACTGGGCATCGTGGGCGCGCATGAACCTCCTCCGGTCGGGATCCCCTCGAGCCTATGCGACGCACCCCCAGACCCGGGGTTCACCTCCAAAAGTGCTCTCGTTAGGGTTGAGGTGTTGTGGTGAATTTCGACGGGAGGTTTGTGGTGACGGCTTCGACGAGAACCCCGGCCAGGGGTGAGGGGGCGCGCTTCTCGCGCCGCAGCCTGATGCAGTGGACCGGTGCCGCTGCCGCTACGGGCGCGCTGGTCTCCAGTGATCCGCTGCGCGCTGCCAGCGAGCCGGTGAGGCTGCTGCAGGCCGACGGGATGCCCGACGCGGACCGCACCGTGTGGAGCGCCTGCATCGTCAACTGCGGCTCTCGTTGCCCGCTGCGGCTGCAGGTCAAGGACGGCGTCGTGGTGCGGGTGCTGCCCGACAACACCGGCGACGACACCCTGGAGAACCGCCAGATCCGCGCCTGCGTGCGGGGCCGCAACATGCGCCAGCGGATCTACAATCCTGACCGCATCAAGAAGCCCCTCAAGCGCAAGGAGGGCACCAGGCGCGGCGAGGGACAGTGGGAGGAGATCAGCTGGGACGAGGCCTTCGACCTGTTCGCGGAGAAGCTGAAGCACACCTACGACACCTACGGCCCCGAGGCCGTCTTCAAGGTCTACGGCTCCGGCGTGTGGAATGCCCACCTTGCCTACGGCGCCGGCTGGCAGCGGCTGTTCAATGCCATGGGTGGCCACCTGAACTACTACAACAACTACTCCTACAGCCAGATCGGTGGGATCACCCGCTTTCACTACGGCAACCAGGACGAGCAGGTCTCCAACTCCTTCGAGGACTCCCTCAAGCACGGCCGGATGCTGGTGCTGTGGGGCAACAACCCGCAGGAGACCCGCATGTCGGGTGGCGGCCTCACCTATGTCTCGCTGGAGGCGGCCCGCAAGGCGGGGCTGAAGATCGTCGTGGTGGACCCGCGCCATTCCGACTCCGTCGCGGTCCTGGCAGACCAGTGGATCAGCCCGCGCCCCGGCACCGACGCGGCGTTGGTCAACGGCATCGTGCACCACCTGGTGAAGAACAACCTGCACGACCAGGCCTTCCTGGACAAGTACTGCGTCGGCTTCGATGAGAAGCACATGCCCAAGGGCATCCCGGCCAACAACTCCTACCTGACTTACATCATGGGCAAGGGGGCCGACGGCATCGAGAAGACCCCGGCCTGGGCGTCGAAGATCACCGGCGTGCCCGAGAAGACCATCATCGAGTTCGCGCTGGAACTGGGCCGCACCAAGCCGGTCAACATCACCCAGGGCTGGGGCCCGCAGCGCCACGCCAATGGTGAGAACCAGGCCCGCGCCATCTACACTCTGGCCAATGTGCTGGGCCAGGTGGGCATTCCCGGCGGCGGCACCGGTGGCCGCGAGGGCAACTACTGGCCGCTGACCGCCTGGCTGCCCAATGGTGACAACCCGTGCAAGGCCGCCATCAGCAACTTCGGCTGGAGCGAGGCGATCGTGCGGGGCGAGGAGATGACCGACGTCAAGGACGGCGTGCGCGGCGTCAAGAAGCTGAGCACCAGCATCAAGTTCCTGCTGGAGTACGGCGGCAACATGCTGGGCAGCCAGCACGCCGACCTCAACAAGCTGCGCGAGATCCTGCAGGACGAGTCGAAGTGCGAGTTCATCGTCACCGTCGACAACCAGATGTCCACCTCGGCAGACCTTTCCGACCTGGTGCTGCCCGACACCACCACCGCGGAGCGCTGGGACCTGGTGCCCAGCGAGTACTGCGGTGACACCGCCTACCTGATCGCCTGCGAGAAGGCCATCGAGCCGCTGCACGACTCCAAGCCGGCCTACGAGATGGTCACCGAGATCGCCAAGCGGCTGGGGGTGGAGAAGAAGGTGACCGAGGGCCGCGACCTGCGGGGCTGGGCGCAATACCTGCAGGACGAGGTGAACGTGAAGGCCGTGCCCGGCATGCCGAAGTTCGAGGAGATGCTCAAGAAGGGCGTGCACCGCTACCGCAACCCCGAGGGCACCACCGTCGCGCTGAGGGACTTCCGCGAGGATCCCGTGAAGAACCCGCTCGAGACGCCCACCGGCAAGATCGAGATCTTCTCCGAGGAATTGTGGAACATGGCCAGGACGTGGGAATTCCCGGACCGCAAGAAGGGCGACGTGATCACCGCGCTGCCGATGCACGTGGACACCTGGGAAGGTGCCATGGAGGCACTGTCCAATGACAAGTACCCGCTGCAGCTGATCGGACACCACTTCAAGCAGCGCGTGCACTCCACCTACGGCAACCTGTCCAACCTGCAGGAGGCCCACCCGCAGTCGGTGTGGATCAGCATTCCCGACGCCGAGAAGCGCGGCATCAAGAATGGTGACACGGTGGAGATCTTCAACGACCGCGGCCGGGTGCAGATCCCGGCCAAGGTCACGGCACGCATCATGCCCGGCGTCGCCTCGCTCCCGCAGGGCGCCTGGACCGACTTCGACGCCGAGGGCGTCGACCACGGAGGTGCCGTCAACGTGCTCACGTCGCTGCACTGGACCCCGGTCTCCAAGGGCAACTGCCAGCACACCACCCTCGTGCAGATCAAGAAGGCCTGAGAGGACGGATCATGGAAGGCTTCTACTTCGACCAGTCGGCCTGCAATGGCTGCAAGGCCTGCGCCATTGCCTGCAAGGACAAGCACGACCTGCCCATCGGCGTGCAGTGGCGACGGGTGATCGAGTACACCGGCGGCAGCTGGGTGCAGCAGGGTGACACCTACGAACCCAAGGTCTTCAGCTACTACACGTCGATCTCCTGCAACCACTGCGAGGACCCGATCTGTGCGGAGGTGTGCCCCACCACCGCCATGACCATCCGCGACGACGGCACGGTCTACGTCGATCCCAAGAAGTGCATCGGCTGCAAGTACTGCGCGATGGCCTGCCCGTACAGCGCCCCGCAGTTCAACCCCGAGAAGGGGATCATGACCAAGTGCGACGGGTGCAAGGACTACCGCGATGCCGGGCAGGAACCCGCCTGCGTCGCCGCCTGTCCCTCGCGCGCCCTCGAATGGGGTGACGTCGCCGAGCTGGCCAAGAAGCACAACAGCGACGTGCGGTCCGTGGAACCGCTGCCGGATCCCGAGATCACCCGGCCCAACCTGGTGATCACCCCGCACCGCGACGCCCAGCCCCCGGGCCAGGGCACCGGCGAGATCGCGAATCCCGAGGAGATCTGACATGTGGCATGAACTTCCGCTGGTGATCTTCACCATCTGCGCCCAGATGTCGGTGGGCTCCTTCATCGTGCTCGGCATCATCCACCTGGCGGGCCTGAAGGTGCCGCAGAAGACGATGGACAAGGTGACCGATCCGGCGCTGTACGCGATCGGCCCGTTGCTGGTGCTGGGGCTGGCCGCCTCCACGATGCACCTGGGCAAACCGCTGCGCGCCCCGAATGCCCTGCTGCACCTGGGCTCCAGCTGGCTCTCGCGTGAGATCGTCTTCGGGATGGCCTTCGCGGCACTGGGCGCCGCCTTCGCCATCTGCCAGTGGTTCAAGCTGCTCAACCACCGCCTGCGTCAGGTGCTGGCCGGGTTGACGGCCCTGGTGGGTTTCTTCCTGGTCTTTGCCATCAGCAAGGTCTACTCGCTGCGCACCGTCCCCGCCTGGGCGACCGTGCACACCCCGATCGCCTTCTACATCACCACGCTGCTGCTGGGCGGGTTGGCTGTGGCCGCCGCACTGCTGGTGGTCTACCGGATCCGTCGCGGCCGCTCCGAGCCGGATCCGGACGCCGACGCCCTGCTCACCCAGACCGTGCGGGCCATCTCCCTGGCTGGTGTGGTGCTGATTGCGGTGCGCTTCTTCGAGCGGGTCAGCTACTACGCCTTCCTCGGCGGGCACCCGTCGCCGGCGGCACGTCGTTCGTTGGAGATCCTGGGCGGTGAACTGGGCGGATGGCGCACGGCGCAGGCCCTGCTGCTGGCCGCGGCCCTGCTCTGCCTGGCCTACCTGCTGTTCAAGCTGGTGGCTCGGGTGGACAGCTACCGCTACCTGCCGGCCCTGGGCGTGGTCGCCTTCGCCCTGGCCTTCGTCGGTGAGTTCATCGGCCGCCTGATGTTCTACGGCTCGATGGTGCGGGTGGGCACATGAGCGTCGAGACCGACGAGGAGGGCATGGCCCGCAGCGCCGCTGCCCTGCGCGTCCTGGCCACCTTCGTCTCGGCCCCTGCGAAGGCCGAGGTGCTGGACCGGATCCGTTCGGCCGAGTGGCTGGAGGGGTGGCCGATGGAGCGCACCGAGGTGTGCCGTGCCGGGCTCGACCTGTGGGCGCGCTCCGCGGAGGTGGGTGAGGATGCGGACGCCGTGGCTGCCGACCACGCCCGGCTGGTCGGGGGCCCGGGACGGGTGGCCGTCCACCCGTACGAGTCCGTCCATCGCTCCGTCGAGGGCCTGCTCTTCGACGAACAGACATTGGAGGTCCGCGCCGCCTATGCGGAATTCGGTCTTGCGGCACCCCACCTCAACCGGGCTCCCGATGACCACCTGTCGCTGGAGCTGGAATTCGTCGCGAAACTGTCCGAACGCTGGCTCGATGCCACCACGGACCAGGAGCGCACGCGGTTGGCGTCGGGGCGGGAGCGTTTCCTTGCCGAGCACCTGCTCCAGTGGGGGCCCAACTTCTTCGATGCGCTGGGCCGCGACGCAGGGACCCACTTCCACCACGGCCTGGCCCTGCTGGGGGTGGACACCCTCGTCCAGCTGGGGGCCGGCGCTCAGCCCTGAGAGGGCTCTTCCCAGCGGCCCGCCAGACGCACCACCAGCAGGGCGGCCACGACGAGTGCTGCGGTGAGCAGCGTCACGCCCGGCCACCGCCAACCGCTCCACGCCCACCCTGCCGCGGTCCCCGCCACCGAGCTGCCCAGGTAGTAGGCGAACAGGTACAGGGACGCCGCCTGGCCCGTCCCCAGCCCCTGCCGGGCGGCATGGGCGGCCACCCATCCGCTGGCCACGCCGTGGGCGGCGAAGAAGCCGATCGTGGTCAGCGCCAGACCCAGCACCACCAGCGGCAGGGTCTCCGCAGCCGTCACGCAGATTCCCGCCAGCTGCAGCGCCAGGCCACCCAGCGCCACCTTCGCGGGGCCATGCCCCTCCGCGAAACGTCCCGCCCGGGCCGAGCTCCACGAGCCGAAGGCGTAGACCAGGAAGACCGTCCCCGCCAACCCCACCCCGAGGCGGTAGGGCGGGGCCTCCAGCCGGAAGCCCATCGCGTTGAACCCGGCGACGAAGGCACCCATCGCGCAGAAGGACAGGGTCATCAGGGCCAACTGCACCGGATCGCGCAGCAGGCGCAGCGTCTTGGCGGTCAGCTCGGCGGGGGACAAGGGTTGGGCGACGAAGAAGCGGCTGCGCGGCAACAGCCGGTGCACCACCACGGCGCAGGCCAGTGCCAGCAGGCCGATCCCGGCGATGGCCCAGCGCCAGCCGAAGAGGTCCGCCAGGGCCCCGCTGAGCAGGCGGCCGGCCATGCCGCCCAGCGCCGTGCCACCGATGTAGAGGCCCGTGGCCCGCCCGGCTGCTCCGGGGGAGATCTCCTCCCGCAGATAGGCCACGGCGACGGCGGGCAGCCCCGCCACGCAGATGCCCAACGCGGCCCTCAGCACCAGCAGCACCGGCCAGGACGGGCTGGCGGCAACGGCAAGGGTGACCAGCCCGCTGGCGAAGAGACTGGCCAGCATGATGTTGGTCCGGCCGAAGGCGTCCGAGATGGGGCCCAGGAAGAGCAGTGCGAGACCAAGCGTGATGGTCGTCGCGGACACGCTCAGCGCGGTCTCCGCGGGGGAGACGTGGAAGACCTGGCCCAGCAGGGGCAGCAGCGGCTGTGTGCAGTACAGCGCGGCGAAGGTGACCAGCCCGGCCAGGAAGAGCGCCACCGTCGTGCGACGGTAGGCGTCATCTCCCGGGGCCAGCGGTGCCGGGCCGGTCGGTTGGTTCACTCCGTGGGGGCCGGCCCGGTGGTGAGCCGCTTGTCTCCCGCTGCCTTGGTGCGCGCCACCTCGGCGAGCTCGAGGGGCTGCTCGGTGGCAGGTTCCTGGGCAGCCTCCTCGGTCTTCGGCAGGAAGCGCTTGTCCGCGGCCAGCTTGCGACGAGCTGTCTCGGCGATGCGCTGCTCGTGCTTCTCGTGGCGGCGACGCTCCTCCTCCTCGGCCGCGGCGGCCTTGGCGGCCGCCGCCTTCTCGTCGGCGATCCGCTGACGTGCGGCCTGCCGGCGTCGACGTTCCTCCTGCTCGGCCTCCAGCCGCGCCTTCTCCTGTTCGCGCTGCTCGGCCAGCACCCGCTGCCGCTCGGCACGCTCGGCGGCCAGCTCCCGCTCCCGCTCCGCCTTGATCGCCGCCAGGCGCTCCAGCTCGGCCTGACGGGCGGCCGCCTCACGCTCGGCCGCCTCCCGCTCACGCGGCAGGTACTCCTTGTGGCGCTCCTGCTCCGCGGCCGACGACTCGTGACGCACGACGATGGCCGTGCCCTCCTTGGTCAGCCAGTGGATCCGCTGGCCACCCTCGACGAGCGTGTGCCCACTGACCGGGTCGATCACCAGGCAGGTCTGCTCGTCGATGGACACGACGGTGGTCACCTCGCCCTTCTCCAGGGCGGCCAGGCCAGCACCCAGCCCGGCGACATCGGCATGCACGTCGACGGTGGGGCCGATCAGGGCCAGGCCGTCGCGCATCTCGAACTCCTCGACGCCCTCGCCCCACACCTCGGGGATGATCTGACGGCCCCGGAAACGCCAGCCGCCGACGATGGCTCGCTTTCCCACCACCATCGCGCCCGCGGAGAAGCCCATGTAGGGAACGCCGCGGCGGACCAGCTTGGCGATCACCTCACGGTGCGGACGCAGCGCCTCGAGGTAGCCGGGGGTCCACCCCCCGGCCACCACCATGCCGGCCAGCTCCTCCGGGTCCTGCGGCCAGACGGTCTGGTTCTGCGCAGCGTCGGGTTCGTCATCCAGCCAGATGGGCACGATCTCCGCCTCCGGCCACCGGGCGCGCAGGGGATCGGCGTAGCTGGCCAGCTGGCCGCCGGTCTCCTCCTCGGTGCCCAGCAGGGCGACCGCGATCCTGGTGCCGCGCTTCTTTGCCGAGGCGACGAACTGGTCATGGACCGAGGAGAGGGAGTCGGCCGGGCCGCCGCCGACGAGGTAGATGGTCATGGCCCAAGCCTAGTCAGCGCTGGCGGTGCCGCCCACCCCACCTGTCTCAGGCGCTCGCCCGCTCCGCCCGCAGTACTCGTTCCACGGCGCGCGCCCGGGCCTGCACCTGCGGGTCATCGGGGTCCAGCTCACCCGCTGCGATGCCGTCCAGCAGGGGCAGGGCCTCCTGCGTCACCACGCGGCTCCAGTGACGTTGCACGTCGGAGGTCATCTGCAGTCTCGTCGTGGCCGCCCGCAAGCTGGTCGCGATGGCCTTCGCCTCGGCCTCCTGGGCGGCCGCGGTCCGCGCCACCCAGAGCACGAGCAGGGTGATGATGACGTCCCCCCCACCGGTGATCACCAGGAAGCTGTGCCACCAGACCTCGGTCCAGCTGCCATAGCGCAGGGCAATGCCGCCGATCTGGATCACCGTCCAGAACACCGCCAGGAAGAGCCCTACGGAGATGGTCTCGGACAGCACGACGAGGTGGATCAGGGCCGAGGCGGACCAGCCCAGCCAGAACGGGTAGTCGATCTCCGGTGGCGCGGGCACCAGCCACAGGTTCAGCGCCCAGACGGACAGCGCCAGCAGGGAGACCCCGGCCATTCCGGCCCGGCCGATCCGATGCCGGCGCAGCAGGGCGGCCGTGACTCCTCCGACGAGGAAGGCGAGGAGGCCGGCGGTCAGCCCGACGGCGGGGCGGATGGTCTCGGTATTGGCCATCAGGGTCATCAACAGCCCGGTGATCAGCGTGGGCCAGGCGGTGCGGGTCAGCTTCCTGCGCACCAGGCGGTCGGGGGCCGCATTCCAGGCGGCGGCCGGTGCCCCGGGGACCTGACGTGGCCAGCGCAGGTCGATGACGTGACCGCCACCCGCAGCCGGTGTGGCCTCGGCCTGGCCTCCCACCTCGGACATCCGTTGCTGGACCTCCCCCAGGTCGAAGCCGCGATCGGCTCCCCGATGTCCGGGGCTGCGCGGGAGCGTGAGCTGTACCCGTCGAAGGTCCTCCACCTCGCTCACCACCGCCCTGATCGCCGGCCCGCCTGCCACGGTGTCCCGCGGGGCGACGGCGGCAGCCACGGCATCGCAGAAGGCGCGGGCCAAGGCCATCGGGATGGGGGCGGTCTCACCCTCGACGACGACTCCTGCGTCGCGGAGGCGGCGGTCCAGCCTGAGTTGGCGTTCCAGCCGCGTGGTGCGTCGACGGGAGTCCGCCACCTCGACGGTGGCCCAGGCGCCGCGCAATTCCTCGATGATGCGCCGGGTCGACCCCGGACCTCCCACCAACGCCAGGGCGCGCAGGACGTGCTCGTTCAGGATCCGGTCCGCCTCGCGCCGGCCCTGGTCCAGACCTTGTTGTTCTTCCTGCTCCTGCTGTGCGGTCAGGCTGCGTTCGACCGCCTCGCCGCGGGCCCTGTCGATGGAGATGACGGCGTCGCCGAAGAGCAGCACCAGCATGGTGGGCTGAAGGATCCACACATGATCCGCCACTCCCACCCAGTTGTGCACGCCGACGTACACCTGTTGCACGACCATCATCGCGGCCGCGCCGATCAGGGCGAAGGAGCCGTAGACCTGACGCTTCTTGGAGCGCATCGCAACGGAGATCAGCGGCAGCAGCCAGTAGCCGGGAAGCAGGTATTCGGCGGCGCGGAAGTTCTCGGTGTGGGACATCATCTCCGCGATCCCACCTCCCAGCAGCGCCAGCAGGATCCAGGGGATGACGACGTGGTGGCGTGGCAGCATCAGGGCCACGCCGGCGAGCAGCTGGGAAGAGAGCAGGAGGGCGAGGCCGAGCCCGGCCTCCGACTCGGCAGAACCGAAGGCGAGGGTCAGCGGGACGGTCTCGGTGGTCAGGGTCAGCGCCAGCGAGGCGAGCCCGAGCACCCGTAGCGCGGTCGTCGTCGAGTCCCGACGGGCCCGCCCCAGGGCATACCGCGGGCCAATGTGCTGGCCACGCTCGGCGATTGCTTGCTGGGACACGGTTCTCCGGAGGGTCTGTCGTTTCGGTGCGTCGATCCTCTCACTCGAGGGGTCCGCTCGAGCCACGCGACGGGTGGCCCTGTGAGGGGCGGTCTCAGGAATTCTGCCGTACCCGCTCCATCAGCGCCGGCATTGCCCTCTCGACGGCCGCCAGGGTGTCATGGAAGCCGTCCATCCCGCCGTACCAGGGGTCTGGCAGGCCGTCGCCGGTGGAGGCCTCGGGGTCGAACTCGCTGAACAGGTGCAGGTTCTCCGCGTCCGGGACCAGGCGTCGAAGCCGGTCCAGGTGGTATTCCTCCGCTGCCACCACGAGGTCCGCCTCCCGGACCTCCAGCGCCGTCACCTGGTGGGCCCGGTGGTTCGAGGCGTCATAGCCGGCCTCCCGCAGGACGCTGGCCGCCCGGCGGTCGATGGGATTGCCGTCCTCCTCGGCGCTGACCCCGGCGGAGGTGATCGTCACGTCGAGGCACTCGCGCTCCGCGTGGGCGCGGGCGACCCGTTCGGCCATCGGGGAGCGGCAGATGTTGCCGTGGCAGATCATCAGGATGTGCTGGCTCATGATTCAACCCTGCCACGGCACCCCGCGACGAGACATCCTCCGCTTCGCACCGCGGGGCTGAAAGGATGTGTGCTTCCGCACCAGAGCACAGGGAGCCATGATGAGCCTCAAGGGCCGCCACTTCGTCAAGGAATCGGACTTCACCCCCGCCGAATGGACCGAGCTGCTGGACCTTGCCGCCCAGCTCAAGGCGGACAAGAAGGCCGGCCAGGAGACCAAGCGCCTGATCGGCCGCAACATCGCCCTGATCTTCGAGAAGACCTCCACCCGCACCCGGTGCTCCTTCGAGGTGGCCGCCTTCGACCAGGGCGCCCACACCACCTACCTCGAACCCACCGGAAGCCAGATCGGGCACAAGGAGTCGATGGCGGACACTGCCCGCGTGCTGGGCCGGATGTTCGACGGGATTGAGTACCGCGGTTTCGGCACCGACGGCGTCGAGGTGCTCGCCGCCAAGGCCGGCGTCCCCGTCTGGAATGGCCTGACCAACGAGTGGCACCCCACCCAGATGTTGGCCGACCAGCTCACCATGCGTGAGCACTGCAGCAAGCCCCTGGACCAGGTGGCGCACGCCTACCTGGGTGATGCGCGCTACAACATGGGCAATTCCTGCCTCGTCTCCGGTGCCCTGGTGGGCATGGACATCCGGATCGTCGCGCCCGTCGAGTACCAGCCCGAGGAGTGGGTGGTCGGTCTGGCCCGCGGCCTCGCCGAGCAGACCGGGGCCCGGATCACCATCACCGACGACGTCGCCGCCGGCGTCGCGGGCTGTGACTTCATCTCCACCGACGTGTGGGTGAGCATGGGCGAGTCCAAGGACGTCTGGGCCGATCGGATCGAGGTGCTCAAGCCCTACCAGGTCAATGCCGAGGTGATGGCCACCACCGGCAACCCCGAGGCGAAGTTCCTGCACTGCCTGCCGGCCTTCCATGACCTGGAGACCACCGTCGGACGCCAGGTCCACGAGCAGTTCGGGATGGAGGCGCTCGAGGTCACCGACGAGGTCTTCGAGGGGCCGCAGTCCGTCGTCTTCGACCAGGCCGAGAACCGGATGCACACCATCAAGGCCGTCATGGTGGCGACGCTGGGGGACTGACAGCTCTGGAGGGCCGCGTAGGGAATCGGATGGCGGCGGGCGGAACCCGTCGTCTACCCGTCGAGCAGGCCGCCGAGCATGCCGCCGGCCCCGCCACTGCCATTGGGTGTGGCGACGACGTTCTCGCAGGGCTGGACCACGACGTGGCCCTGACCGCGGAAGGCCATCTGCAGCATCTCGCCGGTGCCGCCACGCACCATCGACTTCAGGCCGCCGGTGTCCATCTTGATGTCCATCTGCACGCCGCCGGTCCACAGCACCACGGCCTGCGCGTCGGCGAAGGTCGGCGCCTGGGCGACGTCGAGGGCCACCGGCTCACCCTTGGTGGTGATGGCGACGAAGCCGGTGCCTTGCAGGACCACGTTGTACAGGCCGCCGGTCATCGCCGCGCCACGGGCCTGGATGCGTCGCACATCCCACTGGATCGACTGGCTGAAGGCCAGCACATTGCCGCCATTGACGCTGATCGTGTCGTTCTCCAGGTAGATCACCTGGACGTCGGCAGCCTCTTCGGCCAGGAAGAGCTCGCCGCTGCCGGTGCACTCCATCAGCTGCACGCCCTCGCCGGTGGCAGCCTGCTTGAGGAACTTGCCGATCCCGCCGGATCCCTTGTTGGTGAAGTTGATCTTGCCCTGGTAGGCCACCATGGATCCGGTGCGTGCCCAGACCGGGCCGAAGCCCATCTCGACCTTGAGCAGCTTCTTGTTCTGCAGGCTGAACTGGTGCTCGGAGTTCTTCTCCGCGTAGTCATTGAACAGGGGTCCGTACAGGGGCATCTCTCACCTCGTCGTCGTGGCGCATGCTGCGCCGTCCTGCCACGAGCGTAGGACCGCCACGGGTCCCTTGGACAGTGGTTCACTCGCAGTCCGCTCGACGTTCGGCCATTCGTGGCCAAGGGCCGCCGCGACGGTGCCGGTTGCGCCCCTCTGGCAGGCTTCCTGTCATGGGATGGAGCAAGGACGAATTGCTGGCCTTCGCGGGCCGTGAGGTTCCCGACCTGCTGCCTGAGGACCTGCGCCTGCTGGTCTGCGGCATCAACCCGTCGCTGTGGACCGCCGCGACGGGCGCCCATTTCGCCCGCCCCGGAAACCGCTTCTACCCGGCGCTGGCACGGGCCGGGATCATCAGCCACCCCTTCGATGCCGCCGACGGCTATCGGCCGGAGGACCTGGCGGAGCTGCACCGGCTGGGCATCGGGAACACCAATCTCGTCGCCCGGGCCACCGCGCGCGCCGACGAACTGAGCCGCGAGGAACTGCGCCGGGGAGCGGTGCGCCTGGAGGTACCGGTGCGTCAGCGCCGGCCCCGGTTGGTGGCCGTGCTGGGGGTGACCGCCTACCGGCAGTCCTTCGCCATGCCAAGCGCCGCGCTGGGCGAGCAGCCCGAAGCGTTGGCGGGCGCGAGGCTCTTCGTGCTGCCCAACCCATCGGGGCTGAACGCCCACGAGACCGTCGACAGCCTGGCGGCGGCCTATGCGGGGGCGGCTCGCGCGGCGGGGATCCTCGCCCCCTGAAGGCGCGTCAGCGGGCGTCCAGCGCGGCCTTCAACCGGCCCAGACCGTCGTCCAGGATGGCGCTGGTGGTGGCCAGGTTGAGGCGGCAGAATCCCTTGCCATTGGCCCCGAAGTCTCCTCCGGGATTCATCCACAGCTTGCCCTTATCCAAGACCCAGGCGGCCGGGTCATCGCCCAGGCCCGCCTCGCGCAGGTCCAGCCAGGCGAAGTAGGTGGCATCACCGGGCACATAGCGCACGTCGGGCAGTTCCGCGTCGACGAAGGCCTTGGTCCGCGCCACGTTCTGGGCGATCTTGGCCAGGGCGCCGTCCAACCATTCGTCGCCCCCGGTGAAGGCCGCCACATTGGCCTCGATCCCCAGCGTCGTGGCGCCGTAGAGGTGGTCCGGATGGGCATTGGTGACGAAGCGATCGTGGCCCGCCTGGGTGTGCAGGCTCACCGTGGCACAGGGCAGGCCGGGCATGGAGAAGCTCTTCGACGCGCTGGTGATGGTGACGCAGTGGCTGGCGGCCGTCTCGTCCACCTCCGAGTAGGCCAGGTGCCGGATGGCGGGCAGGGTCAGCGGGGCATGGATCTCGTCGCTGATCACCCAACCGTCGTACCTGGCGACGATCCGGGCCAGCTCGGCCAGTTCCTCACGGGAAAAGACCTTGCCGACCGGGTTGTAGGGCTGGCACAGGATCAGCGAGCGGGCGCCATTGGCGAAGGCGCGCTCGATGCCCTCCAGGTCCAGGTGCCACTGCTCGTCGACGCTGGCCGCGCCCCTGGTCTCCAGGAGCGGCACCTCGACGGCCTCGCGCCCGGTCAGCCCGGGGATGACCAGGAAGTGCATGTAGGCGGGGGTGGTGACCACCACGCCGGCATCCTTCGGCGTGAATACCTCGACGGCGATCTCGATGCCTGCCAGGACATGCGGCACGACGGTGGTCCACCCCGGGTTGACCGTCATGCCCAGCCGACGGGCCGCGAAGTCCGCGAAGGCACGGGGGACCCGGTCATCCACCTCCGCGTAGCCGAAGCCCTGGCGCGCCACCACCTCGTCGATGGCGGCGGCGACCGGATCGGCCAGCGGGTAGTCCATCTCCGCCACCCACATGGGCAGGACCTCCGGGCCGCGACGGTTCCACTTCATGGATCCACGGGCACGCAGGGCTTCTGGGGTGAGTGCGTCGAAATTGGTCATGCCCCGATCCTGCCCCATGGCACTGACATCACCGGGCACTGCCCGGTGGGTGACCGACGGCAAGATCCGGCAACAGGGTCACGACGCATCGGTGCTGGCTCCACAGTTGACGCATCACGGCTCACTGCTCGATGAAGCACATGAAAGGCCTCAGTTGACCACGCAACACCCGGACAATTCGTCCATCACCCAGGTCCCCGGACGGGAGGACCTCGTCGCCAATGTTCCCGGCTACGGCCCCACCTACGTCCCCGTCAATGAGGACGCGGAGTTCGTGAAGCCCAAGGGCCGGATGGGGGCGACGGTCGCCCTGGGAGCGCCGATGTCCATCGACAACTCCGAGGGCGGTGTCTCCAAGGTCTTCTTCCCGCAGATCATGAACGCCTTCGCGGTCAATGACGCGGCCCTGGGCCTGATCAACTCGCTCTACGCCAAGTCCGAGCGTGGCAAGGCCTTCGGTACGGTGCGCGGCATCTCGGCCGGCCTGGGCATGCTGCTCACCCCGGCGCTGGGGCAGTTCGGTGACAACCCGAATGGCTGGCGATACTCCCCATGCTCACCTCGCTGGTGATGTTCGGCTTCCGGGCCAAGTTCTGGGCCAAGGACCTGGGCTGGGGCATCAAGAACGCCGCCTACCTGTGCACCATCCTCCAGCTGGGGCAGTTCCTGTCCTCCTTCATCGGCGGCTTCCTGGGCGACTTCTTCCAGCGTCGCTTCGGGGACAAGGGCCGCATCGACCTCTTCCAGATCTACTGTGTCGCCTTTGCCGCGATGACCTTCATCGCCTTCCCGGTGGAGTTCAGCCTGGGCCAGTACTACGTGGTGGCCTTCATGCTGGGCCTGGTCTTCTCGATCGGATTCTCCGGGTGTGTGCTGCCGATGGTGGCCAGCGTGGTCCCGACGCAGCTGTCCGCCACCGGTTTCGCCGTCCTGTTCAGCCTGGTGCAGGGCTGCCTGACGGCCCTGATGAGCCTGGCCACCGGCTGGATGTCGGTGAGCTTCGGCCTGCAGCGCACGCTGCTCCACTTCGTGACCATCCCCTACCTGATGAACGCCGCCTTCTGGTTCGTCTTCGCTTCCACCCCAAGGACGTCGCGCTGCGCGACGAGCGGACCCGCTTGGTGGAGGCAGGCCAGTTCTGAGGCACGGGCCAGTGGTGCGGCGAGGGACCCGGCCCCGTCAGGGGCGGGGTCACTCGCCCTGTGTGCGGAGGGTGCCGTAGGACTGACCGACGGGCAGGGGGCCTCCGTCCGGAGACGCAGAACCGCCCGCCCTGCCGGAGCAGGACGGGCGGTTCTTGAAGACCTGGTGTCAGCTGATCACGTGGATGTCGGCGGCCTGGGCGCCCTTGGGGCCCTGGACAACCTCGAACTCCACGCGGTCGTTCTCGTTGAGGCTCTTGAAGCCCGAGCCCTGGATGGCGCTGAAGTGCGCGAACACGTCGGCGGAGCCGTCCTCGGGGGCGATGAAGCCGAAGCCCTTTTCGGCGTTGAACCACTTCACGATGCCAGTAGTCATGTCATTTCTGCTTTCTGGGTGCTGAGCACTCCGGCTTTCGGGTGCTCCTAGCTGTGATGCCTTGTGAACCGTCCAGAAAACAGTTTTGGCACGGACGCCCTGGATGGGGGTCGAGGCCGAAAACCGCTTGTCATACGAGGTACTAGAACTTCAACAACTGTCTCCACAGTACACGGCATGACGGTCAGGCCAAACCCTTCGGAGCCCCTTTGCGCCACTGGCGGGAAGACGCGCGGAGGAGCCCACCCATTTGAACGAACAAGTCACCCGACGGGTGTGCTGGGGGCGCCCCCATGGCGGCGGAACCACCCCCTGATGGCGCTCTGCACTGCCGCCATGGCCCATCCCGTCGTCCCCGTGGCAGCGCGCGGACGCGTGCACCGTGAACTCTCCTCGCCCCGGGCCATCTGGTGGTTCATACTGGCCAGCTGGCTGGTCTACGGCATCCACTGCCTCAGCCGCTACCCACAATTCCTTACGGCCGGCACCCCATCATCGCGACGCTGGCCCCGCTCGCGGGGCGGCAGCCGCTCGGGTTCGCACGATCCGCGTGGGTTGCAACACGAGCGGATCCCACAAACCCGAGCGCCTTCCCGGGCCGCGCCCAAGCCCCTGCACCGGACGCTGGCGATGTGTGGCGCTCTGGTGCTGCTGGGCACCGTCGTCTTCTTCCTGGCGATCAACAGGTGCTGGTGTTCACCCCGGTCTTCGACCTGGCTGTGCAGGGTCGCAACTACGCCCTGGTGCGCCTCTTCCACAACGCCTGGCAGACCAAGCCGTTGATGGTGCACCAGCAGGCGGTGCTGCGCCACCTGCCGGCCGGCACCTGCCTGGAGGTCGACAACCGGCTGGCCGCCCACCTGACCCGCAGCAATCTCGTGACACTTCCGACGCTCACCAAGATCCCCAGCGACTTCGTCGTGCTGGACATGAGCCAGAAGGAGGTCGGCGACCCGCTGCCCAGCCCTCAGGAGGTGGAGCGGCGGATCGTGGCCACGGGCTATCTGCGGATTGCCAGCGAGGGAGCCATCAATGTCTGGCAACGCCCCGGCTACGCTGGACCCAGTGCCGGGTGCGGCCCCCGACGCACCCTGACAAGCCCTTCCAGGAGAGCCGATGCCCCAGACCAGCGCCACCGACGACGTCCAGGGCCACGGCCCCGTCCTGACTCCTTCGCCCGGCCCCACCAACCCGATGGCCTCGATGCCCCGGGCCGGTCTGAAGCATGGCACGGTGCACCACTTCCGGCAGCAGGTGGCAGGCGGATCCACCCGGATCGGCGGCGGGTTCAGGGTCCGGCCCGGCACCGTCTTCGAGCTGGCCGTCTTCCCGGACCTGGAGCACGACCCCACCCGCAATGACTCCCCGGACCCCAACTTCGACGGCTGCTCGCTGGGCGTCGAGTTCATCACGGAAACGGGCTCTGTCACCCTGCGCGACCAGCACGAACACGTCATCGACGGCAGCAGGCAGTGCCTGGTGGCGGACAACTGGAACCTCTTGCAGCTCTCCCTCGACGAGCTGGTCGGCCAGCGGGTGGAGCAGGTGCTGCTGGCCAGCCGCGCAGGACTGGTGGGTTCCGGCTGGCTGCAGGTCTTCGGGATGCGGCCCCGCCCCGTGGAGGAGCCCGACGTCGTCGACCGGGTGCGCACCACCCGCGGCACCCACTCGGCCTTCCTCTACTCCCGGGGCAATGCGCTGCCGCTGACCTGCGTGCCGCAGGGCTTCAACTTCCTCGTCCCGCTCACGGAGAGTCGGGATCGCAACTGGCTCTACGGCTGGCACCGCGACGGGGGCCCGGTTCCCAAGCTGTCCGCGCTGGCCTTCTGTCACCAGCCCAGCCCGTGGATCGCGGACCGTTCCGCCTTCCAGATCATGCCCTGGCAAGGTCACATGACGGCGTCGCCGACCAAGCGGGCCCGCGCCTTCAGCCATGACGACGAGATCGACCGCCCGCACTACTACCGGGTGGACCTCGACGGGGGGATCCGGGCGGAGATGACGCCCACGTCGCGCGCCGGGGTCTTCAAGTTCACCTTCACCGAGTCCGCCCGGCACGGCGTCGTGCTGGACCAGCCCTTCGTCGGCACCATGCACACCGAGACACTCGACGACGGGCGGGTGGCCTTCCACGCCTCCATCGCTCCGGCCGAAGGATGGACCGTCGGCCTGCACCGGCCCAGTCCACCGGCCTATGTCTACGGCGAGACCAATGCACCCGCCGCCGTGCACCGCGCTCGCGAACGTCGCAGCCCGCTGGAGGGCATCGTCGTCATCAACGGCAAGCGGCTGCACAAGTCCTGGTTCGGCAAGCTGACCGTTCCGCTGCCGCGCCCGCAGGCCGCCATCCTGGAGACCGAGGCCGACGTGCTGGAAGTACGCGCGGCGATGAGTTTCCTCGGCGTCGAGCAGGCGCGCCGGAACCTGGAGATGGAGGTGGGGCAGGCCAGCTTCGACGACATCGCCGGCCGTGCCCACGCCACCTGGACCGAGCTGCTGGGGCGCCTGGAGATCGACGGCGGGACGCTGGACCAGCGGATCACGGCCTGGTCCAACCTGGCCTGCCTGTACTCGTGGCCCAATGACCACCACGAGAACGTCGGCAGCCCAGAAGAGCCCCGCTGGGCCTACGCCTCGCCCTTCCGTCCGGCTGGAGCACACACCCCTGACCACACCGGCTGCCAGGTGGTCGACGGGCAGCTGAGCGTCAACAACGGCTACTGGGACACCTTCCGAACCTGCTGGCCGCTGTACTCGCTGCTCACGCCGGAGAAGGCCCCCGAGCTGCTGGGCGGCATCCTGCAGCAGTACCGCGACGGCGGCTGGATGGCGCGCTGGTCCGCCCCCGGCTACGTCGACTGCATGCCCGGCACCAGCTCGGACGCCATCTTCGCCGACGCCTCGCTGGCGCACACCTTCGCCTCGGGCTCCGACGAGCTGGCCGCCTACGACTCGGCGCTCCGCAATGCCACCGGACCGTCGGACTCAGTGCTGACCGGCCGCAAGGGGATCGGCAAGGGACGTTTCGTCGGATGGATCGACACCGACACGGAGGAGGGGCTGGCCTGGACCATGGACAACGCCTCCTGCGATGCAGCCATCTCCCTGTGGTCCGGGCGGCTGGCGGTCCGCGCGACGAACGATCCGCGCCTGGCCGGCAGGCGTGAGGAGCTGGAGGCCAATGAGGTCTGGTTCGCCAACCGCGCCCTGGCCCACGCAGAGATGTTCGACGCCGGGATCGGTTTCTACCAGGGCCGTCGGCCCGACGGTGGCTGGCGCGTGGAGCCCAAGGACTTCGACCCGCGCCACTGGGGCCACGACTACACCGAGACCAATGCCTGGGGGCAGGCCTTCCACGCCCCGCACGACGGCGCCCTGCTGGCCAAGCTGTTGGGTGGGGAACACGCCTTGGCGGACAAGCTCGACGAGATGTTGCGGACCCCGGCGGTGACCAGCCCGGCGATGTGGGGCAGCTACACCTACAACACGCAGGAGATGAACGAGGCCCAGGCCGACGGCATCGGGCAGCTGGCCATCAGCAACCAGCCGGCGCACCACATTCCGTTCATGTACCTGTTCGCCGGACAGCCGCACAAGACGCAGTGGTTGACGCGGGAGCTGCTGGACAAGAAGTTCGTCGGCTCGGAGATCGGCCAAGGCTACCCGGGCGACGAGGACAACGGCGAGATGAGCGGCTACTGGCTGCTGCTGGCCATGGGCCTCTACCCGGTCTTCGTCGGCGGGGGAGAGTTGGCGATCACCGCGCCCCTGTTCGCGAAGATGGCGTGGAACCGCACCGACGGAACCCGGCTGGAGATCCGTGCGACGGGCATCGAGCACCGCTACATCCAGTCCCTGCGGGTCAACGGGGAGCTGTGGAATGCCGTCACCATTCCGGCCGAGCTGGTCCGCGGCAATGCGCTGCTGGAGTTCGAGCTGGGCCCCGAGCCGTCCAGCTGGGGTGCAGGAACGCGCCCGTGGAGTGCGTCGACGGCCACCGGAAAGGCCCGACGCTGGCAGCCGGACCGTACCCCGGCGGCCAGCTACGACGGACCCGAGTGCCTGGTGGACGACCGGGGCGAGAATCATGCGGACCTCTCGGCCGGTGACGTGGTCAGCTTCACCTGGGAGCAGCCCTTCACGCCGCTCTACCTCACCGTGACCAGCCCCGAAGCGGCCGCACCCGGTCTGCGCGTCGAGGTCCGTTGCGACGGGGAGTGGGCCGACGCCGCCGTGGTCACCCGCTCCACCCCGCACCCGGACCAGACGGCCGCCTACCGGGTGGGTTCCGAGCCGATCGACGGGCTGCGCCTGGTGGCTACCGCACCCTGCCGGCTCAGCCAGGTGGAGGTCTACTGACGCATCCACGGTGGCCGAGCCCGTCGAGGCCCGTGGCCTGGGGTCGGACGAGGCCGGAGTGCTGGGGCCGATTGGGGCGCTGGCGCGTCGGGCAGACCTCGTCGGAACCGTGGCGAGGTTGGTGGTGCCCGCCGGTTCACTGGCCGAACCCGTCGTCCAGGGCATGTTCACTCGTCCGCACATCCTGCCGTGGCCCGAGCCCCTTTCGTGCGAACGGTGCCGAGCGGATCAGGCGATGGTGACCGGGATGCTCACCACGGTGCCGGAAGGGGCGGCCTTCAGGGTCAGGACGGCGGCACCCTTGGCGACACTCTCGGGCACGGTCACCGTGAGGGTGGCCTTGCCGTCGCTGACCGTCGCGGTACCCACCTGCACGTCGCCGATGCTGGCCACCAGCGAGGTGTTGGCCACGGCACCGGCCGACTTCATGTCCAGGGTGTCGGTCTGCAGCGCACCCTGCGGGGCGCCGACGGTGAAGGTGGTGGCCTGGCCAGCGGTCAGGGTCTTCGGGGTCTCCTTGACGCTGACGGCACCGCGGGCGAAGCTCGGCGAGACCGTCTTGTTCGCGGTCAGCCACTCCACCCAGGCGGCCAGATCGCTGGCGCCGGTGTCGCGGCTGTTCTGGCCCTCGGCGAGCACGCGGAAGTTGTCGCCACCGGTGATCAGGAAGTTGCCCGAACCGACGGTGTACAGCTTGGCCGGATCGATGGCCTTGCCGTTGACCGCGATCGACGTGATTCGGTCACCCATCGGACGTGACTCGTCGTAGGTGTAGGTGACGTTCTTGCTCAGCCCCAGCTGCAGGTAGGCGCGGCTGGGGATGGAGCCGTCGGCATTGGTCTGCCACTGCTGCTCGAGCATGGTCTTCACCTGGGCGCCGGTGATCTGGGTGGTCATCAGCGTGTTGGCGAAGGGCAGGATGGCCGCGGCCTGGGCGTAGGTGATGTCGCCGGCTGCCAGGTCCGCGCGGGTACCGCCCGGGTTCTGGACGCCGATGAAGTCCGCGTCGCCCTTGCCCAGGGTGTCGAAGAACATCTGGGCCACCATGTTGCTCATGGTGCTCTCGACGGCGCGGTTGTCGGGAGTGCCATCGGCCTTGAGGCCTCGGCTCGCGGGGGCGGTGGACTTGGCGATCACGCGGGAGCCGATGATCTTGGCCTGGGACAGGGCGTCGGTGGTGATCTTCTGCACCTCGGCCACGCGCGGGTACTTGGCCACCAGGGCGGGCACCTCGGCCGACGGCTTGACGGCCAGGTTCTCCGCGGAGGCGGCGCAGACGGTGCCGCGCAGTTCAGCGCCCGGATCCTTGACGGCCCCCTTCCCCCTGCCCTTGTTGTTGCCGGGCCTCATCGGCTGGGTGTTGTCCAGTGTCAGGCTGACCTTGCCGACGAAGGCGCCGTAGCTGCCGGACTCGACCACGGGACGGGTGCGGTCGGTGCCCGGAACCGGTGCCTGCCAGGTGTAGTTCTGGTGGGTGTGGCCGGTGAGGATGGCCGCGACCTTCGGGGAGGTCTCGTTGACGATGCTGGCGAAGGGCTTGCTGGTCAGCGCCTCGTCGAGCGTCTTCGGGGTGCTGACGGCGGCACCCTCGTGGTAGCTGGCCACCACGACGTCGGCCTCGCCATTGGCCTGGTTGCCGTCGGTCAGGGCCTCGGTCTGCGCATTGACCGCGGCCACCGGATCGCCCAGGTCCACATTGTTGAAGACCTCGGTGCCCACCAGGCTCTTCAGGTCTGCGGTGATGGCACCCACGACGGCGATCTTCAGTCCGTCGCGCTCGACGATCTCGTAGGGCTTGAGCGCCGGGGTGGTGGTGCCCTTGGTGTACAGGTTGGCCGCCAGGTAGGGGAATTCCGAGCGTTCGGTGAGGCGGCCGGTCAGGTCCCTCCATCCGCGGTCCAGCTCGTGGTTGCCGACGGTGGAGGACTGGATGTCCATCGCATTGAGGACGTCGACGGTGGGATTGTCCTCCTGCACGGCCGACGGGAAGAGCGAGGCGCCCACATTGTCACCGCTGGAGACCACCATGGAGTGGTCCTCGCCGGCGGTCTGGCGGGCGTCCTCCAGGGTGCCGAAGAAGGCGACGGTGTCGGGGCTCGAGGCGGCCAGCCGGCCGTGGAAGTCGTTGAAGGCGAAGATCGACAGCTGGTTCGTCTCCTGCTGGCAGGCGACGGCTTCCGACGGCTTCGGCTTGGGGGCCTTCTTGCCGGCGTCGGCGAAGCCAGCGCTTCCAGCGACGAGGGTGAGGGCGGCGATGCCCGTGGCGGCGGCTCGCGCCAGACCGGTCGTGTTCATGGATGCTCCTGTGTGGGGGTTCCGATGGGTGGTGCGCTGGGGTGCGGACGGGTCCGTGTGGGGCGCTGCACCGCCCAGCTTCCTGAATTCGGACCGCTCGGCGCAAGGGGTGTTTCGAGCAGTTCCTGAACTGTTCACCCGTCCATTGCTGGGCCGTCGAGCCCGTGACAAGGCAGGTCACCTCTTGGGGGAGTCGCCCCGACGTGGCCGGGCAGCCCGCGATCCCCTCTACAGTGGGTTTCCATGGACAGCCCGCAGCCCGACGCCTCACCCATCGACGGTCACCTGGACGACGAGATTCCGTGGGCGATGCAGTTTGCCATCCGTTATGACAAGAAGCGGCCAGCCAGCCATGTGGACACCTGCGAGGCCGTCGCCCGGGCCGCGGTGGCGCTGATCAGTTCCCCCGAGGCGCTCGAGGGGGAGTGGCGCCAGGCCGTCGACTTCTGGCGCGACGGAAGGATCCGCAAGCTGGTGCGCCGAGCTCGCGGCCAGACCCGCTGGGCCGAGGTGCAGACCGTTCCCGGAGTCACCGTCGAACAGGGTGGTGGCGCCCCCGACGGTGAGCCCGGCGATGAAGGTGTGGCGGGCGCCCGCGCCTTCGTCCCCGCCCCGGTGCGTCCGCTCGGCCCGGTGCTGAAGAAGCTGCAGGTGGAGGGCACCGAACTGCCCGATCTTCACCCCAGTCGCACCGAGGGGGCGGTGGTCACGGTCGGTGTCAGCCCTCACATCACGATGACCACGGGCAAGGCGGCCGCCCAGTGCGCGCACGCCGCCCAGCTGGCATGGGAGGCGATGGACGAACCCACCCGTCAGGCCTGGCAGGCCGATTACTTCCGGCTCCGCGTCGAGGTGGTCGACGCCGAGCGGTGGGCCAGCAATCCCGGCCGGGTGCAGGTGGTCGACGCCGGTTTCACCGAACTCGACGGTCCGACGGAGACCACCCGCGCCTGGTGGGGAGGACCTCAGTCCAGCGACAGCACACGACAGGAGACCACGCGCAGTGAGCCCGTCTGCTCCACGGTGATCCCCGCCGCATCCGGCGCCAGATAGCTGCGCATCGTGAAACTGACCAGACCGTCGGCCAGGAAGAGCTCGTCCACCGAGCGGTCGCGCGCCAGCTGCAGGCGCAGCAGGCCGTCGGCGCTGGCTTCGGGCAGGGTGACGCTGCGTCGATCCCCGTGCGGATAACGCGTGGTGGAACGATCGACAGTGAGCACCCCGTCGGCAATCCGGAAGCCGACGTGGCAGCCAGCGTGCCGTCGAAGCCCACCACCTTGAACTGGCCGGGCACCTCCAGGCCACGCCGACGCGTCCAGTCGAGCACCCCGGCGGCCAGCAGGTCGTCGGTGGCGAAGACGGCATCGGCCTGCGGCGTCAGCGCGTCCAGCTTGGCCTCCATGGTGCGAGCCCGTTCGGCCTCGGGCAGGTGGAAGTCCACCGTCACCACGGTCGGATCGATCCCGGCGGCGGCCAACACGTCGCGATAGCCACGCTCACGGAGATTGCGGGAGTGCGAGCGTGAGGTGACCAGTGCGGGGCGGCGCGCGCCACGCTTCAGCAGCAGCTCGGTGGCGAGCCTGCCGCCGGTCTCGTTCTGGGCACGCACATTGGGAATGTGGGGTGCCAGCTCACGGTCAATTGTGACCACCGGTTGACGCAACCGTGAGTAGTCGTCCACGGGATCGTTGTGGGCGCCCGAGATGATGCCGTCGACGCGATTGGCCACCAGCATGTCGAGCACCGCCCGTTCCCGGTCGGAGCGGCCGAAGCTGTTGCACAACAGCAGCTGGCACTGGTGCTCGGCCAGGGCATTCTCCACCTCGACGGCCACCTCGCCGTAGAAGGGGAGTGCGACCGTCGGCAGCACCAGCCCGATGGTGTTGGTGCGGTGCCCCAGCAGCGATCGCGCCACCTGGTTGGGGTGGTAGTTCAGCTCGTCGATGGCCTGCGCCACCTTGTCCTTGGTCTGCTGGCTGAGGTAGCCGCGATTGTTCAGCACGCGCGAGACGGTGGTCACCGAGACCCCGGCCCTCTCGGCCACCTCGGCCAGGCGTGGTTCACGTTGCGGATTCATGCGGCTCCCTTCCCGTCCATCCTGCCCCAGCAGGAGAGACGGTGCCTCATCCTGCGGGGTGGTGGGGTGGGGTTGCCCACGAACAAGGTCAGGAAAGCCTCAGCAGGGAAGGAAAAGCGTCGTGGTCATCCAGCGTGACACCGCCACCACTCGGCATGCCGTCATCGGTACGCCGACGTGCATATGCCACCTGCTGTGTCGTTGCCCCGAACGCTGCGCCTGTCACGGACCTCCTGCGCCGTCTCCAGCCCCCGCGTCCGTCCAAGGACAAGGGTTTGGTTGGCCCCTGCCTCACCTCTGCGTGAGGGCTTACGCGTAGCGCCTACCCCTCCTCGTGGGGTACGCCCCTGCCCATTCGGGCATTCCAACTCACCCCCTGGCCCTCGGTCATCGTCGATGGGTCACTGCGTCACACCCCCGGGATACGCGGGCATTCACCACCCCAGAAGGAAAACTCATGATCATCACCGGACTCTTGCCCTGTCTGCTCTTCGGCTTCGTTCTGCGGCGCGGCCGCTTCTGCGTCACCGGCGCCCTCCGAGACGTGTGTATCGCCCACAAGGCTCGTTGGATGGTGGCCTTCCTGATCACCATCGGAGTCCAGGCCGTCGGCGTCGCCGCGCTGCAGAGCACCGGCGCAATCACGCGCAGCTTCGAGGAGCTGCCGTGGCTGGCCGTCATCGTGGGATCGCTCATCTTCGGTGTCTCCATCGTCGCGGCGGGCGGCTGCGCCACCGGCACCTGGTACCGCGCCGGCGAGAGCCTGGTCGGCTCATGGATCGCACTGGTCGGCTATGCCGCCGCCGCGGCCATGATCAAGTACGGCGCCCTGAAGCCCATGAACGATGCCGTGCGTGGTGTCACCGCCCCCGTCACCCCATCCACGACGCACTGGGCATCTCCAGCTGGGTGCTGGTGGCACTGCTGATGGCCCTCACTGTGGTGCTGGTGCGTCGGGAGCTGAAGCGCTCCACCGCACCGATGGACACGCTCCCGCCCCAGAGGACCGGCCTGGCGCACGTGCTCTTCGAGAAGCGCTGGCGTCCCTTCGTCGCGGGCGTCATCATCGGCCTGATCGCGAGCGCCGCCTACCCGCTGAGCTTCGCCTCCGGCCGCAAGTCCGCTCTGGGCATCACCACTGCGTCGGCCAATCTCAGCAGCTACCTGGTGACCGGCAACACCGAGCGTGTCGACTGGGGCGTGATGCTGGTGCTGGGCATCGGCGCCAAGATCTTCCTTCCTGTGGGCCGCAAGTCCGCCCCCTCGCGACGTCCCGTCGCCGTGGCCATCCCGGCCTGAACCACCACACAATCACCACCACAGAAGGGGAAACACCATGGCAAAGCACGTTCTGGAAACCGTCGGCGAGGTCTGCCCCTTCCGGCTGATCGAGGCCAAGAAGGCGATGGCCGATCTGCCCGTCGGCGACGAGCTGGTCATCAACTTCGACTGCACCCAGGCCACCGAGTCGATCCCCGAGTGGGCCGCGGAGTCCGGTTATCCCGTGACCGAGTTCGTCAAGGCACCCGACTTCGGCTGGGTCATCACGGTGCAGAAGGCGCACTGATCCCGCACCACGCGGTGGGTCCCGCTGCACGATGTGGCGGGACTCACCGCGCTTCGCCGGCACTCTGTTTCGCCTTGGGGTCAGATGTGTCGGAGGATTATGAGCGCGGAGTCATGTGGGCGCGGATCGCCATGGCGGCCGATCCGCGGGCCCATTCGTCGAAGCCCAGGCTCTCGATGCCGATCTGCTCGGGGCGCAGCTGGACATAGCGTCGGATCCCGTCGTGCAGGGCGGTCTGATGGTTGCGCAGCAAACCCGCGTCCTCGCCTGAGATCAGTACCTTCTCCGGTGCGGTGTACAGGCACACCTGCCCGACCAGCTGCCCCATGGCCCGGGCCACGTCGTCGAGCACCACCTGCACCCGGGGATCATGGGAGAAACGCGCCAGGTCCTCACTGCTGGCGTGCGTGGGCAGCGCACTGCCCAGCGCCGCTTCGACGTGCTGGCTCACCACGCTGGTGACGACCACATCACGCAGCCGACGCCCGTCGTCGAGCGTCACGTCGCCCACCCGGCCCGCGCGCCCGGCCTGACCCAGCACCAGCTCGTCATTGCAGACCAGCGCGACACCGACACCGGCACCCAGCGTGGCCACCGCGAAGTCAGTGCAGCCCCGTCCGAAACCGAACCAGTGTTCGGCCAGCGCGAAGGCATGCACGTCATTGGCGACCACGCACGGCAGCCTGGTCGCCCCGGCCAGCAGATCCCGGAAGGGAGAGTCTGGCCAGCCCAGGAAGGAGACCCGGCTGATGTTGCCGTCGGCGTCCACATTGGCGCCCAGGCTCACGCCCAGCCCCACCGGGTGCCAGGGAGCGGCCCAGCCGAGCACCAACTCTTCCAGCGTAGCCACGGCGGATTCGGGGGAGGGGAACTCCTGCTGCACCTTGTGGCTGGCCACCACCGTGCCCTTGAGATCGGTGACCACGGCGAACAGGGCGTCGGTGACGAACTTGGCGCCGACGACGTGGGCCCGTGACGCGTTGACGTCCAGTGGTACCGACGGGCGGCCGGTGGAGTTCTGCGCCACCGGCTCGCCCTCCACCAGCAACCGTCGGGCCACCAGCGGCTTGGTCAACCGGGTGAGGCTGGGGGCCGAGAGCCCCAGCATGCGCCCAAGATCGGCCCGGGAGACGGGGCCTTGGCGGAGCACCGCCAGGGCCACGCGCTTCGAGGTGGAGTCCAGGCCGTCGAAGTCGTTCACGGCCCAGACCCTACTTCGCGGTGATCTTGTGTGGGTGCTTGATTGACGTGGCATCCGAATCTGGTTCGTTGACGAGGCCCACGTACACTGTGCGGGTGGCGCGGTGTGCGTCGCATTGTCCAGATCCAGACAGGAGTTGCTCCCATGGCGCGGCAGGGGCATCGGCGGCAAGGAGCGACCATCTGGACGGTGGCCGAGAGAGCGGGAGTCAGTCACCAGACGGTCGCTCGGTATCTCCGCGGCGAGAAGCTGAGGCCTGAGAATCAAGAACGGGTGCGGCAGGCTATTGATGAGCTTGGTTACCGGTTCAACGACACCGCGAGTGAGCTGGCCACACAACAGCCGCGCCGCATCGGAGCGTTGGTTTTCGATGTTGATGACTGGGCCCCGCAGAGAGTTCTAGCAGGTGCTGGAGAGGCGGCCCGTGCGAGCGGACACATCTTGGAGACGATCCGGGCCGACATGGATGACCCTGCGTCAATCAAGCAGGCCCTACACATGATGAACCGCGCTTCGCTGGCGGGTGTGGTGGTGCTTTCGCCTCCAGACTTCGTGCTCGAGGCGATGGATTTTAGTTCCTTGCAGACCCCGTGGCTGATCGAGGCAGAGCCAAGGATCCCTCGGGGGCATCCGGCGTCGCTGGAGCATCCGATAGCAAAGGCCGTGAGGCATCTGGCGGAACTGGGGCATCAGAGATTTTTCTATCTGGGGGGTCCGCGCGGGTGGCCCTCAGCGTGGAATCGTGAGACGGCTTACGGTACCTGCGTTGAAGATCTGGGCTTGGTCGACTGCGGTCGCACCCATGGCCCATGGGGGGCCGTCAACGGTTACGCGGCGGTGGACCACCTTCCCCTAGACCAGATGCCCACCGCCATCGTCGCGGCGAGCGACCAGATCGCCCTGGGCGCCATCGCTCGGTTGCACAAGAGTGGCATTAGCGTCCCGGGTCACGTCAGCATCACCGGCTTTGACGGGCTCAAGGATGCAGCCTTCTACGCTCCGCCATTGACCACGGTGGCGATCGACTTCGTGGGGATGGGTCGCCGGGCGGTGAACTCTCTTCTTGCGGGGACGGGGCTCGGCGGCGCACCCGAACTTGAGGGCTACTGTTTCGCCGGTGAGCTCGTCCCCCGCAGATCGAGCGCGCCACCGGCGCGCTGAGGGACAGAAAAACTAGGGTGTCTCCCTCTTGTTACCGATAACAGTTACCGTGTATCATGCTTTTACCGGTAACAGACCGCCGGTTATTCCAACGGAGGAAGTAGGTCACCCATGTCTCGTCCCCAATCTGAACTCGAGTACCTCGCGCGTTTCCGCACCGCTCCCATTTCGGGCGTCTCCCGTCGTGCAGTGCTGGCTGGAGCGCTCTCTGTGGGCGCTGTTGGCTTGGTTGGTTGTGGCGGTAGTGGAGGGGGTGGTGGTTCGGCCTCCGGGGAGGTGTCCTTCGGTAACAATCAGGCAGATGAAGCTCCCCTCAAGGCGATCAAGGCCAATGTTGCCGGTTTTGAGAAAGCGCACCCCGACTACAAGATCAAGATGAACACGGTGGCACACACCACCTTCCAGGAGAACATCAACAACTATCTGCAGGGCGCTCCGGACGATGTCTTCGCCTGGTTTGCCGGATACCGTGCTCGGTTCTTTGCCGAGAAGGGCATGGTTGGCGACATCTCTGACGTTTTCGGTGAGACCAAGGGGATTCCCGCCTCGCTCAAGAACGCTTGTTCCACGGCTGATGGCAAGCAGATCGTCATGCCCGCCACCTACTACCCGTGGGTTGTCCAGTACCGAAAGAGCGTCTGGAAGAAGCACGGTTACGAGATCCCCAAGACCATTGATCAGTTCACTGAGCTGTCCAAGAAGATGCAGAAGGACGGTCTGACCCCGATGGCCTTCGCCGACAAGGACGGTTGGGAAGCGATGGGCATGTTTGACATCCTTAACCTTCGCGCAAACGGCTACCAGTTCCATGTCGACCTGATGTCTGGCAAGGAGGATTGGTCGCAGGCCAAGGTGGCCAAGGTATTCGACCTGTGGAAGGGACTGCTTCCCTATCACCAGAAGGATGCGCTGGGCCGCACCTGGCAGGAGGCGGCGCAGAGTCTGCAGCAGGGGAAGTCCGGTATGTACTACTTGGGCACCTTCATGGCCCAGCAGTTCAAGACCGGCGCTGAACAGGACGACTTGGACTTCTTCGTGTTCCCCGAGGTGGACAGCACGATCGGTTCCGGTGCCATCGAGGCGCCGACCGATGGTTTCATGCTGAGCAAGCGCCCCAAGAACGAGAAGGGCGCAAAGGCCTTCCTGTCCTATCTGGGCAGTGCTGATGCCCAGATGGCCAATGTGGCCGCCGATCCGTCGGCGATCGCAGTCAACGAGAACGCCGATCCGACCAAGTACACCTCTCTACAGAAGCGCATGCTCGAGGTCATGAAGGGCGCCACCGATGTGGCCCAGTTCCTGGACCGTGACTCCCGCCCAGACTTCGCCTCGACCGTGATGGGCCCGGCGATCCAGAGCTTCATCAAGAATCCCAATGACATCACGTCGATGCTGGCCAACGTGGAGTCTCAGCGAAAGTCGATCTTCGGATCATGAGTGCCGTTGCTGAGCCCCGCCAGCGGGGGCGTGGGGGAGGCCGACTCTCGACACGCGACAAAGTGACCGTCTCTCTGATGATGGGGATCCCGACGCTGGTGGCGGCCTCACTGGTCTGGCTACCCGCTATCGCTTCGGTGGTGCTGTCCTTTTTCGACTGGGATGGTTTCGGGCCGCTGTCGGAGGCAGAACCAGTCGGGCTCCGCTGGTATGAAGAGGCCGTCACGATCTATCCCGCCTTCTGGCCTGCCGTGCAGCACAACCTGATCTGGCTGGCAGCGATGTTCTTTGTCGCGACTCCGATCGGGTTGCTTTGCGCCGTGCTGATCGACCGTGAAGCCAGTGGCACGAAGCTCTACCAGACTTCGCTGTACCTACCAGTGGTGCTGTCGATGGCTCTAATTGGCTTCGTCTGGCAGCTCATGTTCAGTCGGGATCAAGGACTCATTAACGCAGTATTGGGGACTTCCATCGACTGGTACGGCGATTCCCGGTATAATCTGTGGGCTGCGCTGATTGCCACCAGCTGGCGACATGTGGGTTACGTCATGCTCCTCTATCTTGCTGGTTTGAAGGGTGTTGATCCAGCGCTGAAGGAGGCGGCCGGCATCGACGGGGCGTCTGAGATCAAGACCTTCTTCCACGTCACCTTTCCCGTGATGTTTCCCATCAACGTGGTGGTGCTGGTGATCACTTTCATCGATTCCCTGCGCGCGTTCGACCTGGTCTGGGTGATCAACCGAGGTCGTAACGGCCTCGAGCTACTGGCCACGGAGGTCACCCGCAACATCGTGGGGGAGGCACAGCGAATCGGGTTCGGATCCGCCTTGGCCACGATCATGTTGGGGATGTCCAGCGTATTCATCTTGATCTATCTGAGAATCGTCATGAGGGAGGAGGCGCGATGAGTGCTCCCGCTCGCACTGTTGCACCAATCGAACGCGAGGAAGTGGCTGCGAGTCGTCGCCCCTGGAGCAAGGGGCGTATCGCGACGCATATCTTCTTGGGGGGCATGGCAGTGCTGTGGCTCTTTCCCCTCCTTTATGCAGTCCTTGCCTCTTTGCGGAGCTATGCGTACACGAGCGAACACGGATACCTGAGCTTCGGGGGGTTCACTTTGGAGAACTACAGCAAGGCATGGGAGGCGGGTGATTTCGGGGCAAAGTTCCTCAACTCTGCGATCATCACCATCCCTGCTGTGGTGCTCTCGCTCTTCTTTGCATCGATGGTGGCATTTGTGATCTCGCGTTTCTCATGGAAGTTCAACACGATCATGTTGGCCCTCTTCCTGGCCGGGAACCTGCTACCACCTCAGGCCCTGCTCATTCCGGTATTCAAGTTGTTCCAGCGAGTCGAGGTCCCCTTCTGGATCTCTGAGTCGGGGACGCTGCTGAATACTCACTTGGCCGTGATTCTTGTGAACGTTGCCTTCCAGACGGGCTTCTGTACCTTCGTGTTGAGCAACTACATGAAGGCTCTTCCCAAGGAGATCTACGAGTCGGCGATGGTTGATGGCACCAGCTTGTGGGGACAGTTTTGGCGGATCACTCTGCCTCTGTGCCGCCCTTCATTGGCTGCCCTCGCAACCTTGGAGGCCACTTGGATCTACAACGAATTCTTCTGGGCCACCGTGCTGCTCCAGAACGGTGACAAGTTCCCGATCACGAGCTCCCTGACTAATCTCGCAGGGGATTTCTTTACAGACAACAACCTCGTGGCCGCAGGATCGATGATCATCGCCTTGCCTACCCTGGTGATCTATTTCGCACTCCAAAAGCATTTTGTCTCGGGTCTGACCATGGGAGAAACCAAGGGCTGAGCTTCAGGCTTCAGCTGTCGCATCAATGTAAAGGGCTGCCGTCTCGCCGCAGTGGCGGGGCGGCAGCAGTCACATTCGGACTTGAAGGAGAGTCATCGAAAATGCTTGGCCATCACCAGAGTCTGGCGGTGCTCCATGAGAACACACTGCCTACTCGCTCCTACTACATTCCAGCCTCCACGCCCCTCGGCGACGTGGTCGAAGCGCGAGTGCTGTCGGACCGCGCGCAGTTAATCAACGGCACGTGGAAGTTTCAGCTCTTAGCCGAGGAGCGAGAGCTGCCAGAAGGATTCTTCCTGCCCGGATCTGAAATCTCGGATCTGGTGGATATTCAGGTCCCTGGCACATGGCAGCACCAAGGCTTTGATGCCCATCAGTACACCAATGTCCGTTACCCGATTCCAGTCGATCCGCCTCACGTTCCCAGCGCGAACCCCTGTGGCATCCATCTGTTGGACTTCGAGCACACCCCCAACTCCGACGCCCCCACAACGCAACTGGTATTCGAGGGCGTCGACTCCTGCTATTATGTCTGGCTCAACGGTCATTACGTGGGTTACAGCCAGGTGACCCACGCCACCAGTGAGTTCGAGATCACCCCCTTTCTGGTCGACGGCGTCAACCATCTGGTGGTGCTGGTGTACAAGTGGTGCGACGGTACCTATCTGGAAGACCAGGACAAGTTCCGTACGAGTGGGATCATTCGTGACGTCTACTTGCTCGACCGGCCCGAGAAGGTGCTCTTCGACTACTTTGTGACCACCAGTGTTGGTCTTGGCGGCGACGCGAGGGTCTCGGTGCGTGGTCAGTACAGGGGCGGCGTCGTACCAACCAACCTGCGTCTTATCGACGCGCATGGTGACATGGTGGCTTCTGGGACGTTCTCGCCCAGAAGCGATGGCCATGGCTACACCCACGCCTGTGACCTGCAGGTGTCCGATGCCCAGCTTTGGAATCCGGAGAGCCCCTACCTCTACACGCTACTGATCGAGACATCCGACGAGGTCATCACCGATGAGGTGGGCATCCGGGAGGTCACGATCGACGGTGTCGTAGTGGCGGTGAATGGTCGGCCGATCAAGCTGCGGGGCGTCAATCGTCATGACTCGGACCCTGTCACTGGACCCGTGGTGGACGTCGAGCACATGCGCCGAGATCTTGCCCTGATGAAGCAGCACAACATCAATGCCGTGCGCACTTCTCATTACCCGAATGATCCACGTTTCTATCAGCTGTGTGACCGTCATGGCTTCTTCGTCATGTCCGAAGCTGACAACGAGAGCCATGGTGCCCAGTCGCGCTACCTCGCCGACAGCTCTTGGGAGAACATTGTTGAGAGGTGGAACGAACTGATTGCCGACAATCCTGAATGGACGCAGGCCACCGTTGATCGAATGGAGCGTAGCGTCCGGCGGGAGAAGAACCGTCCCAGTGTGATCAGCTGGTCGGCCGGCAACGAGGGTGGCTACGGTTGCACGTTCGAGGCGGCCATGGCTTGGGTCAAGGGCTTCGACCCGACTCGGATCAGCCACTACGAGGGCGCGTTCTATCGTGATGGAAAACGCAGTTATGACTATTCCTCCCTAGATGTCCACAGTCGTATGTATGCCTCGCTCCAAGAGATGCGCGACTACCTCGCAGGCGGCCCGGACAAGCCTTATGTGCTTTGCGAGTACTCCCACGCCATGGGTAACGGGCCGGGCGACATTGAGGACTACTGGGAGCTCATCCGGGTCGAGCCAGCATTGTTAGGCGGCTTCGTCTGGGAGTGGTGTGACCATGCCGTCCTGGACGGGTGGACCCCAGAAGGTCATCCGAGATTCCTCTACGGTGGAGACTCCGGGGAGACCGTGCATGACGGGAACTTCTGCGTCGACGGTCTGGTCGGCCCGGACCGCGTGCCCCACCAGGGACTACTTGAGTTAAAGAATGTGCAGCGGCCCGTGCGGATGGTTGGCTTCGATCAAGCACTCGGTGTCGCCCGCCTGCGAAATGAGCTCGATTTCACCAACCTCGACGACCACTTGCAGGTCGTCTGGGAGGTGGTGCGCGACGGTGTCGTTGTGGCGCAGGGAGTGGCGAAGTTGCCGAAGGGTATCGAGCCCCACACGACGGTCGATGTGTCCTGCCCTGTGGACGTGCCTGACTCGGGGCGTTGCCACCTGCGACTGCGGTATCTGCTGCGAGAGGCGGATGCGTTCAGAGCTGTAGGACATGACCTGGGCTTCGACGAGGCAGAACTGGAGATCCTCGATCCGCGCAATCAGGAGGTCGTTGCCCTCGCCGCCTCAGTGGCTGGGCGCGCGCCCGAGGTTCACGAGGATCCTTGGCACGTCGTTGTCAGTGGTGAAAGCTTCAGATGGACCTTCAGTCGTGATTCGGGACTTCCAGTGGGTTTCCAGCTGGAGGGACACGAGGTTCTAACTCGCCCCGCCGAGGTGAACATCTGGCGTGCTCCCACCGACAACGACCGCAACATCGTGGCCGAATGGCGTCGGGCTCGTTACGACCGGACCCATACTCGTACCTACGAGTGTGAGGTGGATACAGACGGTGCTGCCGCGCAGATCAGTTTCTCGATGTCGCTGGCTTCCGAGACTGTCCAACCTATTCTCCGTATGGAGACTCGCTGGACTGTGGACGCAACCGGGCGACTTCGGCTCCGAATGGATGCGACTCGAGGCGAGGGTTTTCCGTATCTGCCGCGTCTGGGGCTTCGATTCTTCCTTCGCTCGGACCTGGAACAAGTGACCTTCGTGGGTATGGGGCCGTACGAGAACTACGTGGACAAGCACCGCGCCAGCTGGCACGGACACTTCGTCACGGATGTTGATGCCTTGTTCGTCAACTACCTGAACCCGCAGGAGAATGGCAGTCGCCATGACTGCGACTTGCTTGGGATAGGCAACCCGGACATTGGGCTGTCCGTTTGGGGTGGGCAACCATTCAGCTTCAATCTGTCCCGCTACAGCCAAGAGGAGCTGGCTCGGGCCTCTCACGACTGGGAGCTGGAGGCGGAGGAGGACTTGGTGCTCTGCCTCGACCATGGGATGGGTGGAGTTGGCTCGAACAGCTGTGGTCCTGAGCTCCTGGAGAAATACCGACTGGACGCCGTCCATCACCATGTCGACTTCACTTTGGCGCCTGTACGCAAAGGGTGAAGTGCCCGGCCTGTGAGGCTGGCGTCAGGCACTACGGGCTCGCACGGCCCCACTTGGATCATGGGTGGGGCCGTGCGAGCCCGTAGTGGTTGCGGTGGTCAGGAGAGCTTGTCCAGCACCAGGATCCGGGTGCGCTCGGGCAGGATCACGGGCGCTCGCACCCCGGCCGTCGCCAGTGCCCGTCCCGTCAGCTCCACCGTCGCGGGCAACTCGCGGCCGCCGGCGGTGAGATCGAGGTGGCTCATCCGCCAGGTGGCATCCGGGGCCAGGCCGGGCAACTGGATGCTGCCGATGCTCCACGTTCCGGGCAGCTCCAGCAGCGTCAACGCGAAGATGGCACGGTCCTCACCCACGACGCCGTGCAGGAAGGCGCCGGGCTGCGGCGGGTCCACGCGCACCAGGCGTCCGCGATTGAGCAGCGCCCGGATCTGCTTGTACCAAGCGATCCACGCCTTCAGCTGGGCGATCTCCTCGTCGCTGGCCTTCGCCAGGTCCCACTCCACCCCCAGATGGCCGAAGACGGCCGTCGCGGCGGGTAGGCAATGTCGTGGTGTCGGCCCGTGGTGTGCGAGGCGCCCGACGCGATGTGCGATCCCAGCATCTCCGGCGGCAGTAGCTGGGTGGTTCAGCGCGTCATCTGCTGACGATCCGTGGGATCGATGTTGTCGCTCACCCAGACGCGATCGCAGTGCTGCATCACCTCCAGATCGATGCGCGCACCGCCCGAGCTGCACGACTCGATCTCCAGTCCGGGGTGGGCGGCCTTCAGTTCGTCCACCAGTCGGTAGAAGGCCAGAGTCTGCTCGCGGACCCCGGGCCGGCCGTCGGGATGCGTGCCGGGATCCAGCAGATCGCGGTTGTGGTCCCACTTGATGTAGCCGATCTCGTACTCCTCGAGCAGCGCCATCATCTGGTCGCGCACATGGGTGTAGGCCTCGGGGATCCCCAGGTTCAGCACCCACTGGTGACGCGCCTCCAGCGGCATGCGTCCGGGCACCTGGAGGACCCAATCGGGATGCTCGCGGGCCAGATCGGAATCAGGGTTCACCATCTCGGGCTCGAACCACAGGCCGAACTGCATCCCGAGGCGAGTCACCTCGTCCACCAGTGGGTGCAGGCCCCCTGGCCACGCGTCAGGGCTCACCGTCCAGTCGCCCAGGCCCGCACGGTCATCGCGACGGGCGCCGAACCAGCCGTCGTCCAGCACATAGCGCTCGATGCCTAGGTCTGCGGCGCGACGGGCCAGATCCAGCAGGCGGTCGGCGTCGTGGTCGAAGTAGACGGCCTCCCACACGTTCAACGTGACCGGGCGCTCGGCGTCGACGGGATGGGTGGCCCGCAGGAAGTCGTGGTGGGCGTGGGCAATCGAGTCCAGACCGGTGCCGTGGCCGAAGACCAGCCATGGGCTCGTGTAGCTCTGGCCATTGGCCAGCACCACCTCTCCGGGCAGCAGCAGCTCGCCGCCACCGATCACCTGGTCTCCGGTCAACGTGCGTTCGGCGTAGTGGACGTGGTTGCCGCTCCATGCGGTGTGCACGCTCCAGATCTCGCGTGAGCCGAAGTCGAAGCCCTGTTCGCCCAGGTGCAGCACGAAGGCCGAATCGGCGCCGGTGCGGCCGTGGCGGCCCTCGCGCCAGTGGGTTCCGACGCCCAGAGGGGTGCGCTACGGCACGCGCTCCTTGCCCCAGCGGCCGGCGAAGTCGAGGATCTCTGTGGCTCGTTCCGGCACGGGCAGGGCCAGCAGCAGCTGCTCGAGCTGATAGCCGTCCTCGCCGGTATTGGTGAGGGCGGCGCGGGTGCGCACCAGGCTCTGGGCGGTGAGCTCGATGGTCAGTTCCAGTTCGAGTCCGGTCTGCTCATCGCTGGCGGTCCAGATGGTGGTCGCGGGGCCGCCGCTGTGGAATCCGGTGACGGCGGAGCCATCAACGGTCACGCTGGTGACGGTGAAACGGGGCGCCCAGGCGGCGCCGTGGCGGGAGCCCGACAGGCCGGGGTGGCCGTACCAGCCATTTCACTGCTCGGGCAGCACAGCCAGGCGGTAACCCTCGCCGGGTAGGCCATTGTGGATACCGGCGTGGGAGTGCGCGGTGCTGAGCTGGGTGACGGCGGCGGAGTCCATCTCGCCGAGCGGGGCGCCCCAGTGGAGCACTCCCGGAAGTCCACCGTCGGGGGATTCGAGCACGAGGCAGGTCTGGGGTGCTTGCAGCAGGATCTGGGTGGTCACAGTCACGGCATCCTCCATTGGATGCTTACTGTTGCGGCGAAACTAATAGGTCGTAGTCTAGACGCGGGGCAGGCACAGGGCCAGAGGGGGGGGAGGGCCCCGACCTGGCCGCTGCACCGGGGTTGGTGTGGCCAGCCTGCCGACCGCCTGCTTGAATCGAAACACGGGAACCCGGCCGCGCCCGCACTGGGTGCGCCACCACCATCACTGGAGATGACATGTTCCACCTGGACGCCGCCTGGAGCACCGATGAGGGCATCACGCGTGCCACCGAGCTTTTCACCCAGACCTTCGGCAGCGAACCCGCCGGTGTGTGGGCCTCGCCCGGACGGGTCAACGTGATCGGTGAGCACATCGACTACAACGGCGGCTTCTGTCTGCCCATCGCGCTGCCGCACCGTACCTATGTTGCCGTGGCGTCCCGCGACGACGGCCGGGTTCGCATGGTCACCGACTTCGCGGCGGACGGGCCCTGGCAGGGGAGCCTCGACGAACTCGCCCCCGGCCGGGTGGAGGGCTGGGTGGCCTACTGCGGTGGCCCGGCCTGGGCGCTGCGCGAGGCTGGCATCCAGGTGCCCGGCTTCGACGCCGCCGTCGCCTCCTGTGTGCCGGTCGGTGCCGGGCTGTCCTCGTCGGCCGCCATCGAGTGCGCCGTCGGGCTGGCGCTCGCCGATCTGGCCGGCCAGCCCATGGACGCCACCTCCGAGGACCGCGCCCGGCTCGCGGCGCTGTGCGTACAGGCAGAGAACCTCGTCGCGAATGCCCCCACCGGGGGCCTGGACCAGGCCGCCTCGCTGCGCACCCAGGAGGGGCACGCGCTGCTGCTGGACTGCGCCGCCAACACCGTCGAGCACGTCTCCTTCGACCTGGCCGCGCAGGGCATGAGCCTGCTGGTGGCCGACAGCCGTGCGGCCCACTCGTTGGGTGACGGCCAGTACGGCGCCCGTCGTGCCCACTGTGACCAAGCCGCCCAGATCCTGGGCGTCACCAGCCTGCGCGAGGTGGCCGACGCCACTGACCCCGCCGACCTCGACTCCGTGCTGGACCGCATGCCCGAGGACGTGCTGCGCCGCCGTCTGCGCCACGTTCTCACCGAGACCTGGCGCGTGCAGGGCTTCGTCGCCGTCCTGCGCGAGGGCCAGTTCGAGGTAGCCGGCGAGCTGCTCACCGCGTCGCACGCCTCACTGCGTGACGACTACGAGACCAGCGTCCGCGAGACCGACGTGCTGGTGGATGCCGCCCTGGCGGGGGGAGCGCTGGGGGCCCGCATCACCGGCGGTGGCTTCGGTGGCAGCATCATCGCCCTGGTGCGCGACGCCGATGCCGAACGCATCGCCCAGGCCATGCTCGATGCCACCCGGCAGGCCGGCACGCCCGAACCGCAGCTCCACCTGGCGATCGCGGCCGGCCCCGGCCAGCGGTTGTCCTGAACCAGTCCATCCAGAGCAGCCGATCCAGAGCAGCAGGAGTCCCACCATGAGCGCAGCAGGACTAGAGCAGGCCGTCGCCAAGATGCAGGCGGCCGGCGTGATGCCCGCGGCCATCCGCACCTTCCAGTCGCAGTACGCGCAGCTGGAGGCCGGGGCCGCCGGTTTCATCCGCGAGGAGACCATCGAGCCGATGCCCCGCCCGGTGCACCTGGCCGATCTGGACGTCGACCCCGAGGCGGCGCGCGAGGCGCTCGACCGCACCGTCGTGATCAAGCTCAACGGCGGGCTGGGCACATCGATGGGGCTGGACAAGGCCAAGAACCTGCTGGAGGTGCGTGACGGCAAGACCTTCCTGGACATCATCGTCCAGCAGGTGCTCGCCGCCCGAGCCAAGCACTGCGCGCGGCTGCCGTTGATGTTCATGAACTCCTTCCGCACCCACGACGACACCCTCACCGCCCTGGCCCGCTACCCGGAACTGGCCGTCGACGGGCTGCCGCTCGGCTTCTTGCAGAACCAGGAACCCAAGCTGCGCGTCGACGACCTGACGCCCGTCGAATGGCCCTCCAACCCGTCGCTGGAGTGGTGCCCGCCCGGTCACGGCGACGTCTACGTCGCCCTCTACGGCAGCGGGCTGCTGCAACAGCTCATCGACCTGGGCCACGAACGGCTGCTGCTCACCAATGGCGACAACCTGGGTGCCAGCCCCGACGCCACCATGGCCGGCTGGTTCGCTGCCTCCGGGGCGTCCTATGCCGCCGAGTTGTGCCGCCGCACCGTCAACGACCGCAAGGGCGGTCATCTGGCGGCGCGTCGCAGCGACGGTCAGCTGATCCTGCGCGACACGGCGCAGACCCTGCCCCACGAGATGCACTTCTTCACCGACCCCGACCATCACCCGTACTTCCACACCAACAACCTGTGGCTTGACCTGCGGGTGCTGCATCGCGTCATGTCCGAGCGCGACGGGGTGCTTGGCCTGCCGCTGATTCGCAACCAGAAGACCGTCGATCCCACCGACCCCGACTCCACCCCGGTTTTCCAGATGGAGAGCGCCATGGGTGCCGCGATCGAGGTCTTCGAGGGCGCCACCGCCATCTGCGTCGGACGTGAACGTTTTCTGCCGGTGAAGACCACCAATGAACTGCTCCTGCTGCGCAGCGACCTCTACGAGCTCGACGAGGACGGGCTGCTGGTGGCACAGGCGGAGACGCCTCGGGTGGAGCTGGACGGCCACTACAAGCTGGTGCAGGACTTCTCCCGGCTGGTGCCGCATCCGCTGGGGCTGCGCAAGGCCACCTCGCTGCGTGTCAACGGCGAGGTGGGCTTTGGCCGCGACGTCCAGGTGGTCGGCGATGTGGAGGTCAGCCCCGACGAGCCGCGCATGATCGAGGATGGCACCGTACTGGGCTGAGCGGCAGCATCACGGCTCCAGCGCGCCCGACTCCACCAGCCACGAGCGGGTGTCGGCGTCGTCCTGCCACAGGTGGGTGTGCCAGCCGCGCCCTTGTGGCACCTCCAGGTTCTGGGGCTTGTCGTCGACGAACCACAGCTCGTCAGGGCTGCAGCCCAGCGCCTGCTCGACGTGCTCATAGATCGCGGCCTCGGGCTTGGCCATGCCGAGCTTTCCGGAGACGAACCAGCCGTTGACCAGCTCACCCCAGTCCGATTCGGCGATCGATCGCTCGAAGCAGCTGGCGGCATTGCTCAGCACCCACACCTCGTGCGGGCTCATCGCCAGATCGACGAGCAGGTCCAGCGCAGTGGGGCGAAGCGTGGTCCACAGCTTCGCGTCCTGACGAGCCAGATGGTCGGCGATCGCCGCGTCGATCGTGATGCCAGCACCCTGCGCCACGGCACCCCAGTAGGTGAGGTCGTCGTCGCCCCGGTCCCAGGCGTCACGCTCGGACCAGTAGCGACGCGTGATCTCGTGCGGCGCCACGCCCAACAGCTTCGCGGCGTCGCGCACCTGCGTCGTCTCGTGCACCAGCACGCCGCCCAGATCCACGATGATCCTCTGCATGACCAGAGCCTAGCGGGACCGAGAATTGGGACTTCGACGGGTTCAGCCGTCGTGCAGGGCTCCGCCGGGCTCAGCCCATGTGGCGGGGGCTGCCCTCCATCTGCTCGGTCCAGGCCGGGGGCACCCACAGGCAGGTGGGGTCGCTGGCCAGGTAGTCGCCGGTCATGGCGTAGGCGGTGGAGCGCGAACCGCCACACAGCTTGTTGAACTCGCACACGCCGCACTTGCCCTTGAACTCGTCGGGCTTGCGCAGCGCCTGGAAGACGGGCGAATCGGTGTAGATCTCGTGGAAGGGGGTCTGCTTCACGTTGCCGCAGTGCTTGGGCAGGAAGCCGTTGGGGTACACGTCGCCCAGGTGGTCGATGAAGGCGAAGCCCGAACCGGAGTTCACGGCCATCGGCGCACGAGGACGGCGCGGCTTCTCGGGGTGGTCGCCCAGCAGGCGCGTGGTCTCCTCGGTGAGGTAGTGGTACAGCTCACCGCGGTGGGCCACCTGGTAGGGGATCGGGATGCCCTGCTCCCGGGCGCGCTCGCGCTGGATGGCGATGCGGCGGTACTGCGGCGCCTCGGTGGTCTTGATGGCGATGCGGTCGCTGATGTCGTGCAGCCAGTTCAGGACGTCTTCGCGCTCCTCGGGATTGAGGGCGTTGAGGTCTGCGCCACGGCCGGTGGGCACGAGCATGAAGGTGTACCACATGAAGGCACCCATTCCCATGACGGTCTTCAGCAGTGCCGGGGCCTCCTTGATGTTGCCCTTGGTGAAGACCGAGTTCACCTGCAGCCGGAAGCCCTCCTCGCGCATCCACTGCGACGCCTCGATCGATGCGTCGAAGGTGCCGGGGAAACCGCGGAAGGAGTCGTGGGTCTCGGCGGTGGCGCCATCCAGGCTGAGGCTGATCGCCTTGCCGCCGGCCTCGCGCATCTCATGCAGGCGCTCCGGCGTGACGAGGGGCGTGATCGACGGGCTCAGGGAGATGCTCAGGCCCTTCTCGGTGCCGTAGCGGCACAGCTCGGCAAGGTCCTCGCGCTCGAAGGCGTCGCCTCCGGTGAAGACCACCAGGGGCCGTGGCGCCTCGTAGGCGGCCAGGTCATCCAGCAGTGCCTTGCCCTGCTCGGTGGTCAACTGTTCCGGGTGGGCGCGGTGCTGCGCATCGGCGCGGCAGTGCTTGCACACCAGCTGGCACGCCCGGGTGGTCTCCCAGATGACGATGAAGGGCTTGGTGTTGATGTCGTGGCGAATGGTGCGCACGGCGGGTGCGTGGTGCGGGTGTGACGGGGTCTCGCCGTGTGGATCCTGTGCGACGTGCGGATGGGTGGCGGTCACGGTCAGTCCTTGTCCTTGCAGGTGGTGATGATCTCGCGGGCCGCCTGTTGGCCCGACTTCACGGTGGACCCGATGCCCAGGCCGTCGACGCTGCATCCAGCGATGGTGATCCCGCCGACCGTGGCGAGGGCGTCACGGGCGGCCTCGACGCGGTCCTTGTGCCCGGGCTGCAGCTGCGGCATCGACGCGGGCCAGCGGTGCACCTGGGCGAGCTCGGGCCGCGCGGCCAGACCGGTCAGGTCGCTGATCTCGTCGGCGACGCGACGGGTCATCTGCTCGTCGGTCAGTTCCTCGGCCAGACTGCTGCCGAAACGTCCGACGGAGGCTCGCATGAGGTGGTGCCGCGCGCCCAGACCGGGCCACTTGCGGCTCAGGTTGGTGGCGGCCTTGAAGGTGCGCACAAGATTGCTGGGCAGCAGGATGCCGTTGTGGTCGCGCAGCGTCGGATTGGCGGTGGCGGCGGCCGGCTCGTAGCCGAGCACCACGGTGGCCACCGAGGCCATCGGCACATGGTCGTAGAGTGCGGCGGCCTGGGGGCAGTGCTCCCGCAGCAGCTCAGCGGAGGCGGCACCGGGCGCGGTGAGCAGCACGTGGTCGGCCAGCAATGGCTCCTGGCCCTCCACCAGGACCCGCCAGCCCTGCCCCTCGCGCTCCAGACCGGTGACACGCGCGTCGGTGCGGACATCGACCTCGGCGGCCAGCGCGGCGGTCAGCTCCTGCAGGCCGCCGGGCCAGGTGGCGAACATGGGGAGCGCGGAGCCGCCGCGTGAGGCACCGGGCCGTGGACTCCCGAGCGCGGGCGTGCGACGGACCCGTGCGGCCAGACCCGCCAGCGGGGCGGGCAGGTGCAGGTTCTTGAGCAGCATCGAGGTGCCATTGCTGGCATCGGCCACGAGCTGCGGTGCGGTGGCCTGCAGGGAGAGCCGGTGCACGTCCCCACCGTGCAGGTTGCCCAGCAAGGGGTCGACGAAGGTGTCGGTGACCTCCTTGCCGAAACGGCCCTGGGTGAAGCTGCCCACCGTGACGTCCTCGGGGACGCGTCGTCGGGCCATCAGGGGTTCCAGCCCGGCGCGGAGCAGGCCGCGGGGGGTGAGGATGCCGGACTTGAGGACCGGCCAGATCTTGGTGGGGCCGGTGGGTCCGACGCCGGCGGGCAGCGGGCGAAGGCCCTTGCGGGTCCCCATCACGCTGGCGCCTCGTGCGGCCCCGACGACGCGTTCGGCCAGGCCCAGCTCACGCACCAGGGCGGCGACATGTGGCGCTCCGAGGTGGATGGCCTCAGCGCCCACATCGACGGCTGCCCCGTCGATCTCCAGGGTGTGCAGCTGCCCCCCGACGCGATCACTGCCCTCCAGGCAGATGACCTCCAGCTCCGGGTGCTTGGTCAGTTCTCGGGCCGCCACGAGTCCGCTGACCCCTGCACCGACCACCACGACACGACACACCGTCACGCTGACACCTCCTGTTCGCGTGACTCTACCCGGCGTGGACCGTGATTATTCGACGGGGGTGCTGCTCCTCGGGGTGGCGACGATCTGGCGGGACCGGTCCGGCACCATCGCGTGCGCAATCCCCCAGACGACCGCCTGGGAGCGTCGCGCCACACCGATCTTGCGATAGGCGGCGCGGATGTAGGACTTGACCGAGTTGGGGCTCAGATTGGTGTGCTCCGCGATCTCGGCATTGCTGAGGCCCTGGGTGATCAGGGAGATCATCTCCGACTCGCGCATCGTGAGTCCGGCCTCCCGGCCTGGCCACTGGTTCCCGCGCGGAGCCAGTGCCGTCACGTCCTGGGGTGTGGAGGTGTGAGCGGTGATCACGGTCTCGCCGTCGGCGATCCGCTTGAGGCTGGCGACCAGCTCGTGGGCGCCCATCTTCTTGCTCAGCAGGCCGTTGACTCCTGCGGCGATCGCGGCATCCGTAAGGGTCTGGCTGTGGTTCCAGGTGAACAGCACCACCTTGTCCACCCGGTCCGCGCGCAGCGGCTGGCAGATGGCCGTCAGGGTCGTCTCGTTCTGGCCATAGGTGTCGTAGAGCGCGATGTCCACCTCGCTGGCGACATCCGCAGTGGCGTCGACCTCCACCACTTCCACCTCGTCGGAGAAGGGGGCCAGCATCTCCCGGATGCCCGCGAGGACGATCTCGTAGTCATTGACCAGCGCAATCCGGAGAGGGGATGAGGAGTTCACTCAGGTGATTATGGCACTGTCCAACGGGATAAATTCACTACCCTGCGGAGCTACACCCGTAAGGGTGTGGTTCTGGATTCGGAGGCGCGGGCGACAGGCGCGTGACTGCCGGGCTTCGCCGAGTGGCTGAATTTCATCAGTGGGCGGGGCGGCTTGGGACAATGCCCCCTTGGGCTTCGTCACGGTGGCAGGATTGCGCCGTGTTGTATGCCACCCAAGCCCCCGTCGACCTGGCCGCCTTGCGGCGCAACCTGCTCGCCGTGCGCTCCCTGGCAGGGGAGCGGCAGGTGCTGCTGGCGGTCAAGGGGAATGCCTACGGGCACGGTGCAGTGGACGTGGCTCTCATGGTGCAGCGTTCCGGCTGCGCGGACCGGCTGGCCGTCGCCACCGTCCCGGAGGCCTCCGAGCTGCGCGAGGCCGGTGTGACACTGCCCATCCTCAAGCTCTCCCACTGCTTCGCCGAGGAGCTGCCCCAGGCCGTCCGGATGGAGCTCTCGCTGACCGTCGTCGACGAGACGACCATCCGGCAGGCCCAGGCCGCCGCCGAGGCTGCCGGCGTCACGACACCGGTGCACCTCAAGGTGGACACGGGCATGCGACGCATCGGCGCAGAACCGGAAGAGGCGGCCGAGCTCGTCCGTCTGGTCGACGACAGCCCGAACCTCCACCTGGAGGGCATCTTCACCCATCCGCCGGTCAGTGACATGGCCGACTGTCATGACTGGACCGTCGCCGAGCTGCAGGGCTTCCGGGAGCTCGTCGCCGGGATCGAGGCGGAACGCGGACCCATCGAGCTGGTCCACGGTGCCCCGTCGGGGGTGATCCTGGGTCACGACCTGACCGGGATGACGCTGGTGCGCGCCGGGGTCATGGCCTACGGCTACTACCCGGACGCGAGTACGCCCCGTACCGTGCCACTGGAACCCGTGATGTCGCTGGTCAGCCGGGTCTCCTTCATCAAGCGCGTCGACGCGGGGGAGACGGTGGGCTATGGCCGCACCTGGGCTCCCAGCCGTCCCAGCTGGATCGCGACCGTTCCGGTGGGTTATGCCGATGGGTTCAGCCGCGCCAACAGCAATGCCGGGACGATGTTGATCGGCGGGAAGGCGTACCCCGTCGCCGGCCGGGTCTGCATGGACCAGACGATGGTGGACCTGGGCCCCGACGACCCGACCGTGCAGGTGGGGGACGAGGTGGTCCTGATGGGTGCCCAGGGCGACGAGCGGATCACCGCCGATGACCTGGCCCGGATCATGGGCACCATCAGCTACGAGGTCACCTGCCTCATCACGCCCCGGGTTCCGCGCGTCTACTACGACAGCTGAGACCAGACGAAGCCGTGGGCCCGAGGCTGTCGAGGGGTCAGCGTCGACGGTTGATGAACTGCGCCTTGGCGAAGGCGCCCGTGGACCAGGTGGCCCAACCGTCGGTCGCGGCACCCACGCCACCGCCGACGACGGGGATCTTCTTGCCGGCCAGCAGGGTGACCCGCTTTCCGCCCACCTGTCCCATCAGGTTGGCCAGCACCTTCTCGCTGATGGTGTTGTCCAGCTGCGGGTCGTGCACGGGCGCGGTGGCAATCGCCAGCGCCGAACTCGGCAGTTCCTGGCGCTGCACGGCCTCCCGGGCATTGCCCTCACCCAGCAGGCACATCAGGATGGCCGAACGGACCCGCGGGTCCTCGATGTCATAGCCGCGCAGGTGTGCGACGGCGGCCACCATCCGGCACTGCACGATGGCGACGCCGGAGACATTGGCGGGGATGCTGACGGCTAGCGTCGCGAGGCCGCCGAGGTTGGTGATGAAGCCCTGGGCGCCGGCCATGGCGACGTGCTGCTTGACGATCTGGTTGACGGCCAGTTCGGCGGATCCGGTCCGCTGCAGGGCATTGGCGGCGGTCTGCTTGGCGCCGGGAACCTTGCCCACCCCGTCGATGGCCAGGTCGAGTGCCTTGCGCAGGGCGGTGGAGGCGGCCCCCGGGGCGATGTTCGGCGCCTGGGCAAGGATTGTCTTGCCGATGTCCTTCGCGGTGGCCATGGTTCCTCCAGAGGTCGTGCACGGGGCCTGATGCTGCTCCCACCAACGGTAGTCGCTGCGTGGTGGCGTCAGAAGGCGTGCCTGCCCTGAACGGTCCCCATTCGCCGTCGGCGCAATGGAGGCCCACGATGTGGTCCTTCAGTCTCAGGATCCGTCGGCGGACGGACGATGGGACGGTGCCACCACCGGTACGGAGACGGAGCCTGCCATGACCAGCCAGACCGCAACCCTGACCATCGACGGGAAGACCTACGAACTGCCCGTCGTGACGGGGACCATGGGCGAGCGCGCCCTGGACATCTCGAAGCTGCGGGCCACCACCGGCCTGATCACGCTCGACGACGGCTACGGCAACACCGGGTCCTGCTCGTCGGCCATCAGCTTCATCGACGGAGAGCGAGGCATCCTTCGCTATCGAGGCATTCCGATCGAGCAGCTGGCCGCGGGCAAGTCCTCCTTCGTCGAGACCGCCTGGCTGGTGATCTTCGGCAAACTCCCCACCCAGGCCGAACGTGACCACTTCTCGGAGCTGCTCAGCGAGTCCTCCGCACTGCACCCGGACATGAGCAAGCACTTCGAGGCCTTCCACGAGAGCGGCCACCCGATGGCCATCATGAACTCGATGATCAACGCGATGAGCACCCACACGCGCCCGCGGATCACCGACGGTGAGAGCTTCCTGCACGCCACCGCGCACCTGATGAGCAAGGTGCGCACCATCGCCGCCGCCTCGTACAAGACGCACAAGGGCGAGCCACTGATCTACCCCCGGCACGACCTGAAGTACGTCGAGAACCTGCTGCACATGATGTTCTCTCTGCCCTACAGGAACTACGAGTCGACGCCCGAGGTGCAGCGCGCGCTCAACCTGTTCTTCGTGCTGCACGCCGACCACGAGCAGAACTGCTCCACCTCGACGGTGCGGATGGTGGCCAGCTCCCAGGCCAACCTCTACACGGCCTGCTCCGCAGGCGTGGCCGCGCTCTGGGGCCCGCGGCACGGCGGCGCCAACATGGCCGCGGTGCAGATGCTGCAGCAGATCCACCGTTCCGGGATGAGCACCGCGGAGTACGTGGCGCAGGTCAAGGACAAGTCCACCGGCATCAAGCTGCAGGGCTTCGGGCACCGGGTCTACCGCAACTTCGACCCGCGCTCCCGCATCCTCAAGACGGCCGTCGACGAGCTGCTCCAGGCCCAGGGCGTGCACGACCCGCTGCTGGACATCGCCCTGGAGCTGGAGGACGTCGCCCTCAACGATCCCTACTTCGTGGAGCGCAAGCTGTACCCCAACGTCGACTTCTACTCCGGCATCCTGCTGCGCGCCGTCGGGATCCCGCTGAACATGTACACGGTGATGTTCGCGATTGGCCGGATGCCCGGCTGGATCGCCAACTGGAAGGAGGCCACCGAGGACCCCGCGGGCCGCATCTACCGCCCGCGCCAGGTTTACGTCGGCCCCGACGAGGTGGAGTGGGTGCCCCGCGACCAGCGGTGACGTTCAACGCGGGACTCCCGAGCTGCGGTCCCCACGTTCCCCGAGCTGTGGTCTCCACGTTCCCCGAGCTTGTCGAGGGGCCGCCCGAAGGACGCTCGGGTTTGTGCGGTCCGCGTGTGTTGCAACCCACTCGGATCCCACAAACCCACTCGGGGGTGAAGAACCCGAGCGGATCCACCACCTCGAGCGCCGTGGACCGGGCGGCACGCGACGCGAAATTGTCGGACCCGAGTGCCACACTCGGAGATGTGCTGGCCCATGTCTTCGGTCCCTGGACCCAATGGCCGGAACAGGACCTGATCGCCTTCTCCGACGAGTTCGACGAGAAGCTGGCGCTCGCGGCCTACTGTTCCGGCGTCTTTCCCATGCCCCTGCACGAGACGGGCTTCGAGGGGGAGATGGGCTGGTGGTCACCCATGCAGCGGGGCCTCCTGCCGCTGGATGCGTTGCGGGTGCCGCGCAGCTTGCGCAAGATGGCGCGGCGCTACACCACCACCGTCGATGCGGACTTCGACGCGGTGCTGGCAGGTTGTTCGGACCCTGACCGTCCCGACGGCTGGATCGACGAAGCGATCCGCGGCGTCTACACCAACCTCCACGCGCAGGGCCTGGTGCACTCCGTCGAGGTCTGGGACGAGCTGGGGCGCCTGGTGGGGGGTCTCTACGGTGTCGCGATCGGCGGATTGTTCGCCGGGGAGTCGATGTTCCACCACCCGCAGTGGGGGCGTGACGCGTCCAAGGTGGCGCTGGTCAGGCTGGTCACCGAACTGCGTGCCGGGATGGAGCCGCGGGTGCTGGACGTGCAGTGGCGCACGGACCACCTGGCCAGCCTGGGCGTCACGGAGGTGGAGCGTGTGGCCTACCTGGGGCTGGTGGACCAGGCCCTGGACCTGCCGCCCGTCGACTGGGATGGTGCTCGGGCCGCCTCCCCGATGACCGGCGATGAGCTCCTGGCCCTGCATGCCTTGCAGACCGAGCCCCTGCAGACCAAGCAGACACGGGAGGACGACGATGCCTGAGCTGCCCGAGGTGGAGGCCCTGCGCGGTTTCCTGGAAGAGAGGCTGGTGGGGCGTGGTGCGGCCCGCATCCACCTGACGGCCTTCAGCGCCCTGAAGACCTTCGAGATGCCCCTGGAATCCCTACTGGGTCTGGAGATCAGCGCGGTCTCCCGGCACGGGAAGTTCCTCGACGTCGACGCGCAGGGCACCCATCTGTGCTTCCACCTGGCCCGGGCGGGCTGGGTGAAGTGGCACGACGTGGCGCCCACCGGGATCCCGAAGCCGGGCAAGGGCCCATTGAGCCTGCGTGTGGTGCTCGACGACGACGCGGGCTTCGACCTGACCGAGGCCGGCACCCAGCGCAAGCTGGCCCTGCACGTCGTCGCGGATCCGCAGGATGTACCGGCCATTGCGACACTGGGTCCGGACCCACTCTCGGAGGCCTTCACCCGGGAGGTCTTCGGCCAGATCCTGGACGCCGCCGGCAAGGCCCAGATCAAGGGGGTGTTGCGGGACCAGCGCACCATCGCGGGGATCGGCAATGCCTATTCCGACGAGATCCTGCACGTCGCCCGGCTGAGCCCCTTCAAACCCGTCGCCAGCCTGGACGACGAGGAACGCGCCACCCTGTACGCGGCGCTGCGCAGCACCTTGGCCGGAGCCGTCGAGCGGGCCTCTGGGCTGGCGGCGAAGGAGCTCAAGGACGACAAGCGCAGCCACCTGCGGGTGCACGGCCGCGCCGGCGAGGCCTGTGAGGTGTGCGGCACGACGATCGCCCAGGTGAGCTTCGCCGACTCGTCACTGCAGTACTGCCCGGGCTGCCAGACCGGCGGCAAGGTGCTCGCGGACCGCCGCCTGAGCAAGTTGCTCAAGTAGCTCGACGGACGCGGTGGGGCTCGTGGTGGCGCCCCGGGCTCGCCCCAGGGCACCACCACGACCCCCACCGCTCGATCGCCTCCTGTGTGCGAGACGCCTCAGAAGGCCAGGTGGGAGAAGAAGGGAAGCACCGGCACGAGCAACCCGGTGCTCATCCAAAACATGCCGAAGTTCATCGCGAAGTCGCTGAGCGAGGACAGGCGTGCCGCCGGCTGACGGAAGGCCACCGCCAGGGCCCGGACCGAGGCGTAGAGAAGGTAGGCCATCAGCGGCAGGCCGAGCACTGCCATCCACCACAGGGTGCCGTGGCCACCGGAGGCCATCTGCGGCTGCATTCCGCCCATCGAGCCGTGGTTCATGCCACCCATCTGGTTGGACCCGTGCTGTATGCCGGCCATGTTGTGCATCTTGACCATCATCGCGGCCAGGTGCCAGACCATCGCGGCGAACATCAGGGCGCAGCCCGTGGGGTGTGCGCGGTGCCCGGGCTTTGCGGTCACCGCCAGGTAGCCGAACCAGAGCACGCCCAGCACCATCAGGAAGATCGAGACGGGAACCGGAACCACATTGCGGAAGGGGACCCACCAGCTCTTGGGCACCATCAGCAGCATGATCACGCTCATCACCAGGTGCAGCAGGTGCGAGGTGCGCTGGGTGCCGTTGGTGGCGCGCACCACGCGGTAGGTCTCGAAGACCGTCGTGAAGGCGAACAGGATCAGCAGAGCGACGAACTTCACGGGGACTGCGGACAGGGTGAACATGGGTTGGGCTCCTGAAAGTGGGAGGACGACTACTCCCCACCTGTCGTGGCCCGGGGCCGAATGGTTCCCGCCATCCGTCGAAAATCTCCTGGCGGGTCAACGCGGCCTAGAATCCCGGTCATGCTCGGATACTTCGGCCCAGCCGGAACCTTCACCCATCAGGCGCTGTTGAGCGTCAGCACCGACGAGGCGCGCCCCTTCGGCACTGTGGCCCAGGCGCTCGACGCCGTCCGCGCCGGTGAGGTGAGTGCGGCGTTGGTTCCCATCGAGAACTCGGTAGAGGGTGGGGTCTCCGCAACACTGGACAACCTGGCCGCCGGGGACCGGCTGATGATCATCCGGGAGGTGCTGCTGCCGGTGCAGTTCGGCCTCTATGCGCGGCCAGGAACCTCGTTGGCCGACGTGCGCCAGATCCTCACCCACCCGCACGCCTACAACCAGACCCGGGACTGGGTGGCGGCCAACTGTCCGTGCGCCCACGTCACGGAAGGCGGCTCGACGGCGGCGGCCGCGGCAGACGTCGCCAACCCTGGCTCCCGGCACGATGCCGCCATCTGCGCGGCCGTCGCCGGGGATCTGTACGGGCTGGAGTCGCTGGCTTCGGGCATTGCGGACAATGAGGCCGCGGTGACCCGCTTCGTGCTGGTGGCAAGGCAGGGGCCGCCCACCGAGCGGACCGGCGCGGACAAGACGACGTTGGTGGCCTACATGCGTGAGGACCACCCCGGTGCGTTGCAGGAGATCCTGGACCAGTTCACGATGCGCGGGGTGAACCTGAGCCGGATCGAGTCGCGTCCCACCAAGACCACGCTCGGCAACTACTGCTTCAGCATCGACGCTGAGGGGCACCTGCTGGATTCCCGGATGGCCGAGGCGCTGATGGGTCTCCACCGGGTGTGCAAGAAGGTGGTCTTCCTGGGCTCCTATGCCCGCGCGGACCGGGTGAAGCCGCGGGTTCCCGCGGGGTGCACCGACGCCGACCACGAGGCGGCGGCCAGCTGGTTGGAGACCCTGCGCGCCACCGGGAAGGACGACTGATGACCATGCAGTACACCTGTGAGGTGGAGATTGCCGTGGCTCGCGCGCGGGTCGTCGAGCTGATGGCCGACGGGAACCGTGCCGCCGAATGGATGCCCGGCCTGGCGAGTTACCGGGCCGTCGAGGGCGAACGAGGCCGGCCCGGTTCGGTGAGCGAGCTGCGCTTCGACGGGGTTCCCGGGTCCGGGGAGATGATCGAGAAGGTGGAGCGCCGCGACGAGGAGCACCTCGACGTCGTCTACCTGCTGGGGCCGGTGCGCAATGTGGTGCACAACCGCTTCGTCGAGCTGCCCGATGGCAGGACTCAGTGGACCGCGGAGCACATCTTCCACCTGCCGCCCGGGATGGTGGAAGGCATCGGGGAGCAGGGGCAGACCGGCTTCCGGACCAATACCCAGCGCTCGATGGAGACCTTCAAGGCCTGGTGCGAGGCCAACGCCTGATCTGGGGGTGGGTCCCAAAACTGAGAGCCAGAATCGCGGTTGGCACGTTCCAATCCCGTCCTGGTCCCCTCTGGGCTCTCAGTTTGCCCAGCCCGCCCCCGCAATCGCCGGGGGGAGACGTCAGTCGGCGGGGCTCAGCCGGACGTCGACGGCCTTGCCGCCCCGCAGCTCCGAGATCAGGGCGTAGCGTTCTTCGGCGTGCGGGAGGCTGACGGTGCGCAGGTAGTTCACCAGCTCGCTTTCACCGCTGGCCTCCAGGGCCTCGGCCAGGCTGCGGATGTCGTCGGGGTGCCGGTTCTGGCTCATCTTCGCCTTGCCCTCGATGCGTTCGACGGACACCTCCACCGCGACGATGGAACGCGCCATTCGCTCCAGCTTCTGCTGCCCCACCATGTCCAGCACGTCGCCGCCCTCGAACTGTCCGGTGAGCCGACGGGCGGCCTCCAGTGCCGCGGCCGGGCTGGGATCGACGCGCATCGTGCCCCAGACATGCACCGTGATGTAGTCCCAGGTGGGCACATTCGGCAGCTTCTCATTGGTGGCGTACCACAGAGGCGAGACATAGGCGTCGGCCTCGTCGAGGACCACCATCGCCGGGCCATTCACCGGACGAACCGCCTGCGGGTTGTTCCGCACCAGGTGGGTGACCAGCACGTCGCGCTCGGCGTCGTGGAAGAAGGGCACCAGCGTGGCGTCGGGGCCGTCGTCATGGCAGGTCACCAGGTTGCCGGCCCGGGCGGTGGTCAGGAGGTGACTGGTGTACTCGTCGGGCAGGCGGAAGTGGTTGGGGACGTACATGCCTTCACCGTAGTGGGCGCCTCGACGGCCGGACGCACCGCGTGGAATCGAGCCGACCAACGGCTGCGCCACAGCCACTCCAGCATCCCGACGATGGCCAGGCTCATCGCCAGGTCCGTCAGTCCGGCGATGGCGGTGATCGGCGCAGCCGGGTCCACCAGGCCCAGCGTCTGGTACCCGAAGGCGAACAGGTTGTTGACGGCATGCCAGGCGATCGTTCATGGCCCGGTCCATCGCACGTTCCCACTCGGGACGTGCCATCCCCACCAGCACGCTGACCACCACCGCGGTGACGACCAGCCCGATGTAGGCGACCACGGCCAGCCACAGCGCGGTCAGTGGCCTCCACCAGCCCGGGGGAGGTACGGGCGAGGCGGTGGTAGCGCAGGGGTTCAGGGCGCAGGGTGCCAGGGCTTTTCGTCATGGCATCCAGCCTCGCCTCGGGGCGCGCGGCACATGGGCAGCCGGGCGACGACGACCGTCCAGCCGAGCAGTTGGTCTGTGGGTCAACCTTCGGCCGACAGCCACGGGGGCCGACGAGCCCTAGGTTGGTGGTCATGTCCACCGTCGCCCTGCCCCCGTCGACGCCCCGACGCTGGCCGCATCACGTCGAGTCCGTGGCGATGGTGCTGCTCTTCTGGATCGTGGGTGCGGGGCTCTTCTTCTTCACGGTGAACGACCTCTACCCGGACATGGAGAACATTCCGCCCCGGGAGTCCGCCCTGCTCAGCATCGACACCCTGCTCGGTCAGCTGACCTGCCTGCTGGTTCCCCTGGTGCGCAGCCGTCGCCGACGGGTTGCGGGTGGGGCCGGTCTGGTGGTGGTGGCCTGCAGCGCGCTGTCGGCATGGTCCTTCGCCTCGGTGGTGCACGCCCTGGTCACCATCTCCTCCTGGCGTGACCGGCGGTGGCTGGTGGGCGTCGACGCCCTGGCCATCGCGGCGGGGCTGGTGTCCATGCTGGTGATGCCGGGCTCGCGGCTGGCGCTGCCGGATGTCGCCGTCATGCTGGGCGTGGTCGCCGGGCTGAACCTGTGGGGGATGTATCGGGGTCAGAAGTCTGTGCTGGTGGACTCCTACCGGCAGCAGGCGGAGACCCTGCGTCGGGAACAGGCCGCGACGGTGGCGATGGCGAGGGCCGAGGAACGCACCACCATTGCCCGGGAGATGCACGACACCCTCAGCCATCGGCTGGCCGTGATCTCCCTACATGCCGGAGGACTGTCGGTGCGCCCGGACCTGCCCGCCGAGCGGATCACGGACACGGCGCGACTGATCCAGAACACCGCCCAGACCGCCAGCGAGGAGCTCCGCGACCTGCTCACCCTGCTGCGCGACGACACCTCGGACCGGGCGCTCCCGACGACACTCGCCGACCTCGACGCGATCCTCGTCGGAGCCAGGGCTGCGGGTCTGCGCGTGGATGCGGACCTCGACGAGGAGGTGCGTGCCCGGCTGGACAGCCTGCCGACGCGCTGCTCCGCGGCCCTGGGTCAGACCGTCCGCGAAGGGTTGGCCAACTGCATCAAGCACGCTCCGGACCAGCCCGTGACCGTCACGATCACCGCGGACCAGACCGGGGCGACGGTCCTGGTCCGCAACAACATCTCCCAGCGGGACAGCGGCCTGGCCGGCGGGCACGGACTGGTGGGTCTGGACGAACGGCTGCGGCTGGCTCGCGGGCGCATGCGGCATGGCGTCGTCGGCGGGAGGCACGAACTGGAAGCATGGGTGCCATGGACGTGACCATGACGCTGCTGCTCGTCGACGACGAGATGCTGGTGCGCGCCGGCCTGAAGATGGTGCTGGACGGCAACCAGGGGATCAGCGTCGTCGGTGAGGCCGGCGACGGCCTGGCCGCGGTGCAGGCCGTCGAGGCGCTGCGGCCCGACGTCGTCCTGATGGACATCCGGATGCCCGGGATGGATGGCATTGAGGCGGCCGGCCGGATCAGCGCGCTGCCGCAGGCCCCGGCCGTCGTGATGCTCACCGCCTTCGACACCGAGGACTTCGTCGCCGACGCCCTGGACGCCGGCGCACAGGGCTTCCTGCTGAAGAGTGCGCCGCCGGCCGAACTCGTCGACGCGGTGCACGCCGCCGCCCGCGGGGAACTGCACTTCACCCCGGGAGTGCTGCGACGAGTGGTGGGGCTGGCCGCCCGCACCAGCCAGCCCCGGCACGAGGCCTCGGTGCTGGCCGAGCTCAGCGAACGGGAGCTGCAGGTGGCGCTCGGCGTCGCCGACGGGCTGGCGAATGCGGAGATCGCGGAGGGGCTCTTCCTGTCCCTGGCGACGGTGAAGACCTACCTCAACCGGATCTTCGACAAGACCGGCGCCGACTCCCGGGTCCAGTTGGCCCTGCTCGTCGAGCGCGCCCGGCTGACGGGCAACCTGCCGGCAGCACATTGAGGCACACACGGACACATTGAGGTGTCCACAGCTACCTCAATGTGTCCGTGAGTACCTCAATGTGCGTCGGATGGTGGTCGAACCCGTGCCGTGGTTCGTGGGGTACGGTCGGGCGCATGTCCAGGTCATCACTGGCCACACCACGCCAGCGGCCGGGTGGATCGTCGGGTCCGGCCCGGGACGTGGCGCGCGACGTGCGGATCATCGAGGCGGCGCTGGACCTGATCGTGGAGGGTGGCTATCCGGACCTCACGATGGGGGCCATCGCGGCGCGCGCCGGGGTGGGGAAGGCGACGGTCTATCGTCGCTGGGCCTCGCGAGAGGACCTGGTGGCCGACGCACTGGAGTCCATCATGCTCCCGGCGCCCGTACCGGAGCCCTCCTCGGGCGTGCTGCGCGATGACCTGGTGGCAAGCGCCAGGACTGGAGCGCCATCGCCTCCTGAGGTCCGCTGGCATCACCCGCGGCCCCGGTTCACCACTCCCACTCGAGGGCGTGCAGGCCGGGGCCGGGGTTGGACAGCACCACCTCCACCATGGGGGCGACGGACAACTCCTGCACCACCTTGGTCTCGGCGTCCTCCTGCGCGCCCTTGGTGGTCTGCCAGACCTTCTTCGGCTGCTCACCCTCGAAATTCACGGTCAGGGTCAGCAACTGCGCGGGGCGGCTCAGGGAGTATCCGGTCGTGGTGCACTCGGCGTCGCCGGTGAAGGTGAGCCGGTGCTGGGTGCGGCGGTTGTCACTCTTGGCCAACGGCGGCTCGAAGAGGAATTCGTAGACCTGGGCGCCCTCGTCGACGGGGATGACGCGCCCCAAACGGCAGCCCAGCAGCGCTTCTGCGCTGACCTGCTGCTGGGCCAGGTCCACGGAGATGGACCAGCCGCGCACGTCCTCGGCGGTGGCCTCCACCACCAGCGTCGTCGTCGCGGACCGCTCGGCACGGTTGGCCACCACCACTTCGTGATGGGCGGTCAGCAGCTTCTGGCCCGACGCATTCGGCATGTGCGCGCCCTGGATGACCCGGCGCAGCATCTGCACCCGGTCACTGGTCCAGGCCTTCTGCACGGCGGGGCGGATGGCGTCGCCGATGCGCTGGGCAAGTTCGGAGGCGGGGATCTCGGGTCGGGACGTCGGTGTCACGATGCCTCCTCGGTGTGGCGCTTGGGCTCATTCTTGCGCAGATGCCCTCGTCAGGGGAGAGCTTTGCCTCCGCGTCCCACCCCCGTCGCCCGGAGATGACTCAGTACCGACACCACACGACGGTCGGACTCGTGGTCGGGAGGCAGGTCCAGCTTGTTGAAGATGCTGCGGATGTGTTCGTGCACCGCCCCGTCGGTGACGACCAGACGGGCGGCGATGGCCTGGTTGCCCGATGCCATGCGCTCCGTCGGCCATCAGCTGCGTCGCGAAGGACTGCTCCACCCAGGCAGAGAGCACCAGCACCGGCAGCCCGGGGTGCAGGCGGCGGGCCTCGACGGCGGCCCGGATCCCCTCGTCGGTGAAGGTCGGCGGCATCCGCACATCCAGGATCACCAGGTCAGACCGGTGCTCGCGAAGCGCCGCCCGGAAGGGGTCGACGGCCCCGACCGCGGGCACCGTACGCTGACGGCCCTGTGGACCGCGCCATCGACCCGGATGTGCAGCGGGGTCAGGCCCGCCAGTTGACGGGGCAGGCGATCGCGCTGGAGGACTGCCAGGCCCGGGTGCTGGGGCTCGACCCCAGGGACGAGGGGGACTTCGTGCTGGGCGACGGCACCACCGGCCGGCTGCGGCTTGCCTTCACCTACTCCCGAGGGCTCGGCCTGGGGCAGGCGATCGTGCCCGACGAGGTGCTCGCCGGCCACGCCGCCGCCCCGTCGCGGGTGCTGCTGCTGCCGTCCTTGGCGCTGGTGGTGCTGGCTGTGGTGGGTCTCGCGGTGATGGTTCCGGCCGGACTGGCGTTGGGTCGCCCGGCCTCCGAAGGCGCGAGGGTGCGTGACTGAGTCAGCGCCGTCCAGACCTCAGGGCTGCATCAGGAGCAGCGCCTGGGGAACCACCTCGGCCTCGAAGACCGTGGCGCGCCCGGCAGTGTCCCCGTCGAGTTCATAGGGCATCTCCTCGGCGACGCTGATCCGCACCCGCTGGGCCTGGATCTGGTCCACCCGGTTCACCCGCTCGCTGCGCAGCGCCATCACCCGGGTGGCCATCGCGGCCCAGTCGATGTGGTTGCGGGGGGAGGCGATGGACAGGTCCAGCAGTCCGTCGGTGGCCGACGCGCGGGGGATCAGCTGGAGCCCGCCCTGCAGGATGCCCACATTGCCGACGACCGCCATCATCGCCCGTCGACGCTCGGGCGGCTGGCCGTCCACCTGGAAGGTGAGGTCCATCGGTTCGGCATTGATCTCCTGCGCGGCGGCCAGGAAGTAGGCGGCGGACCCGACGGTCTTCTTCAGCTCCGGCCGGGTGTTCTCCATGATCCGGGCATCGATCCCGATGCCGGCCATCACCGCGAAGTGCTCCGCGGTGGAGTCGTCGCCGTCAATGGTGACCTTCACCAGGTCGATGGGCTTCGCGATGCCGCCGAATGCGACACGGGCGGCGGCCACCTCGTCCAGGGGGATGTCCAGGTTACGGGCCAGCAGGTTGCCGGTGCCGGCGGGGATGATCCCCAGCGGGATGCCGCTGCCGGCCAGCTCGGAGCACACGATGCGCACGGTCCCGTCGCCGCCGGCCACCAGCACCAGGTCCACTCCGCGCTCGATGGCGGTGCGGGTCATGGAGTAGCCCGGGTCATCGGGACGGGTCTGCATCCACAGCGGGTCCTCCCAGCCCCCGTGCTCCAACTCGTACTCCACCGTGCGGCGGAAACTCGCGCGGTCGATCACCTTCGACGGGTTCCACACGATCGCGCAGGTGCGGGGCTGCGGCTGGTCGATCCGTCGACGGGGGATGGGCAGCATGTGCACCCGCGCCACGATGCTCGCCAGGCTGGCGCAGACCAGGCCCATCAGGAAGCCGGCCACGATGTCGGTGGGCCAGTGGGCATTCATCACGAAGCGGTCGCAGGCCACCAGCGCGACGCCAAGCCCACCCAGCACCCGCGCCAGGTAACGCACGTCTGAGGGCTGGCGGGTGGTGGTCGTGGTGGCGATCACCATCAGGGCCGCGGTGGTGGCCATCGTCATGTGGCCGCTGGGGTAGGACCAGCCGGAGTGGGTGATCACGTCGGCCAGCGGGGAACTGGGCCGTGGCCGGGTGAACAGGTGCTTGAGCAGGAAGTTGCCGCCCCAGGAGAAGAGCACGGACAGCACCAGGGCCGCAGTCAGGTTGCGCAGCCGGCGTCGCCACGCCCAGCCGGCGACAATGACCAGGACCGTCGCCAGCACGCCCGGCAGCGTCACGACGGCGATGGCGGACCAGATCTGCGCGGCGCCCGAACCCGCTGCCAGGTAGTGCGTGCGGGACAGGTCATCCAGCGGCTGCAGCAGGCTGGTGCCCAGGGCCAGCCAGGTCCACAGCACGAAGAGCGCCAGTGCCGCGCCCAGCACGTGCGGCGCGAAGTGGCGACGCACGCGGATCGCGATCCTCCGAGGGCTGGGCATGGGCCGATTCTGCCACGCTGTCCGGAGGCCCAGAACCCGCGAGCCCTCGCGGGCCGACGGTGGGTAGGCTGTGCCCATGATCGATCCGAAGCTCCTGCGCACCGACCCTGACCGCATCCGACGCAGCGAGATTGCGCGCGGCGGTTCTGGTGAGGTCGTCGACGAGCTGCTGGCCGCCGACGAGGCCCGTCGCGGCAACATCCAGGCCTTCGAGACCATGCGTGCCGAGCAGAAGGACCTCGGCAAGCAGGTGGCAAAGGCCCAGGGCGAGGAGAAGCAGCAGCTTCTGGCCCGCACCAAGGAGCTGTCCGCCAACGTGAAGGCCGCCCAGGCCGCGGCGGATGAGGCCGGCGTCAAGTTCGAGGAGCTGATGAAGCAGCTCGGCAACCTCGTCATCGACGGCGTCCCCACCGGCGGTGAGGACGAGGGCACCATCGTCGAGACCATCGGCACCCCGCGTGACTTCGCCGCGGAGGGATTCGAGCCCCGCGACCACCTGGAGCTGGGCGAGATGCTCGGCGCCCTCGACATGGAGCGCGGCGCCAAGGTCTCCGGCAGCCGCTTCTACTTCCTCACCGGCGTCGGCGCGCAGCTGGAGTTCGCGCTGAGCCAGTTCGCCATGGCCAAGGCCCTGGAATGGGGCTTCACCCCGATGATCCCGCCGTCGCTGGTCAAGCCGTCGGCCATGGAGGGCACCGGCTTCCTGGGCCAGGCCGCCGCCGACGTCTACCGACTGGAGGCCGACGACCTGTACCTGGTCGGCACCGCCGAGGTCCCGCTGGCCGCCTACCACTCCGACGAGATCATCGACGCCGACAAACTGCCGCTGCACTATGCCGGCTACAGCCCCGCCTTCCGTCGTGAGGCCGGCAGCTATGGCAAGGACACCCGCGGCATCTTCCGTGTGCACTGGTTCGACAAGTGGGAGATGTTCGTCTACTGCGACCCGGCCGATGCCGAGGCGGAGCACCAGAAGCTGCTGGGCTTTGAGAAGGAGTTCATCACGGCCCTCGAGCTGCCCTTCCAGGTGCTCGACGTCGCCTCCGGTGACCTGGGTCTGAGCGCCGCCCGCAAGTACGACTGCTACGCGTGGTTGCCGACTCAGGACCGGTACCGCGAGATCACCTCCACCTCCAACTGCACCGAGTTCCAGGCCCGTCGTCTCAACATCCGCCAGCGCAAGGACGGCGAGGTCAGCCCGCTGGCCACGCTGAACGGCACCCTGTGCGCGATGACCCGGATGATCATCATGCTGCTGGAGAACCACCAGCAGGCCGATGGCTCGGTGTACGTCCCGCCGGCCCTTCGCCCCTACATGGGCGGCATGGAGAAGATGACCCCGAAGGCCTGATGGCCCTGTGAGCCAGCACGAGCCCGGCGAACCCTCCAGCTTCACCCGTCCCCACGGGTTGCGGCCGCTGGGCGAACCGGGCTCGATTGCGTCTGGGGCGGAGGGCTCTTCTGGATCCAACTCGGGGAAGTGGACCGGGGCAGTTGACCCGGGCGTCGAGCCCCGCGTGGATCCTGGAGTGGGGACAAGCGCCCCGGTCCGATTTGCCGAGTTCCCCGTCGGAACCGCCTCGTCGAAGGCGCCCCGCTCCGCTGCGGATGGCCGCCTGGATGGCCGCAGTGGCCCTCACGGCCTCGCTGATGGTGGGCTGGCTGGTGCGCCCCCAGGCTCCCGAACCGGAGGATGTGCCGGACCTTGGGTGCCCTCCAATGCCCCGACACTGGGCGGTCCCGTGAACACGCCGCGGCCCTATCTGCCCTCGCCCCTGCCCTCCTCGGCCATGGCGCCCGCACCACCGGCACAGGAGATCGCCGAGTACCGCTGGTCCGTGCGGGCCAAGGTCTTGCGCCCGGAGCTCGACGCCCCACGATTGTTGTTCTCCCCGGATGGGTCCGCCGATGGCGCCGCGACCCCACAAGCCAAGGGCGTCTGGGTGGTGATGACCGGCCAGACGGGGATCGCCGCCAAGCCACGGGTTCCGGATGCCAAGGTGCGGGTCCACGGCCGCGACGCCGGCACCGGCCGCAGCTCTGGCACCGTGAGATGCCCTTCGGGTTGTGCGCCACCCAGCTCTTGGGCGACAGGCTGGCCTGCGCCTCCTCGCTGGCCAGCGACGACCGCACCGGCCTGCCCACCCCGTGGCGGCTGCAACTGCTGGACCCGGCCACCGGCAAGATCCTCGCCCAGCGCGACGTCGACGCGTGGCTCGCCATGCTGACGGTCCGCCAGGATCGCCTCGTGCTGGTGGAACAGCGCCAGCCCGCGCCCCGCCTGGTGGTCAGCGGTTATTCCTCGTCGCTCACGCCGGTGTGGCGGGTGGCCTGGCCCAGCAGGCCCTCCACCTGGGCTTCTTCAGCCAAAACCGCTTCGTGTACCGGCCGGACCTGTCACCGCCCGACGGCCTTGCCCTGCAGAAGGTGCGGTTCCGGCAGGCGGACTCGATGCTGGCGCCGTGGGGGGCAGGCCCGACGGCCTTCATCAATCTGGCCGACGGGAAGGTGCGTCGGGTGCCCCGCTGCTCCCGCATGTACGACGACGGCCAACGCATCTGGTGCAACGAGCGCCAGCGTGCCGTCGCGGCTGGGCCAGTTGAAGGGCGAGGAGGTGGTGGCCGTGGGAAGCCTGGCCGACGACACCTTCGTCAGCATCGGCCTCGACCAGGTTTCCCGCCTCATGCTCCCCTGGCACGGTCCGTCCCAGTCGCCGTGCACGTCCTCCCACGGTCACGGCCCCGTCGAGGGTCAGAACCAGCGGGACAGTTCCTCCCCGGTGCCGCCGTCGGCGAACCTGCCGGTGACGTGGTCCGCGCACTCCTTGACCTCGTCGGGGGCGTCGCCGAGGGCCACGCCGCGGCCGGCCCACTTGAGCATGTGCGTGTCATTGCGGCCGTCGCCCAGGGCCAGGACGTGCTTGCGCTTGACGCCGAACTCCGCGCAGACCTCCTTGAGACCGGTTGCCTTGTTGACCCCGACGGGCGCGATGTCCAGCCATGCGGACCAGCCGATGAAGTAGCTCACGCCCCGCATGCCCAGGCCGCGGGCGATCTTCTTGAAGTCCTCGCTGGAGGAGTTGGGGTCGCGGATGATCACGCGGGTGACGGGTTCGGCGCACAGCTCCTCGACGGTCTGCAGCCGCATCTCGCCGGTGAGGTCCCCGTCGGGGAAGAGCTCGTTGAGGCGGTATCCCCCGCGCGGATCCTCGACGGCCACCCGCATGTGGGGATGCTTGGCAAGCACCTTCTGGATTGCGGGGCCCGGGTCAAAGGTGACCTGCTTGCGCAGCCGGTAGGGCGGGAAGTCGATCACGACGGCGCCATTTGAGGTGACGGCCGGGCCTGGAGGCAGGTCGAGTGCTTCGAAGATGGGTTCGGTGTCCGCCCAGGCGCGGCCGGTGGCCAGCACGACGGGAATGCCGGCGGCCTTGATGCGGTCGACGGCCTCGCGGATGGGATCGGGCAGATGTCCCTCGTGGTCGACGAGCGTCCCGTCGATGTCCAGGGCCACCATGTGTGGTTGCCAGCTCATGTGACGAGGATGCCAGCCACTGGTGACCAGATGGTTAAGCACGGGTGGCCGCAGCGTGGATGCTGCGGCTCCCGTGCTTGTCGACGCTGTCTGGGAAGCTCGGCTCACGCGGCTCGACGTCGGCTTCCGGGGCGTCGGAGCACCTCGCGTGCGGCCTGCAGGACCTGCTCCATGCTGGGCCGCACGCTGTGCAAGGGACGGCTGGGGAGGGGATTGTTGCGCGCCCGGCGCAGGTGCCTCTTGACCGTCGAGAGGCTGCAGCCCAGGCGCTGGGCAATGCTCTCGAGCGAGTCGTGCGGGTTCGCGGCCCGCATCCTGACGACCTCGTGCGGGTCGATCTGGCGATTGGGCGCCACGACGCCGGCGAAGGAGTCGAGGTCCTCGGGCTTCACGCGGATCCCGAGGCGGGCTCGAATGGCCTGGCGCTGTGCCGGGGAGGTCCCGGCGACGTGCCCTGCCACATCGTGTTCGACGACGGCGCTGTACAAGCATCGTTCCAGCAGCGGGCAGCTCATGCAGGCCTGGTCTGCCTGACGGATCAGGCTGGCCTGGAGGTGGCGCTGTTCGGCGGTGGTGGCCGGGGCCTGGTCCTCGAGGAGGGGGTGCTGGAAGACGGATGCAAGCGCGACGCAGGCCTGGGCCGGGGTGACGGAACTGGTCTGGAGTGTCATGTCTTTCGCTGCAACTTTCAGGTGCGGGATGAGCGGGTGAACTTTCCCTGCGACGCGGTGATGGCCATGTGGGTTCCCGTGGGAATGGTCGTCTGTGCGGCGCATCCCAAGACTGTCAGCATTGACAATGGGGGAAAGTCTCCAGCGGGGGTGCGAAATACCCAAATCACGTGTGTGGGTCTACTCATGGAAGCTGAGTACCCGTACTCAACTTCTCGCGGAATTCTGCTTGAACCTTGGAATAAGGTCTCCGCGATCCCTGTTCCACAATGAAAAGACCATGTTGAGTAGTCCGTGTGGCGGCGCGATCAAGCTGGCGATCTCCTGAACCAGATGTTGCCATGTGCGGGGGTCATTGAGTGACCATTTGTCTTCACTGTGAGACGTATTCGTGTGTCACGCAATCATGTGACATGCGTAATTCTGGAAATGATGACCGTGGATCTTCTCGTGGGAATTCGTGGATGATTTGTCGGCCGCCGTTCATTGTTGCGCAACGTGGGGTTCACCTTCATGATCCGTGTCGATCACGGGCCTTCCGCGCCGATGGGCGGCACTGTGCTCCGGGTGTGAGCACCGTGGCTGAATAGTCTGTCTGGGTGAGTGCACACGACGAGCTCCTGCAGCGGCTTCCCGACGGCACCGTGAAGCAGCGCAATCCCTTCACGGGGACGCAGGTCTGGACCATGCCGGGGCGTGGCAAGCGTCCCTTGCCGGCGAGCCTCGACGAGCCCACGCCACTGCCGCCGGATGGTGGTGTTCCCGGCTGCGCCTTCTGCCCGGGGCACCACCTGGACAATCCGCCCGAGCGCGCCCGCCTGGTGCGAGAGGGACGGGGGTGGCGGACCCTGACGGGGCTGTCGGCCGACGAGCTCGACGCCACGCAGGCCTGCTTCCGTCGTGTCCCGAACCTCTTCGAGATCTGCTCCCTGGACTACTGGCGGCTCAACCACGGGGTGGAGCCGGGCAAGGAGGTGGTCGAACGCGTCGAGCAGTACCTGTCCGAGGAGGCGGGGCGTGAGCACCTGCGTCGGGTCTGGATGCTGCGCTCCCGCTTCACCGGAGGCGCAGTGCCCTCCGTCGACGACCTGCGGCAGGCTGCCCTGGGCTGGTTCGGCACCACTCACGAACTGGTCATTCCCCGCAGACACCACGTCGAGGGCGCGACGCAGAGCAGTGACCTGGCCTCATCGGGGCGGCTGTCCGTCGACGAACATCGCGCCTACGTCGCCTTCACGGTGCAGGCCATGGCGGACCTCTATGCGGCCAATCGCGCGGCGCGCTATGTCTCGGTCTTCCAGAACTGGCTCAAGCCGGCCGGGGCGTCCTTCGAGCACCTGCATCGGCAGGTCGTCGCGATCGACGAGGTGGGGGAGCACGTCGCGTCCTCCGCCCGGGCTCTCGCCCGCAATCCCAACGCCTTCAACGAGTTCGGCCTGGACATGGCCCTGCGGCACGGCCTGATGCTGGCCGCCAATGACCACGCCGTCGCCTTCGCCGGCTTCGGACACCGCTATCCGTCGGTGGAGATCTACTCGCTGTCCCCGCGGCGGGAGCCCTGGCTGCTGTCCGACGAGGAGCGCGACGGCATGGCCGACATCCTGCACGCCATCCACGCGGCCGGCGGCCGCAAGCTGTCCTGCAATGAGGAGTGGCACCACCGGCCTCCGGCACTGGAGGACGGCGTCGGGTCGGTGGGAGAGGAGACGATCCCATGGCGGATCGTGCTCAAGTGGCGCATCTCCACGCTGGCCGGCTTCGAGGGTGACACGAAGATCTACCTCAACACGCTCTCTCCGTGGGATGTCCGGGACAGGGTGCTGCCCGAGCTGCTCAAGCTCCGCGAGCAGGGGCACATTGCGCCTGTGCAGATCGGTGACGAGTGCGATGTCGAATCCGGGAGCATCCCCACCTGATCCGTGTTTGCGGGGTCCAAAAATTCGGGTGAAACTGTCAGCGGCAGCCCCTAGTGTCATTCCTGCCATGCAGACCTTTCCTCCGGCCACCCAGGCCTTCAGCCAACGCACCCGTGACGCCCTGACCAGCACTGGCCAGGCCGCCGCGGACAGCGTCGCGTCCGCCGACGAGCCCGACACCCGGAGCCCCGCGCGTTTCCTGCGCTGGATGCTGCGCCAACAGCTGGACCTCGTGCTGGCCAGCGCCTTCGTCGGCGGTCTGTGGTTCCTGCCCAGTGCGGTGAACCCGTGGCTGCTGGGCCGCGCCATCGACGAGGGCGTGAGCAAGGGCAGCGTGGTCGCGACTCTTCCGTGGGCGGGCCTGATGATGCTGAGCATCACCATCGGCGTGGTGGGCGGCACCCTGATGCACACCAGCGCCGTCACCGGATTCCTGGTGATGATGTACCGGACCATGAAGCTGGTGCTGCGCAAGGGCACCCAGCTGGGTCACGTCGCCACCCGTCGCACGCCGTCCGGGGAGATGCTGTCCATCGCCGGTGGCGACGCTGAGACCTTCGGCATGGTCTTCGAGGTGGTGGGCCGCGCCATCGCCGCGCTGGCCGCCTTCATCTTCGTCGCCATCCTGGTGCTGGGTGAGTCCACCAAGCTCGGGCTGGTCACGCTGATCGCCGCCCCCCTGCTGGTGGGCGCCGCATCGCCCTTGCTCAAGCCGCTGCAGCGCGCCCAGGCCTCCGAGCGCAGCCGCTCCAGCGAACTGACCGGCATGGCCACCGACATCGTCGCGGGCCTGCGGATCCTGCGCGGCATCGGCGGCGAGCAGACCTTCGGGGACAACTACGCCACCCAGTCGCAGCGGGTCCGCCGCGCCGGCGTACGCGCCGGCACCTGGCAGGCCTCCGTCGACGCCCTCAGCGTGCTGCTCTCCGGGCTGCTGCTGGTGGTGCTCACCTGGCTGGGCACCCGGGAGATGCTCGCCGGGCAGCTGAGTATCGGGCAGTTGGTCAGCTTCTTCGGCTACGCCATCTTCATGGTCTGGCCCATCAGCACCTTCTTCGAGTTCGTGCAGAAGTGGGTGCAGGGCCTGGTGGCCGCGCGCAAGACCATCGCCGTGATGGCCCAGCAGCCGCCGTGGCAGGACCCTGCCGAGGCGCAGCCGCTGCCGGCCGACGCCGTGATCACCGACGAACAGACGGGCTTCGTCGCCCACCCGGGGCGGATGACCGTCGTGGTCAGCGCCGTGCCTGACGATTCGGCGGCCCTGGCTGACCGGATCGGGCGCTACCTGCCCAGCCAGACCGACCCGGTGCCGCTGTCCATCGACGAGGGGCTCAAGGGCAAGGCCGCCAAGAAGGCGCGGGCCGAACGCGAGGCGGAGCGCGCCGCGCTGGTGGCCGCCGACGAGAAGCGAGCCAGCGAGCACTGGGGCGTCAGCTTCGGCGACGTCGACCTCTCCCAGGTGCGGCTCGACGAGCTGCGCTCCCGGGTGCTGGTGGCCGACACCGGGGCCCAGGTCTTTGCCGGAAGCCTGCAGCAGTTGGTGGATCCCCATGGCCGCGCCACGCGCCAGCAGGCGGAGCGGGCGCTGCGCACCGCCAATGCGGAGGATGTCTACGACGCGCTTCCCGGGGGATGGCAGGGCGTGCTCGACGAGCGCGGACGCGGCCTGTCCGGCGGTCAGCGGCAGCGTCTGGTGCTGGCCCGCGCACTGCTCGCGGACCCGGAGGTGCTGGTGCTGGTGGAACCCACCTCCGCGGTCGATGCGCACACCGAGGCGCGGATCGCGGAGCGCTTGGCGCAGCACCGCCGCGGACACACGACGATCGTCGCCACCGTCTCGCCGCTGCTCCTGCACCACGCGGATGACGTGGTGCTGCTGGTGGAGGGCAGGGCCACAGTGCGGGGCAGCCACGCCCAGCTGTTGACAAGCAGTGCTGACTACCGCGCAGTCGTCGCGCGCGGCATGGAGGACGAGGCATCCCAGGAAGGAGGCACCCGATGAGCACCGAGGACCTGCTCGCCAGCTCGGCGAGCACCTGGCGGGAGCATGGCGCGCCCAACCCCGACATCCCCGACGTGCTGCGGGTGGACACCAGCGTGCCGCTTGCCCTGCGGCTGCGCGGCTGGCGGCACCGCCGTGACCTGCGGGCCGCACGCGCCCGGGACTTCTACCAGGCCTCCCGCTCCCCGGAGCGTGGCCTGCCCGTCGCCCCTGACTCGGACGTCGTCGCCTTCATCCGCGCAATGCTCGGCAAGCGTCGAGCCGTGGCCGTCGGGCTGGTGGCCTTCAATGCGCTCGCGGCCGTCGCCGGCCTGCTGGTCCCGCGGCTGCTCGGTGGGCTGGTGGACCGCGCCACAGCCGGCGGTGCAAGTCTGGCCGAGGAGTTGGACGGGATCGCCCTGATGGTGGTCGGTGTCGTGCTGGTGCAGACGCTGCTGACCTTCGGCGCGCGACGGATCAGCGCCGTCTTCGGCCAGGACATGCTGGCCGAGGCACGCGAGTACGTGGTGCGTTTCGTGCTTCGCCTTCCCCTGTCGACTGTGGAACGCGCCTCCAGCGGTGATCTGGTCACCCGCGTGACGCGTGACGTGTCCACGATGTCCGGGGCGGTTCGCTGGGCGCTGCCGCAGTTGGTGATCGCGTCGGTGATGACCGTGCTGACCATGGTGGCGATGTTCCTCAACTCATGGCTGCTGGCGCTGCCCAGCGTTGCCTCCATGCTCCTGCTGGGCATCGTTGCGCGCGGCTACCTGCGCAAGGCCCCGATGGGCTACATCACCGAGGGCGGCACCTACTCGCAGATCAACACCGGCCTCACCGAGACGGTGGAGGGCGCCCGGACCGTCGAGGCCCTGCGGCTGCAGGACCACCGCACCGGGCGCACCGACGAGGACGTGGAGGTCTCCGCCCAGGCGGAGCGCTACACGATGACGCTGCGCAACCAGATGTTCCTCACCGTCGACTACGCCTACCAGGGGCCGCTGGTCTTCATCGTGCTGCTGGGGGCCTGGGGTCACTCCCACGGCCTGGTCAGCCTCGGCCAGATCACCGCGGCCGCCATCTACGTGCAGCAGCTGATCGAGCCGATGGACCGGCTGATCCAGACGCTGGACCGGCTGCAGGTGGGCATGGCCTCCACCACCCGCCTGCTGGGCATCGCGGCGGTACCACAGGACCGCGAGGCGACCGGTGAGCAGCCCGTCGGTGACCACCTGTTGGCCAAGGACCTGCGCTTCGCCTACCGCGAGGGGCACGACGTGCTGCACGGGGTCAACCTGGACCTGCGTCCCGGCGAGCGGCTGGCCATCGTCGGGCCGTCCGGTTCCGGGAAGTCGACCTTGGCGCGGCTGCTGAGTGGCATCAATGCACCGCGTGAGGGGAAGGTGAGCGTCGGCGGTGTCGACGTGATGGAGCTGCCTCTTGCCGAGCTGCGCACCCAGGTGGCCCTGGTCACCCAGGAGCACCACGTCTTCGTCGGTTCGCTGCGGGACAACATCGTCCTGGCCAGGGAGGACACGGCCACCGACGAGCAGGTCTGGGACGCGCTGCGCGCCGTCGACGCCGTCGAATGGGTGGAGCGGATGCCCGAAGGGCTGGACACCCTGGTGGGTTCCGGCAAGCAGGTGCTCACCCCGGCGCAGGCACAACAGGTCGCCCTGGCCCGGCTGGTGGTGGCCGATCCGCACACCCTGGTGCTGGACGAGGCGACCAGCCTCATCGACCCCAAGACGGCACGGCACCTGGAGGGCTCCATGGCGAGCCTGCTCGACGGCCGCACCGTGGTGGCCATCGCTCACCGGCTGCACACCGCCCACGACGCTGACCGGATCGCGGTGGTGATCGACGGTCGGATTGCGGAGCTGGGCAGCCACGACGAGCTGATGGCCCTCGAGGGCCAGTACGCCAGCCTCTGGCGCGCCTGGACCAGCTGACCGGCCGCGCGACAGGGCCTCGGCAGCTCTCGCGATCCGCACCGTGGGGGCCTCATCCGCATGGTCGACCGTGCGGATTGGGCCCCGTGGATGCGGATGAGGTTCCTTGGGCATGGATGGGCGTCAGCGGAATGGTCTTGTGCTGGGATGAGGTCATCGGCATGCGGGGCACGTCGCGGGAGGGAGCACGATGAGTTCGTTCACCAGAACCTGCGCCATCGTCTGCGGCGTGGGGATGCTCGTGTCACTGGCCGGCTGCCAGGATCCTGAACCGACGCCGGTCCCGACGCCGGTAGTCACCCCGGCACGGCCGCCGAGCAGCGCCTCTTCGGGCAGCACCGCGATCGCTGCGCCCAGGCTCGAGGCCATCTTGTAGATGCCGGCACCGGCGCCGGACTGAGCGGGTGGCAGGTTGGACAGGGCCGCGTCCGTGGAGGGCATCGCGTAGAAGGCCAGCCCCAGGCCGAACAGCACATAGGCGATCACGGCCAGCACCACATAGGTGCCCACCAGCACCTGCGTCTGCATCAGCAGCAGGGCGCAGAGGCCCAGGATCATCGCGCCCCACATCATCGGCTTGCGGGCCGAAGCGCTGCAGCAACTTCTCGCCAATCCGGATGCAGCTGATCACGGCAATCGCGAAGCCCAGCGTCAGCAGCCCCGCGTGCCAGGCGTCGAAGCGCTCCGGACGGGCCAGTTGCAGCATCTGCTGGCTGACGATGAGCATGCCGATGGTCATGTTGACGGCGAAGTTGGACAGCAGCGCACCCGTGATCATGAAGACCAACAGGCCGACGATGTCGAAGCGGGTGGTCGCGGTCTGCTCCGCCTTGCTCTCCGAGGTGCCCCAGATCATCACGAAGGACAGCGCCGACGCGATGATCGAGGTCCAGAAGATGTAGTGCCAGCCAAGATTGGTGGCCAGGAAGTCTCCGAACAGTGCCGCCATGCTGGATCAGCCGAAGGTGCCGATGGACCACATGGACACGGCACGGCCGACCAGCATCAGCGGAAGCGCCACCTTGCCGGCCGCCAACAGCACCCCACCGGCGGCAGTAGCAGTCATCGCGCACCATCAAGACAGGCGAGGGTGGCGGACAGCAGGGCGCGGGTGCCCACCTCCAGGGTGGGGTGGATGGCGGGCGCGAACCGGGGATTGTGGTTGGCAATCGGCGGCTGCTCCGGCGGGAAACCGCCCCAGGTCCAGAAGCAGTAGGGACACCGAAGGCGTCGGGGACCGAAGTCGCCGGGGCGATGACCCGCACTAGGGACCGGATGTCGCGTCGAGCTCGGTTTCCACGAGTGGCCGGGCTCCACGTTCGCCGCTGGCCGAAAGACTCGAGATGGTGAAATTCGGCGACGTATCGTGGCGACGTAGGTGGGGGCGCCAAGAGTCCCCGTCAGGTACGGAAGGCACCCTCCATGAAGCTCGCTGACCAGATCGTCGCTCAACTCCAGGCCGCCGGAGTCCGGCGGGTCTACGGCATCGTGGGCGATTCCCTGAATCCGATCGTCGACGCCGTGCGCCGCACCGGCGGTTCGGGCAAGGGCGGCATCGACTGGGTCCACGTCCGGCACGAGGAGGCTGCCGCCTTCGCTGCAGCCGCGGATGCCCAGCTGACTGGTGAATTGGCGGTGTGCGCGGGGTCCTGCGGGCCGGGCAACCTGCACCTGATCAATGGTCTCTACGACGCAAACCGCTCCGGTGCCCCGGTCTTGGCGATCGCCTCCCACATCCCCAGCTCGCAAATCGGTCAGGGCTACTTCCAGGAGACCCACCCGGACCGGCTGTTCACCGAGTGCAGCGTCTACTGCGAGATGGTCAGCACCCCGCAGCAGTCCCCGAGGGTGGTGCAGGCGGCCATCCAGCACGCCGTCACGCTGCAGGGCGTCGCGGTGGTCACCATCCCCGCTGATGTGACGGATCAGGAAGCCACGGACGACGCGCCGCTGCACACGCCTGTCGAGCGCGGAGAACTCCACCCCTCCTCGGCCGCGGTGCAGCAGCTGGCCGACGCCATCAATGCGGCGGAGAAGGTCGCGATCTTCGCGGGAGCCGGCGTCCAGGGCGCCCACGACGAGGTGGTGGATCTGGCCGGCAGGATCAATGCCCCCGTCGGCCATTCCCTGCGTGGCAAGGACTTCATCCAGTACGACAATCCCTACGACGTCGGGATGACCGGCCTGCTGGGCTATGGCGCGGCGGCCGACGGCATGGAGGGCGCGGACCTGCTGGTGCTGCTCGGCACGGACTTCCCCTATGACCAGTTCCTGCCCGACGTGCGCACCGCGCAGGTGGACCGGCGCGCCGAGCATCTGGGCCGTCGCACCGACGTGGATGTCGCGGTGCACGGTGACGTGTTGCCCACGCTGAGGGCCTTGATGCCTCTGGTGAAGAACAAGCGCAAGGACAAGTTCCTCAAGGAGATGCTCAAGAAGCACCACAGGATCGTGGACAAGGGCACCAATGCCTACACCCGCAATGCCAGGAAGCTGACGCCCATCCACCCGGAGTACGCCATGGCGGTGCTGGACGACATGGCCAGTGACGATGCCGTCTTCACCGCCGACACCGGCATGTGCAATGTCTGGACCGCGCGCTACGTGACGCCCAATGGCCGTCGGCGGCTGATCGGGTCCTTCCTGCACGGCTCCATGGCCAATGCGCTGCCGCACGCCATCGGCGCCCAGTTCGCCTACCCGGAGCGCCAGGTGATCAGCGTCAGTGGCGACGGCGGACTGTCGATGCTGCTGGGTGAACTGCTCACCATCGCCGCATACCAGCTGCCGGTGAAGGTGGTCTGCTTCAACAACTCGACGCTGGGCATGGTGAAGCTGGAGATGCTGGTCAACGGGCTGCCCAGCTCCGGAACCGACGTGCCCGACGCGAACTATGCGGCCGTGGCCAATGCTGTCGGGATCAAGGGGATCAGGGTCGAGGACGGCAAGGACCTGGAGAAGGCCTACCGCGAGGCGCTGGACCACCCCGGCCCCGTCCTGGTGGAGGTGGTCACCGATCCGAATGCGCTGTCCATCCCGCCGGAGATCACCCTGGACCAGGTCTATGGCTTCGCCACGGCCATGAGCCGCACCGTGCTCAACGGAGGTGCCGGCGAGGTGGTGAAGATGGCCCGGTCCAACCTGCGCAACATCCCGCGCAGCTGACCGAAGGGGAGGTCATGCAGGACAGCCAGGCGGAGTCCGACGATGCCACGGCTTCCGCGGATGAACGGGACGAGCACAGCGACCCGGACACTGACGACAAGGATGACGGTGCTCACGACAAGGACGATGACCGGGGCGAGAAGGACGACTGATCCGGATTGGCTTGAGCGGCGCGCCCGTACCTGACTCGACCTTGTCCGGGGGAGGCGCAGGCAGTTCATTCTTTGGGTCAGTTCAGGCGCTCAGCTTCTGCACCAAGTAGTTGGAGAAGTCCCGAAAGGTCTTCATCTTCTGCACCTCGGCGAAGCGCTGGGGGTCCATCAGCAGGTTGATCAGCGGCTGGTAGAAGCGCTCAAACTCGTCGTAGTCGGCGGAATTGACTGCCAGCAGCATGACGAGCGAAGCCTCGGCCTCGCCCCAGGGGATGGGTCGTCTGGGGATCAGGATGCAGACGCTGGTCTGGTGGGCCATGAAGTCCATCGAGTGAGGTACCGCGAAGCGGCGTGCGAAAGCCGTCGACGAGTAGGCCTCCCGCAATCGGACGCTCTCCTCGAAGTCCTCCGGGACGGCCCCGGTCTCGTAGAGCTGGCCACACAGGAATCTGATCGCCTCGTGCGAGGTCGTCACGTCGGAGTCGGCGAAATAGAGCGACGGGTTCATGAATCGTGCCATGGCCTGCGCCATGCAACGCCGGCTGCGACGGGTGGCCGCGACGGTCAGGGCATTCTCCAGACAGCTGAGGTCCTCCTCCGAGAGAAGGGCGCTGATCCGCACGGTGTCGGGTCCCATCTCCTGCTCGCCGAGGGTCGAGATGACGAGGTCCGCGTCGCACCCGATGGCCTCTCGATTGGTCGCCACCATATCGACGATGCGCAATCTCTCCCCGAACCGATGCATCAGGCCAGACAACAGCCAGTCACGCAAGGTTCCGTAGCGGGGGCAGACCAACACGGCCGTGATTTTCCCGTCCCCGAACGTCGTCGCTTCGGAGTACAGGCCCAGATAGATGGCCAGCAGACCGATCTCGTCGTCGGGGAGGGGCAGGCCAAGACCCCGGAAGAGCCTGTCAGCCATGTAGACGGCGGCATCGTAGATGAGCGGGGAGCGTGACTTCAACGATTCCCTGAGCCCATTGTGGAAGTAGGGCATCAGCTTGTTGCGGGCCACGAGTCTAGCGGTGTGTTCCGACAGACCGCGGAAGAGCTTGGCCTGCTTGTCCGCGGGGATCGGCAGGTTGAACTTCTCGATGGTGAGGGTGAGAGCCTGCCGGACGGCATTCTCGAGCTGTTGGTCCACCTCGGAGGGAACCTCATCGATCTGGAGGTGCCCGCTGAGCGTCACTGCCAAGACGTCTCGTGCGTAGGCTCGGTCGACGGCTGCCAAGGGTCGGTCGGGGTACAGGTCGACCAGCGCCTCAAGGACCTCGAGGGTGATCTTGTCAACGGAGGGGGACCAGCGGCTGGGGCTGTATTCGCCTTGGGTTAGGGGCGAGTTCCTGCGCTGCAGACAGATGGCGAGGGTAATGACGGCATTCTCGAGGTGGATGTCGTTCGGCTCGATCCGGCTCTTGGCCAGCACCTTCGCAACGGTGCCATGCACGCTCGTGACATCGATATCGGGGAAATGAACGGCTATGCGTTGGTTGCGGCCGACGACGGTGTCCATCGCCTGACGCACCATCTGACCGATCAGCTTGCGCAGGGCCAACTCGCTCCCCGCGAGTTGGACCCGAGCCCCAGTCACACTCAGCGAAAGGCCCTTGCCCGTGAGTTCGGAGGAGATCCGCGCCAGCTCACTACGGGCCACCGTCTCACTCACGTAGCAATCGCGCATCACATCGTAGACATCCGTGACGGGATGGGTCGTGAGGTAGAGCAGGATGCGTTCAGCATTGCTGATGGGGGCCCTGACCTCGCTGGCCTGTGCCAGGTAGTCACGAAAGGCGACGCGGGCCAGGCGGTAGCCGGAATTGTCTGCCACCACGAGCTCGGTGCGCGCACCCCGATTGATGCGCTGCACGTCGTAACGCACTGTCCGGACACTGACGCCGAGCAGCGCCGCCAGATCGGCGCCCGAGATGGCGCCCTCCAGTTCTCCCAGGAGCTGGACCAGAAGTCTCTGGCGTTCTGTGAAGGAAATCATGGTCCACCTTCTCTCCCGTACAGCCTACTTTGCTCTCACTAGGAAGAACTCCCGCGCCGTTGCCGCCGTGGCGGCAACGGGTGGTTGCCACCACGGCGGCAATGGGACAAGTGACGGGAGCCAGGCCGAAGGAGCAGTCTCGGTGTGCCTTGCTGGCCACACTTCTTGCGCCGGAGGCACCCTGACCCGGATCGAGCATGGGGTCAGAACGACCCAAAGGAGAGTCACATGAGCAACGAGGTTCGCATCTTCATCGCCTGCGGCAGCGGCATCGCCACGTCGACGGTGGCCCAGGAGAAGGTCAAGCAGATCCTGGCGGATGCCAAGATCCCGGCGAAGATCTCCAAGGGCACTGTCTCGCAGGTGCCGGCAATGGCCGACAGCGTCGACATCATCATGGTCACTGCGCGGTACGCCAAGCAGATCGACAAGCCGGTGATCCAGGTCTTCGGGTTGATCTCGGGGATCAACGAGGATGCCGTCGCCCAGCAGATCGTCGACGAAGCGCGCAAGGTCCTCGGACAGTGCTCCTGATCCTGCTGCCCCTGATCCTCAACGACTCCCGACTGGAGAATCCCAATGGTTGATTTCCTCAAGAGCATCATGGATGTAGGCGCGGCAGTGCTGCTACCCGTCGTGATGACGATCCTGTGCCTCGTCTTCCGCATGTCACTTGGCAAGTCCATCAAGGCTGGCCTGATGATCGGCATCGGCTTCGCCGGTCTGGTGCTGGTGATCGGTGCCATGATGGCCGCCGTCTCACCGGCCATCGAGTACTACAAGGGGATCCAGGGCGGTGGATTCACCACGGTCGACGTGGGATGGGCCGCCGTCGGTGCCGCGTCCTGGGCGGCGCCCTTCGCCGCACCGGCCATTCTCGGCATCGTGTTGATCAACATTGTAATGATCGTGCTGGGCTGGACCAATGTCCTCAACGTGGACATCTGGAACTTCATCCACTTCCTGATCCCCGGGACCTTGGCCTATGCCCTCACGGGCAAGGCCTGGATCGGCCTGCTCGTCGTGCTCGGGCTGTCGGTGGTCAACCTGTTCATCGCACAGAAGGTGGCCCCCAGCTGGCAGGAGTACTACGGCATTGAGGGCACCACCTGTTCCACCTTGTCCTACATCTCCTTCGCGTGGCCCGTGGGCGTTGCCTTCAACTGGCTCATCGATCGGATCCCCGGCCTCCGCAAGATCGACCTGTCCATGGAGAAGATCTCCGACAAGCTGGGATTCTTCGGCGACCCCGCCTTCATCGGCCTGATCGTCGGCGTCTTCCTTGGCCTGCTGACCCGCCAGCCCTGGCAGGGCGTGCTCAGCATGGGCATGGGCATCGCCACGGTCCTGGTCCTGCTGCCGCGCATGGTCTCGGTGATGATGGAGGGCCTGACGGCCGTTGGTGCCGGCGCCCAGGCCTTCATGAAGAAGCACCTCAAGAGCAAGGACGGCAAGGGACGCGAGCTGGTCATCGGCATGGACATCGCCCTCGGCCTGGGTGATCCGACGGCCGTCACCGCGACGGTGCTGCTGATTCCAATGGCGATCCTGTTCGCCTTCCTGATCCCCGGGATGACCTACTTCCCGGTGGGCATGCTCACTGGCATTGTCTACATGGTTCCGCTGATCGCCCTGGGCTGCCGTGGCAATCTCTTCCGCACACTGGTGGCCGGTTCCTTCTTCCTCCTGTTCGTCGAGTGGATGACGCACCTGCTCGCCCCTGAGGCGACCATGATGATGAAGGCGACGGGGGTTCCCGTGGACGGGACGGTGACCGACACCTTCTTCGGTTACAACCTCCCCAATGTCATCATCGGGCTTCTGAACCACATCATGGGCTGAACGGAGCGGGGGCGTCACCTGGCCGTGGCGCCCCGCCCCACCCTTTTTCACACCACAGCCTCCGAGAGGAATCACTTCCATGCGTCAGCTCATCGAGCCCGAATTCGTGCACGTACGCCTGGCCGCCGAGAGCTACCAAGAAGCCCTGCAGCTCATGGCGCAGCCGCTGCTGCAAGCGGGGCGGGTCAGGCCGAGCTTCGAGGCCGCCGTCGTCGAACGAGAGAGGCAGTTCCCTACGGGCCTTCCCCTCAACGGTGGTGTCGCCATGCCGCACACGGACCCCGAGCATGTCGTGGCCGACGCAGTCTCCGTGGCCACCTTGTCGAAGCCCGTCACCGCTGGCGAGATGGGGGGAGGGGTCGACTCCACCGTCGAGGTGAGCTGCATCTTTCTGCTCGTCTTTTCCGACGGCGCCGCGCACGTCAAGCTCCTCAAAACCTTGGTGAGGAGCTTCCAGGACACGGACTTCATGGCGGGTCTGCGGGAGCTCACGTCGCGGGAGGAGATTGCGGAGCGCGTCACAGAACGATTGACGGCGTGAGGGTTGGTTGAAGGGAAGGCCCACGAGGCGCGGGGTCCTGCACCGGTTGGTGCAGGACCCCGCTCCTCGTGTGGTGTGGCGAGCAGTGGCCCCACGAGTCAGTTCGGTTGCAGGACCACCTTGAGGGCCTCCCCGGAACGGGTCAGGTCGATGGCCTGCTGGATCTCGCTGAGCGGCAGCACATGCGTGATGACGTCGTCGGCCGGGAAGGCGGGGTCGATCGCGATCTCGAACGCCTTCTGCACTTGCATGGAGTTCGCGCCGTAGTGGCCGTAGATCCACAGGCTGCTGTAGTGGATGTGGTTGCTGTCGATCTCCGTGAGGGTGCCCTTGGGTACGCCCCCGAAGAAGACGACGGTGCCACAGCGACGGGCCATGAGAAGAGCCTGCTGCTGGCCGGCCGTTGTCGGGTTGGCCGAGATGACCTTGTGGGCGCCCAAGCCTCCGGTGTGCTGCTTCACGAAGTCGACAGCGTCGGTCCGGGAGGAGTCGACGCGGAAGCCGATGCCGAAGCGTGAGGCCTTGTCCAGGCGCTCCTGGTTGACGTCGATGAGGAAGACCTGGCTGGCACCCCGCATCCGGGCCAGGATCGCCAGGAAGATTCCGATCGGGCCAGCCCCCAGGATGGCGACGCTGTCCCCGATCCGAACGTCGATGTTGTCCAGGCAGGCGTAGCACGAAGACAGCGGCTCGGCGAGCGACGCGCGTTCCGGACTCACACCGTCAGGAACGGGAAAGAAGGCTCCGCGATCCACCCGTCGGGCGGAGTAGGAGATGTACTGGGCGAAACCTCCGGGGCTCTCGGTGTACTCCTCCACGTCGGTGCACTGTTCGTGGTGGCCGGCGCGGCAGAATTCACAGGCCAAGCAGTGCGCCAGGGGGTAGAGATAGATGCGTTGTCCCGTGGTGACGCGTTCGGAGTCCGCGTCGGATTCGACGACTGTACCCACCACCTCATGGCCGTAGATGTGGGGGTATTTTCCCTTTCGGGAGTCGGTGGAAAGGTTGCGGATGTCGGATCCGCACAGCCCAACGGCCTCCACCTTCACCACGAAACCACCGCTCGGGCAGCTGGGTGCCGCGACATCCTCGAAGCGGATGTCCCCGGGGCCGTGCATGACAGCGGCCTTCATCGTCGTCATCTGACTCCTCCTCGCTCTGGCCGGGGCCAACGTCGTCGAGGGCCCCGGGGACCAGACTTGCCCGGATGCCTGCTGGAAACCATTCGTGAATTGCCACCGCGGGGGCAACGAGGAGGCGGGGGGGGGATTGCCTACTGCTGGGCAATGGCTGGATGGCCCGTTCCGGGACGCAACAGTTCAATGAAGCCAAGAACGGGGCTGCTCCCCGCGAGTCGAGAGGACACATCCAATGTTGCATGAACAGGCCCGAAGGGCCGTCGTCCACACCTGTCAGGAGATGCAAGGGCAGGGATTGGTGGTGGGCACTGCCGGCAACGTCTCGGTGCGGCTCGGCGATCTTGTGGTGATCTCGCCTTCCGGTGTGGCCTACGAGGAACTTACGCCTGAGATGGTTGGGGTGCATGACATGTCGGGGGCTCCCGTCGAGGCGTCTCTGAAGCCCTCGAGCGAGCTGCCGCTTCATCTGGCCGTCTACCGAGGTACCGATGCCGGGGCCATCACGCACAACCATGCTCCAGCTTCGACAGCCGTCGGGTTGGTTTGTGACGAGGTGCCCGTGTCGCACTACTACTCGTCGATGTTCAACGGTCCGATCCGGGTGGCGCCCTACGCGCACTTCGGAACTGACGAGCTGGCGAAGAATGTCTGCACCGCGCTCGAGGGGCGACATGGCGCACTGATGGCAAACCATGGCGCGGTCACCGTTGGAGCCACCTTGGACAAGGCCTTCGGGCTCCTCCCATATCTCGAGTACGTCTGCGAGGTGCAGCTGAAGGCCATGGCCACGGGCGCCCCCGTCAAGCTGCTCACACAAGAACAGGTGAGCTACACCGTCGAAGCGCTGAAGGGATATGGCCAGCCCAAGCAATGATGCTTCGACTGATTGAACCCCCGCGGCTGAGCGGGCTCAGGCCCAGAGCTTCTCGCTGGCCAGCTGGGCGCCTTCGACGAGGGCGCCCAGCTTGGCCCACGCGATGTCCGGGTGGATGCGTCCGCCCAGGCCACAGTCGGTGGAGGCGATGACCTTCTCGCGGCCCACCGCGTCGGCGAAGCGCTCGATCCGCTGCGCCACCAGGCGGGGGTGCTCGACGATGTTGGTGTGGTGGGTGACCACGCCGGGCAGGATCAGCTTGCCGTCGGGTAGTTCGACGTCCTTCCACACCTCCCACTCGTGCTCGTGGCGAGACCCTGCGGCCTCGAATGTGTAGGCCTGCGCGTTGATGGTGAGCATCAGCTCCACCAGCTCGGACATCGGGAAGTCCGTGGTGTGCGGGCCATTCCACGAACCCCAGCACAGGTGGAAGCGCACCTGCTCTGCCGGGATCCCCTCCAGGGCCTTGTTGAGGGCGTCGACGCGCTTCTGGGTGAAGGCGAGGTAGTCGGCGACGCTGGGCTCGGGGTCGATCTGGTCGAAGTTCTCCGCGATGGACGGGTCGTCGATCTGCACGATCAGCCCGGCATCGGTGATCGCCTTGTACTCCTGGTGCAGAACCTGTGCCCAGTCGTCCATGTAGGCCTCGTCATCCGCGTGCACGGCGCTGCCGATGCGGGAGGCGGCGCCCGGGGCGATGGCGCAGATGAAGCCCTCGTCGGCGCCGTGGGCGGCCATCGCGGCGGTCAGGTTGCCGGTGTCGGCGGCGACGGCCTCCTGGCCGATGTAGCCCAAGGGTGCGACGGCCTGCGGGCGCTGGCGCGTGGTCGGATGCACCGCGGCGGCATCGTCGTAGACCGCGCGGAAGAGCTGCCGGTCCCGGCGATCGTTCATGCCGGTGAGCACGACCTGGCCCGGCGTGGACTTCGCGATCCGGGTGTCCCAGACGTTCTCCGGGTTCAGCTCCAGGCCGCTGGTGCGGTCGAAGGAGTAGGTCCACCAGGAGCCGAAGTCCTGGCTCTTGGTGGTGGCGTGGCCGTACTCGCCGTCGTTGACGACGTCGATGCCCACTTCCCGCTGGCGCGCGACCACGTCGTCAACGGCGCGGGTGAGCTCGGCGGCGAAGGCCTCGGGATCGCTGTCCCGCTTCTGGTTGGCGGCGAGCAGCGACTCGGTGCGTGGCAGGCTGCCGACGTGGGTGGTCAGGATGCGTTCGGTGGACTGCTTCATGGGTGGAAACTAGCAGCGCACCAGACTCCATGGCACCGGTGATTCGGTTCGCGAGACCCGCTGGGTTGGGCAGGGCAGTGCCCCCGGCCAATTCGGCCGGGGGCACAGCAGGTCACGTGGACAGGCGCCGGGTGAGGCGTCGTGGGATCAGTCCAGACCGAAGTCCATCGCGGCGGAATCCAGCGAGGCCTCGGCCTCGTCGGAGCCACGTCCCAGCGACGGGATCTGCTTGCCGGCGCCGGCCTTCAGCTCTCCCACCAGCTCGGCGGAGGCGCCACCCAGCACGCCCTGCGACGCGTAGATCTCGAGCTTCTCGCGCGAGTCGGCGATGTCCAGGTTGCGCATGGTCAGCTGGCCGATGCGGTCGGTGGGGCCGAAGGCGGCGTCCTGCACGCGCTCCATGGACAGCTTCTCCGCGTGGTAGCTGAAGTTGGGGCCGTCGGTGTCGAGGATCGTGTAGTCCTCGCCGCGACGCAAGCGCAGGGTGACGGTTCCGGTCACGGCGCTGGCCACCCAGCGGGTGATCGACTCGCGCAGCATCAGGCTCTGCGGGTCCAGCCAGCGGCCCTCGTAGAGCAGTCGACCCAGGCGCTGGCCCTGCTGGTGGTAGTTCTGCAGCGTGTCCTCGTTGTGGATCGCGTTCAGCAGCCGCTCGTAGGCGATGAACAGCAGCGCCATGCCGGGAGCCTCGTAGATGCCGCGGCTCTTGGCCTCGATGATGCGGTTCTCGATCTGGTCGCTCATGCCCAGACCGTGACGGCCACCGATCTCGTTGGCCTTCATCACCAGGTCCACGGCGGAGGAGAAGCTCTCGCCGTTGATCTCCACCGGGCGGCCCTGGTGGAAGGTGATCTTCACGTCCTCGGTGTCGATGGACACCGACGGGTCCCAGAACTTGACGCCCATGATGGGCTCGACGTCCTCGAGGCCGACGTTCAGGTTCTCCAGCGTCTTGGCCTCGTGGGTGGCGCCCCAGATGTTGGCGTCGGTGGAGTAGGCCTTCTCCTTGGAGTCGCGGTAGGGCAGTTTGCGCTCGGTCAGCCAGACGCTCATCTCGTCGCGGCCACCCAGCTCGCGCACGAAGTCCTCGTCCAGCCAGGGCTTGTAGATGCGCAGCTGCGGGTTGGCCATCAGGCCGTAGCGGTAGAAACGCTCGATGTCATTGCCCTTGTAGGTGCTGCCGTCGCCCCAGATGTTCACGTCGTCGGCGGCCATGGCGCGCACCAGCAGGGTGCCGGTGACGGCACGGCCGATCGGCGTGGTGTTGAAGTAGGCGCGGCCGGCGCTGGTGATGTGGAAGGCGCCACAGGCCAGGGCGCTCAGGCCCTCCTCGACGAGCTGCTCACGGCAGTCCACCAGGCGGCTGATCTCGGCGCCGTACTGGCCGGCGCGGCCGGGCACGGACTCGATGTCGGGCTCGTCGTACTGGCCGATGTGCGCGGTGTAGGTGCAGGGAATCGCACCCTTCTCGCGCATCCAGGCGACGGCGACGGAGGTGTCGAGGCCTCCGGAGAAGGCGATGCCGACGCGCTCGCCGGCCGGAAGGGAAGTCAGAACTTTGGACACGGCAAAAGTCTAGCGCATACCTATTCGACACGTCGAATAAATATTCCAAGCCTCGTTCCGGCTGTGTGCTCAGGACGTGCTGGGGCGCGTCATGTCCTGGGGAAGCACCCAGCGGTCGAAGTCCTCTTCGCTGACCAGGCCCAGTTCGACCGCCACCTGACGCAGTGTCTTGTCCTCCCGGTGGGCGGTCTTGGCGATCTTCGCGGCCTTGTCATAGCCGATGTGACGGTTCAGCGCGGTGACCAGCATCAGGTTGCTCTGCAGGTGCTGCTCGATCACCGCCGTGTTCGGCTCGATGCCCCGGGCGCAGTGGAGGTCGAAGCTGACACACGCCTCACCGATCAACTGGATGGACTCCAACACGCTCCAGGCCATCACGGGCTTGAAGACATTGAGCTGGAAATTGCCCTGGCTGCCGGCGAAGGCGACGGTTGCGTCATTGCCGAAGACCTTGGCGGAGACCATGGTCAGGGCCTCGCACTGGGTGGGATTCACCTTGCCGGGCATGATCGAGCTGCCCGGTTCGTTCTCCGGGATCACCAGTTCACCGATGCCGTCGCGGGGCCCAGAGGCATACCAGCGCACGTCATTGGCGATCTTCATCAGGGCGCCGGCCAGGGTGCGCAGCGCCGCGCTCACGGTGACCAGGGAGTCGTGGGCGCTGAGGGCAGCGAACAGGTTGTCGGCCTGTCGGAAGTCGATCCCCGTCTCCTCGCTGATCCGACGCGCGGCCAGCGGCCCGAAGTCTGGATGCGAATTGAGCCCGGTTCCCACCGCGGTGCCGCCGATGGCCAGTCCCCGGGCCTGCTCGTCGGCATGGTGGACTGCCACCAGGGCCTCGTCCAGCTGCGCCACCCAGCCGCCGATGACCTGACCCAGCCGCACCGGAGTGGCGTCCTGCAGGTGCGTGCGCCCCACCATCACCACGTCGTCGAATCGCTCCGCCAGCCCGGCCAGCGTCTCGCGCAGTTGCTCGACGCCGGGATAGAGGGTGCGCTGCAGCTCGCAGACCACGGCGATGTGCATCGCGGTGGGGAAGGTGTCATTCGACGACTGGCCGCGGTTGACGTGGTCATTGGGATGTACCGGCTCCTTGCTGCCCAACTTGCCCCCGGCCAGCTCGATGGCCCGGTTGCTGATCACCTCATTGGCATTCATGTTGGACTGGGTGCCGGAGCCGGTCTGGAAGACCACCAGCGGGAAGTCCGCGTCCCGGCTGCCGTCGATCACCTCGTCGGCGGCGCGCACGACCAGATCGCTGATCTCGGCGGGCAGTTCACCCAACTCGCCATTGGCCTGGGCCGCGGCCTTCTTCAGCACGCCCAGCGCCCGGATCATCGGACGCTGCCAGACGAAGGTGCTGCGTCCGATGTCGAAGTGGTGCAGGCTGCGCTGCGTCTGTGCGCCCCAGTAGTGCTCGGCGGGCACCTCGACGGCGCCCATGCTGTCGGTCTCGATGCGAGTCATGGCTCCAGCTTAGGCATGCCATGCGGCGGCGCGGGTGTGTCTGGAAGACTGGGGCGGTGTCCGAGCCCGTGCTCCGTCTTCATCTGTTGGCCCTCAATGCCCGGGGGCCGGTGGAGGTGCGCGTCGACGGCCAGGAGCACTGGCTGGAGGCGGGAAGCCCCGCCGTCATCCACGAGATCCCCGTCGCGGCGGGTGAGCACGAACTGGAATTCGTTGGCCGGGTGAGCTGGGGCCGTACGGGGCGCGCGGCCGCCGAGGTGCACGTGCCCGAGGCTGGCGCCCTCGACGTCCACTACGCCCTTCCGGCGATCCCCGGGATGCGTGGCGAGGTCTCCGACGAGCCAGATGCGGTGCCAGGCAAGGAGTGGCGGATCACCATCCCGGCGGTGCTGGGTCTGCTGGCTGCGGTCTGGCTCTTCTGGTTCGCCTGGGCCTTCCTGCTGACCTGAGGGGCGCCCACCCGCGCCCGTCAGGCGACGAGGATGATCTTGCCGATGTTCTCGCCGCCGGCCAGCTGCTCGTGGGCGCGGCGCGCCTCCTTGAGCGGGATCCGGGTCTCGGGGGCGGGCTTGATCCTGCCGTCGGCGATCATCGGCCACACCACCTCGGCGACCCGCTGGCAGATGGCCACCTTCTCCTCGACGGGCCGGAAGCGCAGGCTCGTCGCCGTCACCAGCGCGCGCTTGGAGAGGAGCTTGCCGATGTTCAGGGTGCCCTTGACACCGCCCTGCATGCCGATGATGACCAGCCGGCCGGCGGTGGCCAGGGCATCGACGTTCAGCTCCAGGTACTTGGCGCCCATCACGTCCAGGATCACGTCGGCACCCTGGCCGTCGGTGGCCTCCTTGACGGCGGCCACCCAGTCATCGTGGTAGTCGATCGCGACGTCGGCGCCCATGGCGCGGCAGTGCTCCAACTTGGCCTTCGAACCGGCCGTGGTGAGCACCCGGCACCCCAGCGCCTTGGCGTACTGGATGGCGAAGGTCCCGATGCCCCCCGCGCCGCCGTGCACCAGCAGGGTCTCGCCGGCCTCGAGGCCCACGCCGTCCATGTTGCTGACCACGGTGGCCGCCACCTCCACCAGGCCCGCGGCGGTGACGACGTCGACGCCCTGTGGCACGGCAATGCACTGGCCTGTGGGGACGACGAAGTACTCCGCGTAGGCGCCGCCTGCCAGCAGGCAGACCACCTCGTCGCCGACGGACATGCCGGTGACGCCCTTGCCGAGTTCGGCCACCGTGCCGGTGGCCTCCAGGCCCATCACGTCGCTGATGCCGCGGGGCGGCGGGTAGTGGCCCTGGCGTTGCAGGAGGTCGGCGCGGTTGACGCCGACGGCGATGGTCTTCACCAGCACCTCACCCTCCGCGGGGGAGGGGGTGGGGACTTCGGACCACTGCAGCTGCTGGGGTCCGCCGGGCTCGGTCACGGTGATTGCGCGCATGGCATCCAGCCTGCCACAGCGTCGAGTACGATGGCCGACGACGTCAGGACATGTTCCGGGCGTCACGGCGAGGTCGCATAGTGGACTAGTGCAGTCGCCTTGAAAGCGACCGAGGGGCAACTCTCCGTGGGTTCGAATCCCACCCTCGCCGCCAGATCAACGTTCGATCACCACGAACAGGAGTCCCCCGTGACCGCCGCACCCAGCCCTCGTCCGGAACCGGCTCGCCACGTCCTGAAGCCCAGGCCACCGGTTCGTGCCTTCGTGATTGCCGCAGTGCTCGTCCTGCTGGGGGCCCTGCTGCTGGCCGCGGTCTCCGGTGCGGTGTGGACCGCGCTGGCCGTCGTGCTGCTGCTGGCCGGCCTGGCGCTGGCGGGCATGGCCGGCTGGTCCATGCACACCATGCGTACCTTCGTGGACCTGGACGCCGAGGGCTACCGGATCGTCGGGCCCGGTGTGGACAAGGCCGGTAGCTGGGGTGATGTCACCAAGGTGACCACCAGCGCCCACGGCTCGCACCTGACGCTGTACCACGGGCAGGTGGGCCGCACCCACATCCTGTGCCCGGGGGGCGGCGATGACCCGGAGATGAAGGCGCTGGTGGCGGATGTCGCCGCGCACCTCGACGCCGACCGTGGCTATGGCGAGACCATCAACGTCCCGCTGATCAACCCCCACGAGCCGCAGGACCCCGACGTCGTCAGCCACGGCTGAACCCCGGCGGCATGGTCAGCGCCAGTGTCCGAGGCCCTCAGGGCTGTTCGGGTCCCGGGTTGTAGGCGCAGGCATCGCTGACGTCCTCGCTCTGGGTGCTGGGCGCCGCGGACGGGGTGCTGGCCTGCTGGGTGGGTTCCTGGCTGCTGGGTGCGGCCGATGACGGAGTGGTGGCCGGCGCGGTCTTCTTCTTCGGTGCAGGGGCCGCCTTCGCCTCCTCCAGTGTCTTCTGGACGCGCTGTCGCATCATCATGAAGTCCGGATCCGTGGTCTCGAAACCGTCCTTGCCATGGACGAAGAGCACCCGTCGCACATGCCCTTCCTTGACCCGCAGGGTCAGCGCCACCAGGGGGGACAGGACGTCCTGGGGAATGTCGGTCATGATCATGTCCTTGGACGCCCGTGCGATCGCCTCGTAGCGGGTGAGCATGGTGGCGGGATCCGCCTGGTCGATCACGGCCTTCACGACGCAGGTCTGGCGGCCCATCCGGTTGTAGTCCGTGGAGCCCTTGCGGCTGCGGGCGTACCACATGGCGTAATAGCCGTTGAGCAGCTTGTCCGGGCCTGGCTCGATCCACCCCGTCGACGCGCGGCCCTCGGAGTCGCCGGCCACTGGGATCCGGGAGTTCACGTTCAGGTGGACTCCACCCATGGCATCGATCAGCTTCGTCAGGCCGTCGATGTTGACCATCATGAAGTAGTCGATCTCCAGGCCGAGGGCCGCGCCGACGCCGAGCTTCAGCGCATCCGCGCCCGGGTAGTCGGTTCCGGTGAACAGTTCCGGATGCTGTGCGGGAACGTTCTGGTAGACGGCATTGGCGAAGTACTCGGCATTGTCCGCATTGCCGCCGTAGAAGCCGTCGGGATAGGCCCCGGCGAGCGGGCTCCCCTCCGGGAAGGGCATCCGGGCCATGTTGCGGGGGATCTGGAAGAGCGACGTGTCACCGGTGGCGGTGTCTATGCTGGCCACCATGATCGTGTCGGTGCGGACCCCGTCGCCGTGTTCGTTGCGGATGGCGGTGGAGTCCGCGCCCAGGAGAAGGATGTTGAGCCGTGGCTTGTCCTGGAACAGGGCAGTGTCGGGGCGGGTCTGGGAGCGGCTGTCGGTCCGGAAGACGCCGTCGACCAGGGATGCCTGGTTGCGCGCATAGCCGGCGCCGACGACCAGTGGCGCACTGACCGCGAAGCTGAGGACGGCCACCCACACGGCGCCCAGGCTGCGCTGCAGGGTACTCGGCCGCGAGGGCCGAGTCAGGGTGTGTGTCGCGGCGATCAGCGAGGACAGGAACAGGGCCGCGGCCACCGCGCCGATGCCGACGATGCGCAGCATCCCGGGGCGCACCGCCACCGACGCGAGACCTGACAGATTGGTCCACAACAACAGCGAGACAGAGGCCAGGCCGATCACCCACGCCCCGAAGATGCCGAGGCCGATTCCGCGTCGCCTGGTGGGCAGCAGGCCCAGCCCGGGGGCGATGGCGGCGAGGGTGGTCCACCCCAGCGCGCGCCGGAAGGCCCCGGTCCGTGAGCCCTCGTGGATGGTCCCCGGACCCGGAGAAGGGATCGCCGGATTCACCCCGGTGTCTTCGGAGCTGGTCCGGGCTCGTCGGGGGCGTGGCGTTCTGGGGGCGTCGTCGGCAGCGCTGCGCGCACGTCGGGCTGGAGGCATGGATGTCCTTCTCGAATCTGTCGCTCGATGCTATGGCCCCGCAGGGGCAGGACCCAAGGTGGGGGCTGTGGCTTGCTTGAGGCCACCTCGAGGGTTGCCGAGGCGCCGAGTGTGGCAAGGATTTCCGGCGTGACTTTGCCCGAGCGCCAGCCACCCGATACTGTTGTCCCTCGTTGGAGGTGTCGCCTAGTCCGGTCTATGGCGCCCGCCTGCTAAGCGGGTTTGGGGCTAAAACCCCATCGCGAGTTCAAATCTCGCCACCTCCGCCAACCAGAAGGCCCCCGGGAGAGATCCCGGGGGCCTTCCTTCTTTCGCTGGCCGAGCCTGTCGAGGCCCTCGACGGGCTCATGGAGGGGTAGCGGAACGGGTTTCAGACGTTGACGCTGTCGTCGGCCAGGGTCGCCTCGCCCTCTTCCTCGCGCCCCGGGGTGCGCAGGTTCCACTTGCGGATGATGATGCGGAAGAGCAGGTAGTAGACGACGAAGTAGACCAGTCCGATGCCCACCAGCAGCGCCGGCTTGGTGGAGATGTTCCAGTTCAGGGCCAGGTCGAACAGGCCGGCGGAGAAGCCGAAGCCGGCCTTGATGCCCAGGGCATTGCACAGGGCGATGGAGACGCCCGTCAGGAGGGCGTGGACCACGTACAGCGGCCATGCGACGAACATGAAGGCGAACTCGATGGGCTCGGTGACGCCGGTCAGGAAGGCGGTCAGGGCGGAGGACAGCATGATGCCGCCGGTGACCTTCTTCATGGTGGGCTTGGCCTCCTGCCAGATGGCGATGGCGGCACCGGGCAGGGCGAACATCATGATCGGGAAGAAGCCGGTCATGAAGGCGCCCGCAGTCGGGTCACCCGCCAGGAAGCGGTTGATGTCACCGTTGACCACCTTGCCGCTGGCGTCGGTGAAGTCACCCAGCACGAACCACGGCACCGAGTTGAGGATGTGGTGCAGGCCGGTGGGGATCAGCAGGCGGTTCAGGGTGCCGTAGACGAAGCCGCCGAGCACGGCATTGCCGGCCACCCAGTTGCCCAGGCTGGTCAACACCTGGTCGAAGGCCGGGTAGATGAAGCTCATCAGCACGCCCAGCACCAGGGCGGCGAAGGAGGTGAGGATCGGCACCAGGCGACGTCCGCCGAAGAAGGCCAGGTAGGTGGGCAGCTTGGTGCGGTAGAAGCGCTGGTAGAGGTAGGCCGCCACCAGGCCGATCACGACGCCACCCAGCACCCCGAAGTTCACCAGTTCCTGCTTCTCGTCCTTGCCTGGAAGGCCAAGCACGAAGGGGCTCATGGCGTCGGTGACCCCCTTGAAGACCATGTAGCCGATCACGGCGGCCAGCGCCGTGGAACCGTCGGACTTCTTGGCCATGCCGATGGCGATGCCGACGGCGAAGAGCAGCGGCAGCCAGGCGAACAGGGCATTTCCTGCCGCGGCGAAGATGGGCGCGACGTGGGTCCAGCCCAGGCCGTTCTTGCCCAGCAGGTCGTCCTGGCCCAGACGCAGCAACAGGGCTGCGGCGGGCAGGGAGGCGATGGGGAGCATCAGGGAGCGGCCGAACTTCTGGATGCCGGCCATCCTGGACTTGCCCGGCTTCGCTGCCGGGTCCGTGGTGGTGGACATGATTCCTCTCAATGGTGGTTGGGGAAGGATTGGCTGAGGGTGGATTCGGAGGGCATGGACCCGTCGAGGGCCATCCCGAGGCTGTAGCGGTCACCGCGGTAGTCACTGCGGACGCATTCGACGGGCTCTTCTCCGGCCGCGGAGCGGCGCAGGAAGGTCATCACGGCGGCGGGCGGCTGCACCCGCAGCAGGCGGCAGGTGCGCTCGTCGGCCAGTTGTGAGGTGGCCACCTGTTCCGCACGGTCGATCACCAGCCCGTGCCGGTCGCGGAGGAGTTGGTAGAGCGACGAGTGGTCCTCGTCGCCGAAGCCGGGCAACAGTTCCGCGTTGTACCAGCCGGTCTCGACGGCCATCGGCAGCTCGTCGGCCAGTCTGAGGCGTTCCAGCCGCCAGTGGCGGCCGTCCAGCCCCGTGCCCAGGAAGCGGCTGACCTCGGTGGGGGCGGGGGTGAGGGAGCAGTCCAGCACCACGGTGCTCGGCCGGTAGCCGCGACGGCGCATGTCGTCGGTGAAGGAGGCCAGGTGCAACCGGGACTCGACGCTGCTGCGTGCCACGAAGGTGCCCTTGCCCGGGGTGCGCACCAGGACGCCGTTGGCCACCAGCTCGCCGACGGCGCGCCGGACGGTGGCGCGCGAGACACAGTGACGCGCCATCAGCTCCCGCTCCGAGGTGAGTGCATCACCGGGCGAGAGCTCGTCGCGGATCGTGTGCAGCAACAGTTCCCGCAGCTGGACGTGCTTCGGCACAGCACTTTCGGTGACGACGCGGATGGACTCCTGCGGTGCGGGCTGCACGGTGCCTCCTGACGGGCGGCTGTTCCGGGAGACGGCGGCTTCATTGCCGCCGGTACCAACTGGTACGGTCCAGTATGTACCAGAGGACTCTGCCTCGGCGTGACGACGAAGTCAACACCGCCGCGCAGGGCCCGGGTCGGTAGGCTCGAATGACAAGGCAAAGGCGCCATGGCGCCGGACGAAAGGACCACGATGAGCAAGGCAGAGCAGATCCTGGCGGGCCTCGGCGGCGCCGGCAACATCGTCGAGATGGAGCCGTGCATCACCCGGCTGCGCACCGAGGTCAGCGACCCGTCGCTGGTGGACGAGGCCGCTCTCAAGGCGGCCGGCGCACACGGCGTGATGCGGACCGGGACCGTGGTGCAGGTCATCGTCGGCCCCGAGGCGGACACCCTGAGCGAAGACATCCAGGACCTGATGTGACCAGCGTCCTGGCGCCCGTTGCCGGAACGGTCCGCGGGCTGTCCGGCGTCAGTGACCCCGTCTTTGCCGCGGAGATGGTGGGTTCCGGCGTGGCCATTGAGCCGGCCGAGGGCCCGCAGAGCGTCGTCTCACCGATCGCGGGCAAGCTGCTCAAGGTGCACCCGCACGCCTTCGTGGTGCACGACGGCAGCATCGGCGTGCTGGTGCACCTGGGGATCAACACCGTCAGGCTCAAGGGCGACGGCTTCACCGTCCTCGCGCAGGAGAAGGGCGTCGTGGAGGCCGGCCAGCCGATCGTCGAATGGGATCCCCAGGTGGCCCTCGAGGCCGGCATGGACACCGTCGTGCTGGTCTGCCAGATGGACACCGCCCCCGGCTCGATCGTCCCGGCCGAGGCGGACGTGCCCATTGAGCAGGGCTCGGAGCTCTTCGCCACCGTCTGAACCGGGCCCTCGACAGGCTCGGGGGCCGGGATGTTCAGGATCGGGTACCAGCTGCACGGGACAGGAGGAGGGCCCGGTAGTCCGTGATGGACTACCGGGCCCTCTCGTCAGCTCAGGCGGGGACTACTTCTTGACGCCCTCGCGCACCTTGTCGAGCTCCGCGGAGATCGACGGAGGCAGCTTGGAGCCGAAGCTCTCCAGCCAGCTCTCCAGGCGCGGCAGCTCGTCGGCCCACTCGTGGGCGACGTAGCGGGTGCACTCCTCGACGGCCTCGGGGGTCATGTCCAGGCCCTCGACGTCGAGCTCTCCGGCGGCGGGAACGATGCCCACGGGCGTCTCCTGGCCCTCGGCCTTGCCCTCGAGGCGGTCGATCATCCACTTCAGCACGCGGCTGTTGTCACCGAAGCCGGGCCAGACGAACTTGCCATCGGCACCCTTGCGGAACCAGTTGGTGTAGAAGATCTTCGGCAGCTTGTCCTCGGTGGTCTTGTTGCCCATGTCCACCCAGTGCTGCAGGTAGTCACCGACGTGGTAGCCGATGAAGGGCAGCATGGCCATCGGGTCGCGACGCAGGACGCCGACGGCACCCTTCGCGGCGGCCGTGGTCTCCGAGGAGCAGGTGGCGCCCATGTACACACCGTGGTTCCAGTCCCGGGCCTGGGTGACCAGCGGAATGGTGTTCTCGCGACGGCCCCCGAAGATGATGATGTCCAGCGGGACACCCTCGGGATTGTTGAAGTCCTCGGACAGGATGGGGCACTGCTCGATCGGGGTGCAGAAGCGACTGTTCGGGTGCGCGGCCTTCTCGTTGGCGCGGCCACCCTCGGGGCCCTCCTCGGGGGTCCAGCTACGGCCCTTCCAGTCCGTCAGGTGCGGGGGCTTGACCGCGGTCATGCCCTCCCACCAGACGCCACCGTGGTCGGTCACGGCCACATTGGTGAAGATCGAGTTGCCCTTCTCGATGGTGCGCATGGCATTCGGGTTGGTGGCAGCGCCAGTGCCGGGGGCCACGCCGAAGAAACCGTTCTCCGGGTTGGTGGCGTACATCCGGCCGTCCTTGCCGATCCGGATCCAGGCGATGTCGTCGCCCAGGGTCTCCACCTTCCAGCCGGAGATGGTCGGGTCCAGCATGGCCAGGTTGGTCTTGCCGCAGGCCGACGGGAAGGCGGCGGCCAGATGGTAGGCCTTGCCCTCCGGACTGGTGAGCTTCAGGATCAGCATGTGCTCGGCCATCCAGCCCTCGTCGCGGCCCATCACCGAGGCGATGCGCAGCGCGTAGCACTTCTTGCCCAGCAGGGCATTGCCGCCGTAGCCGGAGCCGTAGCTCCAGATGGCGCGCTCCTCCGGGAAGTGCACGATGTACTTGATCTCGCTGCACGGCCACGGGACGTCCTTCTGGCCGGGCTCCAGCGGGTAGCCGACGGAGTGCAGGCAGGGCACGAAGGGGGCGTTGCGCTTGGTCATCTCGTCCAGGGCAGCCTGACCCATGCGGGCCATGATCTTCATGCTGAGCACGACGTAGGCGGAGTCGGTGATCTCGACGCCGAACTTCGAGTCCTCCGAGTCCAAGGGGCCCATGCAGAAGGGGATGACGTACATGGTGCGCCCACGCATGGCCCCATCGAACAGGCCGTTCATGATGCCCTTCATCTCATCCGGGTGCATCCAGTTGTTCGTGGGGCCGGCGTCGGCCTCGTTCTTGGAGCAGATGAAGGTCTGGTCCTCCACGCGCGCCACGTCGTCGGGATCGGACTTGCAGTAGATCGAGTTCGGCATCTTCTCTTCGTTGAGCTTGATGGCCGTGCCGGACTTCACCAGCAGGTCCACCAGCTCGTCCCACTCCGCATCCGATCCGTCGCAGTAGCGGATCTTGTCGGGCTGGGTCAGGGCGGCGACCTCGTTCACCCAGTCGACGACGGACTGGAGCTCGGGCAGCTTGCCCTCCACCGGGATGTCCTTGACGTTCTTGCGCTCGAAGTCCTTCTGGGGCTCGTCGTCGAGCGGGTTGACCGGATCGGGATTGGGAACCTGCATGCTGTGCTCCTGTACGTCGGTGTACTCAATGGGTGAAGACCAGTGGGGGCACTGGTCTGAAAACAGACCACCGGGATGAGTTGTATCATCGCCCAGGCTCGGGAACGTTGTCCACTTGGTCTGGCGCCTGTCTCGCAGGTCGGCAAAGTGCTCGATTTGGCTTGGGCGTCATCTCGCGGTAATGTTTCTTCTCGCCCGCAAGGGCATGCACTCGTGGCTCAATGGATAGAGCATCTGACTACGGATCAGAAGGTTGGGGGTTCGAGTCCCTCCGAGTGCGCAGGAGGCGAAGGCCCCGGTCCCAGGACCGGGGCCTTTGTCGTGTCCGATGGTCCTCACGGCGATGGCCATTGAATGTGAAATTGACCACACGCATCGCGTTTCGCTCTGTGGACCCGTCCGAGTCTGGACGAAACCGAACCGCGCCCCCAGCGAGGTTCCAGATGGTCTGGAGCCCTGCTGGGGGCGCGGTTCATGTGATGACTCGGGTTGCCGGGTACTGGCTCCATCCCTGCCCCTGGCTGCCTTGTGGGCCTCTTCGGGGTGTCCGCTCCGGGCTGCTTCGTGGGCTGCTCGGTGACACCAATGTGCCGCTTCGACGCCAGATTGCACAACAGGCTGATGAAAGATTGATCAATCTGATCAAAGACGGCGATAGGCTGTGGTCATTCTTGGGCAGATCACCCAGTGAAGCCAACGAGGAGGCGCCATGGCAGCCGAGGCCGACTACCAGCTCGACGAGACGGACCGTCGCATCCTGGCGGTCCTCGACGAGGACCCGCGGATGCCGGTGCTCCTGCTGGCGCAGAAGACGAAGCTGGCCCGTGGCACCGTCCAGTCCCGTCTCGAGCGCTACCGCGAACTGGGCCTGTTGCGCCTGGCCAGCACCCGCATCCCACCCTCGGCCCTGGGTTGTGGGTTGGCGGCGACCGTCTCCGTCGAGCTGGACCAGCACCAGTTGGAGGATGCGGTCACAGCACTGCGTCAGATCCCAGAGGTGCTCGAGTGCTTCGCGCCGGCTGGCGGGACGGACCTCCTGTGCCGCGTCGTCGCCCGCAATCCCGACGACCTCTACCGCGTCAGCGAGGAGATCCGGCTGTGTCCCGGGATCCTGCGAACCTCCACCAGCGTCTTCCTGCGTGAGGTGGTCGGCTACCGGATCAGGCCGCTGCTGCTGGCCCGTCAGGAGGCACCCCGTGGGCGTCGCGCGCCTAGACTGGAGCCGGCCCGCGGTGATTCCGGAACCCGCGCGGTGCGTGGAACTCGTTGACGGCTCAGGGCAGGCGAAGGAGATTCCAGATGGAGAACATCGGCTGGCTCGACCAGGACCGTGGGGCGGTACTCGTCGGAGGCAAGGGCGCCAACCTGTCCCGGATGCTGCGGGCCGGCCTTCCCGTGCCCAATGGCTTCGTGGTCACCACCGACGCCTACCGCCGCTACCTGGAGGCGGCTGATCCGCAGGGACACCTGCCGCACCTGGTGGACTCCGGCGACGAGGCAGGCATCCGCGAACTCTTCACGACGCCCCTGCCAGTGGACCTGGCCCACGATGTGGTGACGGCCTGGCGGGATCTGGGAGGCGGTGCCGTGGCCGTGCGCAGCTCCGGTACGGCCGAGGACCTCACCGGTGCGAGCTTCGCCGGCCAGCAGGACAGCTACCTCAACATCCGCGGGGCCGATGTGCTCGTCGACGCCGTGCGACGCTGTTTCGCCTCCCTGTGGAATGAGCGGGCCGTTGCCTACCGCACCCGCCATGGCGTGGACCAGCACCGGGTGGCCCTGGCCGTGGTCGTGCAGAAGATGGTGGAGGCACAATCCGCAGGCGTGATGTTCACCGCCAACCCGGTCAACGGTCGTCGCGACGAGACGCTGGTCAGCGCGACCTTCGGGCTGGGCGAGCAGGCGGTGCAGGGCGGCGCGGCGGACACCGTCGTCGTGCGTGCCGGCACCGTTGAGCAGCGCAGCACCGTGGACAAGCGGGTACGCATCCAGTCCTCCACCGAGGGCAGCGGGACGGTGGACCTGGCCGTCGCCCCACAGGATCGCCATGCCAGCGCCCTGACCGACGCACAGGCTGTCCACCTGGCGGAGCTGGGGCACCGCGTCGAGGAGATCTTCCAGGCCCCCCAGGACATCGAGTGGGTGCTGGCGCCCGACGGCGCACTGGTGCTGGTGCAGGCCCGGCCCATCACCGCCCTGTCCCAGACCGTCGGCGACATTCCCGAAGACTGGTCCGTGCCCGATGACAAGGCCATGTACGTGCGCGCCTCGATCATCGAGCAGATGCCCGATCCGCTCAGCCCCTTGTTCGCGGACATGGTCCGTCCCGCCGTCGTGCAGGGGCTGCGTACCGTGCTGCGCCGCTACTTCGATGACCGCAGCCTGCGGCCGGGGGACCTGGACTTCCCGACGATCAACGGTTACGCGTACTACTACTACGGCCGCGACGGCATGCTGCGGTTGCTCAAGCAGAGCCCGCAGGCGGTGGCGGCACTGGGTGGGCGAAGCCAGCTCAACGGCGAGAAGCTGTGGGAGAGCGCGCATCCCGCCTACCAACAGGTGGTGGCCAACTGGGGTGAACAGGACCTGGAGGGCCTGCCCAGCCGGCAGTTGTTGGTGGGCGTGCAGTCCCTGCTGGACGCCGCGTGTGAGTACTACGCCACGGTGCAGGCCGTCATTCCTCTGGCGGCCAGCGCCGAGCTCCCCTTCACCCGCCTGTACACCAGCCTCGCGAAGCAGGCCGGCGGGCCGCCCGCATCGGTCTTCCTGCAGGGCTTCGCCTCCCTGCCGATCGAGGCCGAGCGGTCGCTGTGGTCCCTGGCGCAGTGGTGTCGTGAGCGGCCGGGCCTGGCCGACGCGCTGCTGGCGGACCGGCCCCTGGGCGGGATTGCGGAGGCGGCGGACTTCCAGCGGCGGCTGGCAGAACACCTGGACCGTTTCGGCCACACGGTCCAGACCCTGGACTTCATGGTGCCCGTGCCTGCCGATGATCCCACGCCGGTGATGGAGACCCTGCGCTGGTACATGGGTGCCAAGGGCCTCAACCCCGACGAGCGGCTCAACCAGCAGACCGCCCGGCGCGAGGCGGCGGAGGCGGAACTCTTCTCACGCCTGGACCCCGCCCGCAAGGCCATCCTGCAGCCGCTGCTGGTCAAGGCGCAGCACCTGGCGCCGGTGCGCGAGGACGCGTTGGCCGACGTCGGCCTGGCCTGGCCCCTGATGCGTCGCATGCTGCGCAGCCTGGGTGGGCGTCTGGTCGACCTCGGCGTCGTGGGCGAAGCCGACGACATCTTCTGGTTGCGCCGCGACGAGCTGACAGCCTTCTGCGATCAACTGGACGACGGGGCAGCCGAGCAGACAGCGACAATGGCCGAGCAGACAGCCACGATGGCCGAGCTTGTCGAGGCCCGTCGCATCGCCTGGCGCGGGCAGCGTGCCGCCACGCCGCCGCAGCTGTTGCCCCACAATGCCTGGTACAAGATGTTCCACCGCTTCATGCCCGCCATGGAGACCCAGCAGGAGGGCCCGGTGATCAAGGGGCTGGGTGTCAGTCAGGGGCGGATCACGGGCCCGGCGCGGGTGATCAGGGGGCCGGAGGACTTCGACCAGATGTTGCCGGGGGAGGTCTTGGTCTCGCCGATCATGACGCCCGACTGGACGCCGCTGTTCGCGATGGCAGCCGCGGTGGTCACCGACGTCGGTGGCCCTCTGTCCCACAGTTCCATCGTCGCGCGTGAGTACGGAATTCCCGCCGTGCTCGGGACCGGCATCGCCACACGTCGCATCCGCAATGGCATGCTGATCACTGTGGATGCTGATCGTGGACAGGTGACCATGCCGGAGGGCGAGGCACCCGTCGAGAGTGGGTTCAAGCCCCGGGTTCCCTACAAGTTTGCGTTCGGCGCGGCGGCTGCAGCCGCCCTCGCGTTGAGGAAGCTGTTGTGACCACGGCGGGACGTCGTCCCCTGACTGTCCTGGTGGCGGGCGCACTGCTGGTCACCAGCGGATGCTCCGGCAAGGACGACGCGCAGGCCCCGAACACCCCCACCCCGCCCCAGTACGTGACGCTCAGCTACACGCCTCCGGCGGACATGACCGAGGTCTCACTTCCCGCCAGCACGCCAAGTGGCGGTGTCCGGTCCGAGGTGAAGCTCTTCCGCAGTTCCGACGGGTGCCAGTTGCGCGTGGTGCGGCTGCTGATCGACAAAGGTGACGGCACCGAGGATCAGGACGCCACCTACAACATGCTCGGCGCCATCATGAAGGTCTCCGGCATTTCCACCTTCCAGGCCAATGGGTTGATGGTCCCCGGCGATCCGGGGCCAGTGCCCACTCTCACCGCCAGCGGTGCGACGAGCACCGATGCCCTGCGGGCCGCGGGCCGGCTGAGCAATGAATCCCTGCAGGGCTACCAGCTGGTCTACGGCTGCCCGAAGGCAAAGATGGTGGAGAAGAAGTGGACGGCCCTGACGGACTCGTTGCGAGTCGACGGGTTCACCGGCTCCCTGGAGGAGCACTGAGCCCGCTGGAAGGCGCGGTCCTCGGCCCACCCCTGCGGGGGTGAGGAAGCCCGTCGATGCCCGACGGCGGCGCGGGGTGCGCTAGAAGTGGCCCGTGGCCGTCGCTGATCTGTGTTACCTGGTGGTGGGCGCGGCCCTTCTCCTTGCCGTCGTCCTGCCCGCCGCGCTGCGGCGCCTGCCCCTCTCCGCGCCCATGGTGCTGGTGCTGGTTGGTCTCGTCCTGGGGCTGCTTCCCGGTCTGCCCGACTGGTGGGTCGACCCGACTGCGCACCAGGCGGTCACCGAGCACCTCACGGAGCTGTGCATCTTGGTGGCGTTGATGGGCTGGTGGCGTTGATGGGCTGGTGGCGTTGATGGGCTGGTGGCGTTGATGGGCTGGTGGCGTTGATGGGCGTCGGGTTGTCGCTGGATCGTCGGATCAGTCTGCTTCGGCTCCACACCCTGCGAGCCTGGTCTGCCTCCTGGCGGCTGCTGCTGGTGGCGATGCCGCTGACCATCGCGGGCGTCGCCGTTGCCGGCTGGGGATTGATGGGTCTTGCACCTGCCTCGGCGCTGCTCCTGGGGGCCGCGCTGGCTCCCACGGACCCGGTTCTGGCCAGCGACGTCCAGGTGGCAGGTCCCACCACCGGGGGAAGCCAGGCCGATCTTGACGAGCATGACGAGGTCCGTTTCGGTCTCACGGCGGAGGCCGGCCTCAACGACGGTCTTGCCTTCCCCTTCGTCTACCTCGCCATCGCCTGGGCCGGAGCCGGTCAGCTCGGCGGGTGGGTCTGGCACTGGGTCTGGTGGGACCTGGTGGCCCGGGTGCTGATTGGCGTGGTCTGCGGCATCGTCGTCGGCTGGGTGCTGGGGTGGCTGGCCTTCCATCCGCCGAAGGCCGCGCTGCGCCGAGTGCTGACCGGGGAACCCATCCTTGCGCTCGCCTGCCTCGCGCTGGCCTGCGGCACGGCCGAAGCCCTGCACGGGTACGGCTTCCTGGCCGTCTTCGTCTCGGCGGTGACACTGTGGTGGCTGGGAGCCGGAGCACGAGTACCACCAGTCCATGCACGAGGTCACCGAGCGGATGGAGACCCTGCTCACCCTGTTGCTCCTGCTGATGCTGGGACTGAGCCCCACCAATGGCCTGATGGAGGCACTCACGCCGGCCGGGATGGCCGCGGGGCTGCTGCTGGTCTTCGTGGTCAGGCCGCTGGCCGGCTGGCTGTCGCTGTCGCTGTCCCTGCGCAGCGCCAATGAGCATTCCGCGGGAGTGCGCCTCACCAGGGCGGACATGGCGGTGATGAGCTTCTTCGGCGTGCGCGGCATCGGCACCATCTACTACCTCGCCTACGCCACCAGACATCAGACCTTCGCGGACCAGGAGGCCCTGTGGGCGACGGCGGCCTTCACCATCATCCTGTCCGTGCTGGTTCACGGCGCATTGTCCGGTCTCGTGATGGACTGGCTGGAGCGTCGCCAGGCATGACATCCGGTGTTCACCCGGGTGTCCTAGCGTGAGCAACATGACAAGCATCTGGGCCCACCGCGGAGCCAGCGCCGTCGCACCCGAGAACACCATGAGCGCCTTCCGTCGCGCCGTGGAGCTGGGTGCCGACGGCATCGAACTGGACGTCCAGCGCACCGCCGACGGCAAGCTCGTCGTCATCCATGACGAGACCCTGGACCGCACCACGAGCGGTTCGGGGCGTGTGGTGGAGGCCGTCTGGGACGACATCCGCGAGGTGGATGCCAGCGCCGGTGACCCCGCCTTCGACGGAGAGCGCCTGTGCCTGCTGGAGGAGGTGCTGGAACTGCTTGCCCCCACCCAGATGGTGCTCAACGTGGAGCTGAAGGACGGGGTGGAGCACTACCCGGGCATGGACCTCCAAGTGGCCGAGGCCGTGCGCGCCGCCGGGATGACTGACCGGGTCATCCTCAGCTCCTTCAACCATGTCCAGTTCGCCGGTTCCACGGAGCTTGGTCTGCCGTTGGGGCTGCTCTACGTCGAGCCGCTGTGGGCCGTCGAGGAGTACGCGGCCGCCTTCGGTGCCGCCGCGGTGCATCCGGACTTCCGCACCCTGTCCGAACCGAGGCTGCTGGAACGCCTGAATGACAAGGGAATTGCCGTGAATGCCTGGACGGTGAACCGGCGCGCGGACCTGGAGCAGATGTTCCGCCGGGGCGTCGATGCCGTGATCACCGACGAGGTGGAGCTGGCCCTCCAGGTGCGAGCCGAACTGTCCTGAGCCGGGGCCGATAGGCTCCGGTGCATGGTCGACAATCCTTTCAAGCCCGAGCTGTGGGACGAGATTCCCGGCTTCGACTTCACCGACATCACCTACCACCGCGCCAAGCACGTGCCCGCCGTACGCGTGGCCATCAACCGGCCCGAGGTGCGCAATGCCTTCCGGCCGCACACCGTCGACGAGCTGTACACCGCCCTGGAGCACGCCCGGACCAGCGCCGACATCGGCTGTGTGTTGCTCACCGGCAACGGCCCCAGCGCCAAGGATGGCGGCTGGGCCTTCTGTTCGGGTGGCGACCAGAGGATCCGTGGCAAGGCCGGCTACATGGCGGAGGCCGATGCCGGCAGTGGCGCGAATGATGGCTCCGCCAAGCCCTCGCCGATCGACCAGGCCAAGCTGGGCCGCCTCCACATCCTGGAGGTGCAGCGTCTGATCCGGTTCATGCCCAAGCCGGTCATCGCCCTAGTCAACGGCTGGGCGGCCGGCGGCGGACATTCGCTTCACGTGGTCAGCGACATGAGCCTGGCCAGCGCCGAGCACGCCAGGTTCAAGCAGACCGACGCCGACGTCGGCTCCTTCGACGCCGGCTACGGCTCGGCCTACTTGGCCCGTCAGGTGGGGCAGAAGGTGGCGCGCGAGATCTTCTTCCTGGGCCAGACCTACGACGCCCAGCGCGCCTACGAGATGGGCACCGTCAACAAGGTGGTCCCGCACTCCCAGCTCGAGGACGAGGGGCTGGAATGGGCGCGGATCATCTGCGGCAAGTCGCCGACGGCCCAGCGCATGCTCAAGTACGCCTTCAACGCCGTCGACGACGGCCTGGTGGGCCAGCAGATCTTCGCCGGCGAGACCACCCGTCTGGCCTACATGACCGACGAGGCCGTCGAGGGACGTGACTCCTTCCTGGAGAAGCGTGACCCCGACTGGTCCGAGTTCCCCTACTACTACTGAGCCGGTAGCGATCCTGGTCACCGTTTGCCACTCCTAGGGATGGCAAACGGTGACCAGGGTCGTGGGTGGGCGCTTGGGCAGGTGTTGTCCGGTTGTTGTCCGGGGCCTCGTGTGCCTTCCGCAAGGCCGCACAGGCGCGCAGGATCGGGGCATGTCCACGCGTCTCACCGTGCCCCAGGCCCTCCTCGCCCTCGCCAAGGCCCAGTCCGGTGCGTTGACGGTGGAGCAGTGCCTGATGGCGGGCTTCACGCGCAATGCCGTGGCGCGGATGGTGGCCGATGGTGCGTGGGTGCGGGCCGGACGTGGCTTGTACGTGACCCACTGCCTGGAGTGGAGCCGGGGCACCCGTCACTGGCTGGCGATCCTGGCGGCCGGCGACGGGGCCGCCCTGGGGCTGGAGACGGCTGCGGCGCTCCAGGGCTGGGGCAAGCCCACCAAGGAAGTCCACGTGGTGGTGCCGTGGGCACAGAGGAAGGTACAAGCAGGCTTCTGGACCACTCACGCGACCCGTCTGGGCTTCAGGACCAAGGGCAGTCCGCCCCAGACCACGGTGGAGCGGACCGCCCTGGACATGGTGCGGGCCAACCCGATGCGTGCCACATCGATCCTCACCGATGCCGTGAACTCCAGGAAGACGAAGCCCGAACACCTGCTCAAGGAGTTGGCAAGGTTCAAGAGTTTTCCGCGCCGGGATGTGGTTCGTGGCCTGCTGGGTGACATCGGGGAGGGTGCGTTGAGCGTGCTCGAGGTGATGTGGCTGCGGGACGTGGAGCGCGCGCACGGCCTTCCACCGGGTGAGCGCCAGACCACCAGCCGGATGGGCTTCCGGGACATCCGTTACGGCAGGCTGCTGGTGGAACTGGACGGCCGGCTGGGGCACGAGGGGTCGGATGCCTTCAGGGACATGGACCGGGACAACGTGCACCTCCTGCAGGGCGAATCAACCATGCACTTCGGCTTCCATGACGCGGACACCCGGCCGTGCGCCTGCGCCGCCATGGTGGCTGCCGCGCTGAGGATGCTCGGAACAGTGGTGGACTGGAACCCCTGTGGGCGCGGCTGCATCGAGTCCGAGGCCCTCCTGGACCGCAGCTGCTGACGGGGCGAACGGCCTTGGTCACCGTTTGCCACTCCTAGGGATGTCAAAGGGTGGCCAAGAAGCCAGCCCTGCCCTTGTGACCCGACACCACATGTCCGGTGACGGTGCCGTGACCCATGTCCGGTGGGGTCAGGGCCATGGACCTGTTGCTCCCTTCCCCTGCGCCGGCGCTCCGTCATCCCACATCGCCCGGTCCTCGCGACGTCTGGTGCCCGGTCCTGGTCGGCCTGCTCGTGGCCGCTGGTCATGCCGCGGTCTCACTGCGGATCTACAGCCACCTGGGCTGTGGCATGGACCTGGCGATCTTCGACCAGGGCGTGCGCTCCCTCAGCCAGGGGCACTGGCCCACCAGCGCCATGAAGTCGGCCGGGATGAACCTGTGTGGTGACCACTTCCACCCCGTGATCGTGCTGGCCGCACCGCTGTACTGGCTGTGGGACGACCCACGGATGCTGCTCATTGCCCAGGCGATGGCGCTGGGGGTGGGGTGCGCGGTCCTGGTCCGGACGGCCCAGCGCCTGGTGCCCGGCCGCGGCCCAGTGCCGGTGGCGGTGCTGTTGGGGCTGGGGCTGGCGGCGGCGCCCGGGACACAGTGGGCGATGGTCTTCGACGTCCACGAGGTGGCCTTCGGTGTGCCCCTGCTGGCGCTCTCGCTTGCCGCCCTGCGGGAGGAGCGTTGGTGCGCCTTCACCGCGTGGTCGCTGGCCGTGCTGCTGGTGAAGGAGGACGCCGGACTCCTGGTGGCCGGGTTGGGTGGGGTGGTCTTCCTGATGGGACGACGCCGACTGGGCGCGACCCTGGCCGCCGTGGCGATGGCCTGGACAGGTTTGGTGCTGGTCGTCATCATCCCCGCGCTGTCACCCACGGGCCAGTGGCTCTACCGCGGCGCCGTCGGCGGGCCGCGGGCCAGCCTGCACCATGTGTCGCAGGCGCTCCTGTCACCCGGACTGCTCACCGGCACGGTGGCGGTGATGCTGTTGGCCACGGGGCTGGTGGCGTTGCGCTCACCACTTCCGTTGGCGCTGCTTCCCTCGCTGGCCGCCCGGTTGATCAGTGGCAATCCGGCCTACTGGGGAATCACCTACCACTACAACCTGCTGCCCAGCGTCGTGCTGGCCTTCGCCACCCTGGACGGGATGCGACGGTTCGCACCGCGGGCTCGGCAGAGGGCTACGGCACTGCTGGTCATGGCCGTGATGTGCAGCGCCCGTTACGGTGCGGTCGGACTGCGCCTGCGGGACCACGTCGACCCCGGCCGTGTGGACGCGGCCCGCGAGGCCCTCGGAGTCGTCCCTCCGGCCGCCCGCTGGCGGCCGATGTCTTCCTCACCCCGCACCTCACCCGAGAGCATCCCGCAACCCAACAGGTCCGGCCCGCGTGGCCGCCCGGAAGGGCGGACTACCGGGATGACATCGGCCGCCCGCTGGCGGCACGCTGGCTGGTGCTCGACCGGAACTCTGCCAGTCATGGCGGCGCGGAGCACTGGCTACCCCAGGCCCTGGACCACTTCCACCGCGAGGGATGGCGCACCGTCCACGACCGGGACGGTTTCGTGGTGCTCACCCGCTGACAGGTTGTGACACTGCTGTGACGAGCGCCTGCCAGCATGGGGCCATGGCTGAAGTCCTCCTCGTCGACGACGACCGTGCGGTACGCGAGTCCATGGCCGTGGCGTTGCGCCGCCTAGGCCATGAGGTGACCGCCGTCGAGGACGGACTCGCCGCCCTGGCCGCCCTGGCACCCGGGCACCGGTGCGACGTGGTGCTGCTGGACGTGATGATGCCCGGCATCAACGGCTTCGAGACCTGCCGGCGGATCCGAGTGACCAACGGCCTGCCCATCGTGATGCTCACGGCGCGAGGTGACGACACCGACGTCGTGGCCGGTCTGGAGTGTGGAGCCGACGACTACGTGGTCAAGCCCGTCTCACCGCGGGTGCTCGACGCGCGGATCAAGGCGCTGTTGCGTCGCGGTGCCCGCTCCGACGAGGCGCCGGTCGCGCGGCTGGGGGAGCTCGTCGTGGACATGGCCGCCATGCGCGTGACCCGCGACGGCGTGGACTTGGGATTGACCCCGATGGAGTTCAGGTTGCTCGAGGTCCTGCTGCGCAATGCCGGGCAGGTGCTCACCCGCGCAGTGCTGCTGGATCGCGTCTGGGACTACAAGTACGGGGGCGACTCGCGGCTGGTGGACAGCACCCTGCAACGGCTGCGCGCCCGGATCGAGCCGGATCCGGCGCACCCCACCCACATCCACACCGTGCGCGGCGTGGGCTACCGATTGGACCGATGATGCGACGCGTGTCCGTGCGTTTCCAGATCGCTCTGCTGGTGTGGTTGGCGATCGTCGCCAGTACCGCGATCTGCGGGCGGTTCGCCGTCCGGATGACCGAGGCCGCGACGTGGGACCTGCTCTGGCAGGAGTCACAGTCCGTCGGGACGGGGCAGGTGCTGGCCTGGCAGCGGGCGAAGGACAAGACGCCGGAGGGATTCGTCGCCTCCTACCGGCCGGCGAAGTACCCGGATGGCAGTGAATGGGACCACACCGCGGACCCCCCGCTCTGGATCTGGGAGGTGCCGAGCAATGCGACGTCGGTGGACATGGCCAACCCGGTGCAACCGGTCTGGTCCGCCGGCGAGAACCCCCTGGTGACCTCCGGTCAGGGTGCAGGGGAGATCTCGGGGGACCCTTCGGTCTTCCCGAAGGAGGCAACGCCCGCCTTCTGGCCCGTCAGTCTGTCGTCACTGGAACATGACTTCGCGGGATCCAGCACGTTGCCCATGACCAATGGGAAGACGTTGGTCGTCGTGGAGACGATCGACACCACCGATGCGCGCTTCCGCGTCGACTATCAACGACGGGAAGCCCTTCGGCTCGGCATCCTGATCAGCCTGGTGGGTGCCGCGCTGGCCTGGGTGCTGGCCGGGCTCACGAGCCGTCCCATCGAGCGCCTGGGCCGGGCGGTGCGTGCCTTCGGTGATGGTGGTGGTTCCGCGCGGGCCGCCGCGTCCGGGCCGGCGGAGGTGGCCCGGCTGGGGCGGGACTTCAACGCGATGGCAGACCGGGTGCAGGCGACGCTGGCGTCGCAGCGACGCTTCGTCGCCGACACCTCCCACGAGCTGCGCACCCCCACGGCCGCGCTGCTGGCCAGCAGTTCCGCCCTGGACCTCACTGCTCCCATGACGAGGTGCTGGACCTGATGGTGCCGCAGGTGGGGCGGCTGGCCGGGCTCACCGAGGACCTGCTCGCGCTGAACCGCTTCGACGAGGGAGCCCAGCGCGTGGATGCCCACGAGGTGGAGGTGGTCGCGCTGGTACGGCACGCCGTCGACGAGGTGGCCGCGGGGCGTGACGTGCACGTGGAGGGGGAGGAGTTCAGGGCGAACCTGGATCCGCACCGCGTCCGGCTGGTGGTGCGCAACCTCGTGGGCAACGCCCTACAGCACGGTGCGGAGCCGGTGGTCGTGACGGTCTCCCCGCAGGATGCCGGGGCACGGATCGAGGTGCAGGATGCGGGACCTGGCGTCCCGGGCGACCTGCGGGAGGTGGTCTTCGACCGCTTCGTGCGCGGTGATGGTGCCCGGCACGAGGGCGGCCGCGGATTGGGGCTCTCGCTGGCGCGGGAGACCTGCCGGCTGCACGGTGGTGACCTCGAGTTGGGAGCCGGGGGAGCTTCGTGGCAACCCTCGCGGACCCTGCGGCGGCGGGCACGGTGCCCCCGACGGAACAGCCCCGTGAGGGACGCCGTCCGCTGCGGGGCGTCCTGGAGGAGGCATCACCGTTGGCCGCGCTGCAAGGCCTGGTGCTACTCCTCTCGTCGGTGGCGATCTCCGGGCAGCTCTACTTCGCCAATGACTCGGAGCTCTTCTCCCGTCCGACGTGGCAGTGGTTGCCCTTCTTCTTGCTTGGCTGGTCCGTGGCCAGTGCGGGAGCGGTGGCCTGCGGGCGGCTGGGGCGGCGCGTGGACCGCACCCTGGGGCTCGTGCTCACCCTCGTGCCCATTGCCGGTCTGTGGTGGTGGGCACACAGGGCGGGGGAGTTCCCGGTCTCCGATGCCCTGCTGGTGGGAACCAGTGCGTGGCTGGTGTGCCGGCTCGCCGGGGCCGCCAGGCAAGCATCCTGGTCACCGTTTGCCACTCCTAGGGATGGCAAACGGTGACCAGGATCGAACTCAGAGCCCGATGAAGGTCCGGAAGGCGTCGGCACCGTCCACCCGGACGGGGTGGGGCGGCCTGGTGAAGTTCTCGGGGAGCAGGACCACCTTCTCCTCGACGCGGACCCGCTCCCCGTCGGGGTGGACCATGCGGACCCGCCCGTTGAACTGGTAGCCGACCTTGCGGCTCACTCCCGCGGAGCGCTGGTTCTCGTCGAGGTAGGCCGACGTCATCTGCGCTGCCCCCGGCTCGTCGAAACCGAAGGCGCACACTGCCTGGCGCATCAACGTCCCCAGGCCTCGGCCCTAGAAGCCCCTCCCCAGCCAGGAGCCCGTCTCGATGCTGCGGGTGATGGGGAAGTCCTTGGCGGTGAGGTCCTGCACCCCCACGATCCGCCCGTGCTCCCGCACGGCCAGTACCAGGTGCCAGTCGTCGGGTTGGAAGGTGGCGAAGGTGCCCCAGTAGAAGCGCATCGTGTTGGCGGGGATGAGCTCGGGCGGGTTCTCGGCCCAGCGGCGCAGGAAGGGAAGGTACTCGTCGGGGTCGTAGATGCCCGAGACGATCAGCTCGGAGACCTCCTGGATGTCGCCCTCCCGCACGCACCGCAGCTCCAGCGGTCCGCAGGTGATGCGCAGCCCGAAGGGCGGGAAGATCTCCTCGATGTCCATGCTGACAGTGAACCGCAGGTGCCCCGGCGACGCACCCCTATTTCCTGGCGTAGCGCGTGCCCACGCCGCGCCGGCTGCTTCTCCCGGCGACCTGTGTCCGGGGTGCCACGAGCATTCCGTGGCGCAGGGGGCGGGACGCGGCGCGACGTGGGGCGGAGGTCAGCCGATCACGGCAGGGTTGCGACGCCCATCCTCCAGGTAGACGCACGAACGGGCCTGCATCCCGACGGCGACTCGGCGGGAGATGGCGGGGCGCAAGAGCTCCAGGGCCTCGGTGAGTGGGGCGAAGCGGTGTTCACCGATCTCGTGCCGGTCGATCCGGATCCGAGCGGCGTCGGCGGGCGCCACGGTGCCGCAGTGGAAGAGGAAGCGCAGACCCATCTGGCGCCCTTCGTGGGGGCGGGTGTCCACCACCACCAGGCGTCCTCGGCGCACGGCCAGGCCCACCTCCTCGCGCACCTCGCGCTGGCAGGCCTGCCACGGCGACTCCCCGTCGCTCTCCATCGAACCGCCGGGGATGCTCCAGCCGCTCTTGTAGGTGGGCTTGACGATCAGCAGCTTGCCCTGACCGTCGAGCAGGATCGCACCGCAGGAGATGGGAACCGTCGGCAGTTGGGCAGGGCGAGAGGTCTGGTGCTGGGCCACGTGGACAAGCATGCTCTCCCTGAGGGGTTCCGCGCACATCTGGCCAGCCGCGTGGACGTGAGGGCTCCCCTGCTGCGACTCACCTGGAGGTGCGGGCTGTCGCCAGATCATGCCGGAGACGCGAGCGTCGCCACTGTGTCACGTGTCGTGCCCAGGACTTCCACGGATAGGACAGGCGAATCCAGAAGTAGTTGACGTATTCGATCGCTCCGAAGACGACGCAACCCACGGCCAGGGCCGCGGCGGACCCGGCTGGCCGTTGCCAGACAAGCATGCCGGTGGCCGCCAGCAGGAGCAGCGGATTGACCCACGTCAGGACCGCAAACGAGCATGCCAGCACAGGCGGCATGCATGATCGCTTCACCCAGTCCCTGGCGGCCAGCCAGTAGATCCCGCCTTGGATGAGGATGAACTCAAGTGGGAGGAAGGACAGCCAGAGGGTGAGGGCTGCGGGCCGCAGCGAGCTGCTCGAGGAGGTGTAGAGCCCGAAGACACCCGCGAAGGTCACTGCAGCCACCAGTTCCCCGGTTCCCAGGCTCAGGTATCGACGGCGGAGGTATTCCCTTCGGGTGAGCGCGGCCTCGATGTTTGGGGAAGGTGCTGTTTCGGTCGTGTCCATGACCTTGATCCTAGAAGTGTCATCGCGGGCCTTGCGGTTCCTCGAGATGCCGCGGCGCAGGTGGGTGCGCCCCGGAGGATTGTTCCTCTTTGGAAGGGGAGGCTAACCTCTCCCGCGTCCCATTCAATGCCTCTCGGCGAGGCCTGTGCAGGAGAACCATGAACAACTCCCGTCCCCACGTCGTCATCATCGGTTCCGGCTTCGGAGGCCTGTTCGCCGCCAAGCGGCTCGCAGGGGCAGACGTCGACATCACCTTGGTGGCCAAGACCACCCACCACCTCTTCCAGCCGCTGCTCTACCAGGTGGCGACGGGGATCCTGTCGCCCGGTGAGATCGCGCCCGCTACCCGGGAGATCCTCAAGGAGCAGGAGAACGTCCGGGTCCTGCTCAGCGAGGTCACGGGGATGGACCTCGAGGCCCGCACCATCAGGGCAGAGGCTCTGGGAACCACCACCGAACTCAGCTATGACCACCTGATCGTCGCCGCGGGTGCTGGCCAGAGCTACTTCGGCAATGACCACTTCGCCGTCTATGCCCCCGGCATGAAGAGCATCGACGACGCGCTGGAGCTGCGCGCCCGGATCTTCGGCGCCCTGGAAGTGGCGGAGCTCACCGAGGACGAGCAGGAGCGTGAGCGGCTGCTGACCTTCGTCGTGGTGGGTGCCGGCCCGACGGGTGTCGAGATGGCCGGTCAGATCCGGGAATTGACCAGCCAGACGGTCAAGGGCGAATACCGCAGAATCGACCCCTCCAAGGCTCGCGTCCTGCTGCTGGATGCGGCAGACCGGGTGCTGCCGCCCTTCGGTGAGCGTCTGTCCGGCAAGGCGAAGGAGAAGTTGGAGGCGATCGGTGTCGAGGTGAAGCTGGGGGCCATGGTCACCGGCGTCGACGAGAACGGCCTGGACCTCAAGTACTCCGACGAGCGCACCGAACGCATCGAGGGCGGCTGCAAGGTGTGGGCCGCGGGTGTCCAGGCCAGCCCGTTGGGCCGGATGATCGCGGAGCAGTCAGAGGCCGAGGTGGACCGGGCTGGGCGCCTGCAGGTCAACAAGGACTGCACCGTTCCCGGTCACCCGGAGGTCTACGTCGTCGGGGACATGATGAGCCTGGACAAGCTGCCGGGCGTCGCGCAGGTGGCCATCCAGACCGGCCAGTACGCGGCGGACCGGATCATCGGCGACGTGACGGGCAAGCCGGTCACTCGTCCCTTCCGCTACCACGACAAGGGATCCATGGCGGTGATCAGCAAGTTCGGCGCGGTGATGAAGGCGGGCAAGGTGGAGCTGACCGGCTTCCCGGCCTGGGTGGCGTGGTTGGCGCTGCACCTGCTCTACATCGTCGGCTTCAAGGCGCAGTTCACGACGTTGGTGCACTGGGCGATCGCCTTCGTCGGGGGAGCTCGCTCGGAGCGGATCACCACCCGTCAGCAGATGGTGGCGCGCCTGGCGGTGCAGCAGCTGGGGGAGGACTTCCGCCCGACGGTCACCGGGACCCAGCAGCCGAAGAAGGTGGAGGACAAGGCGGAACCCACCATCGGCTGATTTCCGCACCCGGCCAGAAGCAGCGAAGGACCCCACGGACATCATGTCCGTGGGGTCCTTCGCATTGTCAGTGTCAGTTGGCCAGGCCGTAGAGGCGGTCGCCAGCGTCGCCCAGGCCGGGGACGATGTAGCCGTGCTCGTTGAGCTTGTCGTCGACGGCGGCGACGACCAGCGTGCAGGGCACGTCGAGGTCTTCGACCAGCTTGCGGAAGTTCTCGATGCCCTCGGGGGCGGCGAGGATGCAGATGCAGGTGATGTGGTCCGCGCCGCGGTCGACGAGGAACTTCACGCAACCACCCAGCGAGCCGCCGGTGGCCAGCATCGGGTCCAGCACGTAGCACTGGCGGGCCGACAGGTCCTGCGGGAGGCGCTCCGCGTAGGTGACGGGCTGCAGGGTCTCCTCATTTCGCACCATGCCCACGAAACCCACCTCGGCGGTCGGCATCATGTGCATCATGCCCTCGAGCATGCCCAGCCCGGCGCGCAGGATGGGCACCACCAGCGGCTTGGGGCTGCTCAGCGCCAGGCCCTTGGTCTCGGAGACGGGGGTCTGGACGGTGACCTCGTTGACGCGCACCTCGCGGGTGGCCTCATAGCTCAGCAGGGTGACCAGTTCCTCCACGAGGGCACGGAAGGTCGGAGAGTCGGTTTCCTTGTCCCGCAGGAGGGTGAGCTTGTGAGTCACCAGGGGATGGTCGAGTACGCGCAGTTCCACGCCCTCATTGTCCCACATCCCCTGCATGGCCGGCAGCGCGGGGTCATGGGTCCAGCGCTGCTTGAGGGTGGCTGCGAAGCGTCGGGAATTGAGGTTGACTGGTCTGCGAGGATGGAAGAGCAGTTCAGCGGCCCAGGAGGAACCATGACCCCGTTCGACGATGAGGTGGACCCCTTCGAAGCTGGTGAGAAGACGCCTTCTCCCTATCTTGACGAGGACCTCGATTCATTTGACGATTCGCCCGTCGAAGATGACGACGATCTCGACGACGACGACGACGACGACGATGACGATCTCGACGACGCCACCGAGGACGACGACGCAGACAGCGACGACGCAGATGACGACGATGAAGACGACGACCTCGACGACGACGATCTCGACGACGCCACCGAGGACGAGATCGACCTGGTGATGGCCCTCTACCGCGAGGACTCCCAGCCCGTCGCGGTGACCATGGCCAGCGATCTGGCCAATGACCTGGACGAATTCATGACGCAGTTGCGCCGCATCCCCGGCGACGGCGGAGCGGTGGGCATGGTCTCCATTGCCGGCGAGTTCTTCGTGCTGTGCCGGGTGCGGGGCCGCACCGTGCAGGTGCTGCTCAGTGACGGCGTGGCGGCCAATGACTGGCCGATTGCCCGCGACGTCGCGGACTACCTGGGTGAGGACATCCCGGATCCCGACGACGACTCCGATCCGCTGGGTGACCTGGGGCTGCTCGCGGATCAGGGCGTCAGCGAGTTCGACATGGAAGCCATCTGCGACAACGTCGACGATGATGCCGACGAGCTGCTGCGTGGCATCGCGAAGCGGATGAAGTTCTTGCCGCAGTTCGAGCGTGCCCTGGCTGCCCAGGGCGGCCGCCTCCACTGAGGTGCCGAGCCGCTGGGACGAGGCGATGGAGCTGGCGCTGCACGCCGCCCGTGAGGCCGCCGGTCACGGCGACATCCCGATCGGCGCCGTGGTGCTGGGGCCTTCCGGCGAGGTCTTGGCGACGGCGGGCAATGAGCGTGAGCTGACCGGGGATCCCACGGGCCATGCGGAGGTGCTGGCGTTGCGTCGGGCCGCCGAGAAGGTCGGCGAGTGGCGGCTGGAGGGCTGCACCCTGGTGGTCACCCTGGAGCCGTGCACCATGTGCGCGGGGGCCATCGTGCTGTCCCGCATCCAGACGCTGGTATTCGGCGCGTACGACGAGAAGGCCGGTGCGGTCGCGTCGCTCTTCGACGTGGTGCGCGATCCCCGGCTGAACCACCGCCCCGAGGTTCGCGGCGGGATCATGGCCGACGAATGCGGCGCCCTCCTCCGGGACTTCTTCGGCCGCTGACCCGCTTCCTCCCGGCCAGCGTGCCGCTTCCTGGACGCTGCGCCGTCTGCTGCACCTGGCGCACCGCACACCTGTCGCGAGGTGCTGTCATGTAGCAACACTTCTGGGACACCGGGGTGTCATGACTTCTGGGACGGTCGGGTGTCATGACTTCTGGGGCAGTTCGCTGGGGGAATGGGAAGCGCATTGTCGCCACGGGTTCGTGAGCAGATCGTCCGGTTCGATCCCGACGTGGAGCAGGTCTCGGTCAGCGAGTTCTGCCGACGGGCGGGGATCTCGACATCCTCGTTCTACCGAGTCCGAGACAAGGCCACCGAACGCGGGCTGGCCGCTGCGTTGGTCCCCGAGTCACGGGCGCCCAAGCATCCCGCCACCATCTACACGGACTGGACTCGTCTCCTGGTACGCGTGACCCACGCGGAACTGGTGGCCGAGGGCAAGGACTGTGGCCCGTGGTCGGTCGAGTGGCGCCTGTTTCAACGGGAGGCGGACCCGCTGCCGTCTCGGTCCACGATCGCCCGGATCCTGCGCAGCGAAGGCCTGTCAGCGCCCTCACCCCGCAAACGTCCCCGCGCCTCGTACCGTCGCTTCCGACGAGCCAGGGCCAACGAACTGTGGCAACTCGACGGCATGGAATGGCACCTGCCTGAGATCGGGCTGGTCACCATCTACCACGTCGTCGACGACCATTCCCGCCTCTGCCCAGCCCTGATCGCCGCGGCAGGTGGCGAGTCCACGGCCGGCGCCCGGCAGGCCCTCCAATCCGGGATCGACGCGTTCGGCCCGCCTCAGAGCGTGTTGTCCGACAACGGCGCGGCGTTCAACCAGCACCGACGCGGACGCTTGTCCGCGACTGAGGTCTGGCTAGCCGGGCTTGGGATCCGGCCGATCTCGGGGCGGGTCAGCCACCCACAAACCCAAGGCAAGGTCGAACGCTCTCACCAGCCACTGCAACGCTGGCTCCATGCCCGCACACCGACCACCCTGCAGGACCTCACCCAGGCCCTGGACGGCTACCGGAACTGGTACAACCACGAACGCCAACACCAAGGCCTGGGGCATCACCTGACGCCCATGGCCGTCTGGCAAGTAGCCTCCAAGGCCGGACCCGAGCCCCGAGCGATTCCGCTCGACCTGCTCTACAGCCAGTCCTTGCGGCAGCCCACCCAGCCCGCAAAGAACCGGATCGAGGACCGCACTATCGGCGGGAACCTGCGCACCGCGTGGAAGGGCACCAGCATCGGTTTCGGCCCTGACATGGCCCACCAACTGGTCCACCTCGTCGAAACCGACGGCCAGCTCGACATCTTCGACGACAACGGTGAACTCCACGCCAGCATCCCCTGGCCATCACCCACCAAATACGTCTCGGTCACCCAACCACCCCACCGGCTGGTCCCCGTCATCGACCGCCGCAGCCGCGCCTACAAACTGTCCCAGATGTCATGACATCTGGGAGTCCCAGAAGTGATGAGACATGACACCTGTCGCGAGGTGCACCCGGCAGAGAGACGTGCACGCACTGGCGCGATGTGGGCGCGCTCACCAGACCCCACGCGAATCTGCATCGGGGGATCCGCCTGACGAATGTCGCTCCGTCTCGATTGGCGAACACGCGGTGAACTGTGGCACACTTTTTCGCGGTGACGTGTCTGAGCGGCCGAAAGAGCTCGCCTCGAAAGCGAGTGTGGTGAAAGCCACCGAGGGTTCAAATCCCTCCGTCACCGCCATCATGGAAGGGCCTCGGAACATTCCGGGGCCCTTCTTCTCTTCCGTGCGGTGTCATTCTTTGCGGTGTCATTCTTTGCGGTGTCATTCAGGGCAGGACGGGTTCCGGCTCCTCGACGGGGGCGCGCATGGCCGCGATGCTCGCACGCACCTTCTTGTGGACCAGCGGGATGTAGATCGCCAGGAAGCTCAGGCCACCCACGGCCAGGCCGATCATCGAGTCGAGCCGCAGGTTCCCGGTGAAGTGGAAAGAATCCACCCAGCGAGAGAGCAGCACGCTCACCACGGCTGCGGGGATGCACGCGACGGTGGCGGGCAGCAGGCTCTTGAGGATGTCGACGATGCTCGCGCCGGTCTTCTGGGCTGACCACAGGAAGATGGGCAGCGCGACGACCACCACGGTGAAGACCTGGGCCAGGGCGGCGCCCTCGGTTCCCCAGGTGCGGGCGGCAACCCACGTCGCGGCGAAGAGCACGATCACCCAGGCGACATTGGCCTGCAGCACCGCGCGGGAATTGCCGCGGGCGTACAGGTAGCCGGTCAGCGTGTCGAACATGACGCGGATGGCGCCGTAGATGCCCAGGATGGCCAACAACGGGATCGACTTCTCGAACTCCGGGTTGTACACGAACAGGATGACGTCGTGCGCGAACAAGGCGAGCATCAGGCCGATGGGGAAGGCGATCAGCCAGGTCAGCTGGCAGCCCAGGGTGAGCACCGGGTCCCGGTCCTTGGGCTTGGTGTGCGCGAAGGCGGGCATTGCGACGGAGCGCACCACCAGCCCGAAGACGCTCACCGGCCAGTTCGAGATGTTCGCGGCCATCGTGTAGTGACCCAGGCGCATGGGGCCCAGGATGGGTGCCACCACCAGCTTGTCCACATTGCCCAGCAGCACCTGCAGGACATTGGAGCCGGCCACCGGGGCGCCGAAGCCCAGCGCCGAGCGCATCACGGTGCGGTCCCATCCGAAACGCAGGCCGCGCTTGGCGAAGACGTAGAACAGGGCCACCTCGATGGCCATGCCGGTCACGGCACCGATCGGCAGCGCCAGCACGCCGATGCTGGTGGCGAAGAGCAGGCCCAGGGTCAGCGCATTGCCGACGATGAAGTTGGCCATGATGGCGAAGGCCAGGCTCTTCTGGTCGATCCGTCGGGTCAGGACGCCCTGCGGCACGATCGCCAGGCCTCCGATGAAGACCATCAGCGAGTAGACCTTCAGCAGGGCGGTGGCGCCCGGGGTGCCGAGGGCATTGGCGATGGCTCCGGCCCCGAGGAAGAGGGCGACGGCGCCGGCCGTGCAGAAGGTCATGCCGAGGGTGGCGATGGTGGGCGCCTTGCGCTCCATCTCCTCCTCGGTGCCACGCACGAGGTCCGTGCCCAGGCCCATGTCGATGAAGGTGAGCAGCATCTGGCCCACGGTCATCGCAATGGCGAAGACGCCGATGCCTTCCGCACCCACCATGTTGGCGACGACGATGCCGATCACCAGGGACCCGGCGCGGGTGATGATGTTGCCGAGCATGCTCCACTTGGCGCCGGAGGCCACCTTGGCGCCGAGGTTCTCGCCCTCGGCCGGATCACCCGCGGTGGTCCTCTCGGGGGTGCTCACGGTGCCGTCGGTGAGGTCCGGGACGGCTGCGCGGGGAGCACCTGCGGTGGCGTCGACGTCGAACTGGCTCTCAGACGGCAGGTCCAACGCGTCGGGGTCCGGCTGGCCGCGTCGCGGCGTGACTGTCCCCAGATTCTCCCCATCAACCACGTCAACTTCCTCCCCGAGCGTCCCGTGCGTCATGCCCGGCCACCCGAAAAAGGCGGCTGCACAGGGAATCTGGGCGTGCATGCTCCCGTGGAGTCCCCGTCGTCCATGACTGCCCTCACGCCCCCCGATGAGGCGCACAGCAATCTTCAGTATGCGTGAAGCGGTGCTGATCGGCCCAAGCCGATCCTGTGGATTCGCCCAACCTCCAGCTGATGTCCAGAAAAGGTCAGGCATTGTCCGGGTCTGAAAGAATGACCCCATGGCACCCATCGACCTCGCCCTGTTCATGGGGGCGGGTGTTTCACTGGTGGCCATCTTCGCGGCGCGTCTGGGTTCCCGGCTCGGGCTGCCCGCCTTGCTGCTCTTCCTCTTCCTCGGCATGGCCATGGGCAAAGACGGGCTGGGGATTGTCTTCAACGACGCGGACCTGGCGCACGGCCTGGGTTTCGCTGCCCTGGTGCTGATCCTGGCCGAGGGCGGTTTCACGACGAAGTGGGACAACATCCGTCCCGCCATCGGTGCGGCAGGTCTCCTGGCGACGCTGGGGATTGGCGTCGGAATCGTGCTGATGGCGGCCTTCGGTCACTTCGTGCTGGACCTGCCCTGGGCGGTCGCCCTGCTGCTCGGTGCCGTGACCGCGCCGACGGACTCTGCCGCCGTCTTCGCCGTGCTGCGCGGGGTGCCGCTGCCAAGCCGGGTGCGCGCCATCCTGGAGGCCGAGTCCGGCCTGAACGACGCCCCCACGGTGCTACTGGTGGCCGCCGCTTCCCAGCTGGCGCTCGGACACAGCCCGCACGGCGGCGCCTGGGGCCTTTTTGCCCTGGTGGCGGGCGAGCTCGCCGGGGGCGTGCTGATGGGCATCGCGCTGGGCTTCCTGGGCGTCGCGGTGCTGCGGCACATCGCACTGCCTTCCTCTGGCCTGTATCCGCTGGCCTCCATGGCATGGGCGGTGGCCACCTACGGTGCCGGCGTGGCCCTGCACGTCTCCGGCTTCGCTGCGGTCTACGTGTGTGCCGTCGTGCTGGGCAATGGCAAGCTGCCGCACCGGCACGCCACCCGGTCCTTCGCGGAGGGCATCGGGTGGATCGCCCAGATCGGGCTGTTCGTGATGCTGGGCCTGCTGGCGAATCCGGGGCGCATCACCTGGCATGCCACCTGGGCGGGGATCATGGCGGGCCTCTTCCTGACCTTCGTCGCCCGTCCGGCCTCGGTGATGGCGTGCCTGGTCTGGTTCCGGGTGCCGTGGAACGAGCAGGTCTTCGTCTCCTGGGCGGGTCTGCGCGGTGCCGTCCCGATCATCCTGGCGACGGTGCCGATGTCGGCGCGGGTGCCGCATGCGGACATGCTCTTCGACATCGTCCTGGTCTTCGTGATCGTCTTCACCAGCCTGCAGGGCCCGACCCTGCCCTGGGTGGGCCGCAAGCTGGGGCTGGCCGACCCGAATGCCGCGCGCGACGTCGACATCGAGGCCGCACCGCTGGACAAGATCGCCGCCGAGCTCCTGCAGATCAAGATTCCCGAGGGCTCCCAACTGGGCGGGGTCCAGGTGCGTGAGCTTCGGCTACCGCGCAATGCCGTCGTCTCGCTGTTGATCCGCGGGCAGCATTCCTTCGCCCCACACGGAGACACCCGGCTGCGCACCGGCGACGAGTTGTTGATCGTCACACCGGAGAAGCACCGCCCGGAGGTGGAGCGCCGGATGACGGCGATCGGCCGCGGCGGGCGTCTGGCCGGCTGGTACGGCGTCGGGAGCTGAGCCACTGGACGCGTCGGGCCCCGCTGGGCCATCCCGTCGGTCTGGGTGGGTGTGGGAAGACTGAGAGCCCAGAGCTGCCCCTGATGGGATGTGAAGGTTCAAATCCCGGTTTCGGCTCTCGGTTTTGGGCGGGAAACCTCCACAGTCCCACCACTCGGATCGGCGCGGGTAACGGTGCGTGCCGGGTGCGGCGGGGAAGAGGTCAGGGGGTGGCGACGGGGGCGGGGAGGCAGACCGTCGGGTTGTTCACCTGGATGCTCGTCGGGGCGGAGCGGTTGAAACCGGTCACCTTGTTGCCCACGAGCACCTCGACGGAGTGGTCCACGCGGCCGTCGCCCTTGACCTGTGCGCCCTTGAAGAAGCCGGCCACCAGCTTGACCTCGGGATTGTCGGCGTCGGCGCCGATGATCTGGGTCTGGTTCACCTCGACCTCGGTGTTGCCGGTCTTGGAGACATTGAAGCCGACCGCGCGCAGCTGGGCCGCGACGGTGGAGGCCAGACCGGCCTTGGTGCCGCCGTTGTAGACCTTGACCGTCACCTGGCTGACCTTCAGGGCCTTGCCGACGTTCTGGTTGGTGCAGGGCACCAGCGGCGGCGGCGGCGCGGGAGCGACGACATTCTTGTAGCCCCACCGAGCCCCGAAGATGAGGATGCCGATCAGCACCAACAGTGTGATGGGTGTGCCGAACAGACGCACGTACCGCTGCACTGTTGCTCCTGACGTCGAAGTGGGGTTGCCGCCTGATGGATGATGTTACTTCAGACGCGGCGCTACTTCAGTTCGAGCACGCGGGCGTGCATCGTCTGGCGCTGCTGGAGTGCGGCTCGCAGTGCCCGGTGCAGGCCGTCCTCCAGGTAGAGTTCGCCGCGGTAGCTCACGACGTGCGCGAACAGGTCCCCGTAGAAGGTGGAGTCATCCTCGAGCAGGGCCTCGAGGTCCAGGGTGCGCTTGGTGGTCACCAGCTCGTCCAGCCGCACCTGGTGCGGGGCGATGGCAGCCCACTGCTTCTGCACGTAGCCATGGTCCGGGTAGGGACGGGACTCGCCAACTCGCTTGAAGATCACCATTCGAGCCTACCGGCACCCGGCCCGCGCGGACAGGACCGACCACCCCAGAAGTCAATCAGCCGTCGTGAACCGAAACTGTCCCCGCCGTGTGCCACGCTTGGAGCATGACTGACGCAGCATCCGGCAATCCCGTCGAGACCATCACCAAGGGCTACACCTTCGAGGAGGCCGCGATCGAACTCGGCGTCCTGGCCGACGACGGTATCCCGGTCCCCGACGCAAAGATCCGCATCCCGCTGAGCATGCTGAACCGCCATGGCCTGGTGGCCGGCGCCACCGGCACCGGCAAGACCAAGACCCTGCAGCTGATGGCGGAACAGATCAGCAATGCCGGCGTCCCGGTCTTCGCGGCGGACATCAAGGGTGACCTGTCCGGCCTGGCCAGCGCCGGCCAGAGTTCGGACAAGCTGCTGTTCCGGACCCAGGTCATCGGCCAGGAGTGGGTGGGCGCGGCCAATCCCGTCGAGTTCTACGCCCTCGGCGGCCAGGGGCAGGGTGTCCCGCTGCGCGCCACCGTCAACAGCTTCGGTCCCATCCTGCTGAGCAAGGTGCTGGGCCTCAACGACACCCAGGAGAGCTCGCTGGGCCTGGTCTTCCACTACGCCGACACCAAGGGACTGGGCCTGCTGGACCTGGAGGACCTGCAGACGCTGCTCACCTGGCTCACCAGCGACGAGGGCAAGGCCGAGCTGAAGGGCATCGGCGGACTGTCCGCCGCCACCGTCGGCGTCATCCTGCGCGAGATCATCACCCTGTCCAGCCAGGGGGCCGACACCTTCTTCGGCGAGCCGGAGTTCGACTCCAATGACCTGCTGCGCGTGGCACCCGACGGCCGGGGCGTCATCTCGCTGCTGGAACTGCCGAACCTGGTGGACCGGCCGGCGCTGTTCAGCACCTTCCTGATGTGGCTGCTGGCGGACCTCTTCCACGACCTGCCCGAGGTGGGCGACGTCGACAAGCCCAAGCTGGTCTTCTTCTTCGACGAGGCGCACCTGCTCTTCGACGGCGCCAGCGATGCCTTCCTGGATGCCATCGCCCAGACGGTGCGGCTGATCCGGTCCAAGGGAGTGGGCGTCTTCTTCGTCACCCAGACCCCCAAGGACGTGCCCGAAGAGGTGCTGGCCCAGCTGGGTTCCCGCGTGCAGCACCAGCTGCGGGCCCACACCCCCAACGATGCCAAGGCGCTCAAGCAGACCGTCGCCACCTTCCCCAAGAGCCACTACGACCTGGCCGAGACCCTGCAGCAGCTGGGGATCGGCGAGGCCATCGTGACCGTGATGGACCCCGACGGCGCCCCGACCCCCGTCGCCTGGACCCGGATGCGCGCCCCGCAGAGCCTGATGGCGCCCACCCCCGCGGACCAGGTCACGGCGGCCATCGCCTCCAGCCCACTGCAGACCAAGTACGGCACCGCAGTGAACCGTGAGTCCGCCACCGAGATCCTGTCCGCCAAGATCACCGCCGCGTCCGACGCAGCTGCAGCAGAGGCCGCCGCCAAGGAGCAGGCCAAGCTGGACAAGGCCCAGGCGGCCGCCGAGCGCGCCGCAGCCCCCCGCGGGCGAGCTCGCGAGGAGAAGGGCATCGTGGAGCAGGTCGTCGGGTCCAGCGTCTTCAAGCAGTTCGCTCGCTCGGCAGGCCGGGAAATCGTGCGCGGCCTGTTCAAGACCGGCCGGCGCTGATCCTGGGCACGCCTTCCCCCGAGCCCCTTGACAGGCTTGGGGAAGCGTGTGGAACTACTTCTTCTGGTTGGGGACCACCAGCACCGGGCAGATCGACGAGCGGGCCACGTGTGCCGCCGTCGAACCCAGCAACAGACCACCCAGGCCGCTGCGGCCGCGGGACCCGACCACCAGCAACTCCGCCTCATGGGAGGCCTGGGTCAGCACCTCGCCGGCGTGACCCAGGGTGACCCGGACCTCGACCTCGAAGGCGTGGTCCGAGCCCACCTGCTCGGCCACCAGGACGGCCAGGTCCTGCTCATAGGTGGACTGGACGCTCGCGAACAGTTCGGTGTCCATCGTCGGCATGCCCTCGACGCTGACCGGGCTGTACTCCCAGGAGTGCAGCACCAGCAGCTTGCCGCCCAGCAGTTGTGCCTCGTTGATGGCGGCCTGCAGGGTCTGCGACGAGTGGGCCTCGTCGTCGACGCCGACCGCCACCGTGCCCTCGGCCCGTGCGTCGCGGGCCACGCCCGTCTCGGGAACCACGACGACGGGGCCATGGGCGTGGGAGATGAGGTGGCGGGACACGGCTCCCAGTGCCATCGCCTTGATGGTGCCCAGGCCCCGGGTGCCCACCACGGTGAGGCGGGCGGTGCGGGTGGCCTCCACCAGGGCCAGCGCCGGTTCGGAGTCCTCCAGCAGGAGGGCGACGATGTCCAGACCGGGATGCTTGGCAGCCGCCTCATCGGCCGCCTGGTCCAGGCGTTCACGCGCCGCGGAGCCGACGCGCTTGGCGAACTGCTCGACGCCCTCGCGCATCATGTGGCCCCGGCTGGTGGGAACGACCAGCGGTGGCGTCGCCAGCAGCATCGTGAGCCCGACGCCGAGGCGCTCGGCCCGCTGGGCGGCCCATTCGGTGGCGATGGCGGACTGGCCGGAGCCGTCCACACCCACGACCACGCGGTCGCTGTAGTCAACAGTGCTCATCACGCACGCTCCTTTGCGCCCGGGGCGTGCTCGGGGCAACGCCCTCACTTGCATGCTACCTAGTGACGCAGGGAAAAGAGAGACCTGTGGGCAATCTCTCCCGGTAGCCAGTCAGCGAACCGGATAGCGGCTCTGCTGCGGATCGCTGGCCACGAGGTCGCTGATCCGTTGCGATTCCCGGGTGAGCGTCGCGACGTCCATCCGGCCCTCCAGGAAGGCATTCCACAGCGCTTGATGGTCGTGGTTGGTGCCGTGGTGGTCAATGAAGCGCCAGCCGAAGACGGCCTTGCCTGCTGCCTTGACCAGCGCCAGCTGGCGGGTCAGCACCGGGCCCGGTGCCGGAGGCAGGGCATCCGTGCGGGTGGGGATCACCTGGTTCGTCTGGGCGAAACGCAGGGCGGCCGAACGGTCGAAGGCGTCCAGCACCAGGGCCCGGCCCGCCGCGGGGTCATCGGACTGCCGGGCCACCAGGTAGTTCTCCTCCGGCATGGCGTGCAGGGCAGAGTGACCCAGGGCCGGTGTGGCATCCACAGACGGATCGGGCACGAGGCTCAGGCCGAAGTCCGGCGCCGGGGCCGCCTGGGCCGTCAGCCAGGAGCCGCTGGACACCATCAGAACGCTGCGGTCCTGGGTCCAGGCCGGCAGCGCGGAGGCCCAGGAACGCTGGGAGCCACCGGGCTTCACATGGCCCGCGCGTACGGCTTCATGCATGGCCTTCAGGCTCGACTGGACCTCTGGCTGGCTCCATGCCTTGGGCTCCAACTGGTCCAACGCACGCCGGACCTCGTCGCCGCCCTGCTTGACGGCGCTGGCCAGACACATGCGCAGGTAGGCCGTGGCGGTCTCGCGCCCCCAGCAGAAGAGGTGGATCTCCTCCCGGGCGGCCTTTTCGCCCAGGGCCAGGAGTTCCGGCCAGGTGCTCGGTGCGCTCCAGTGGTGCTGCTCGAACAGGGACGAGGAGTACCACAGCCCGTGCACGGTGAACAGATAGGGCAACTGCCGCAGGACGCCGCCCACCATGCCGGCGTCGGTGGTTCCGGGGCGCAGCACGCGGCCCAGCATGGCGCCATCGGGTGTGGTCGAGGTCAGGATGGGGGACAGGTCCGCCAGCTGCTCCGCCAACAGGCCGACGCCGAGTTGGTCGGAACCCCCATTGGCCACGACGGCCGGTGGATCACCGGCGGCGAAGCGTTCCAGCAGGGAGGCGGCCAACTGGTTGGTGGTGTTCACCTGGACCTGCAGCGGTGGGGCCTGCTGCGCGGCCAGCCGGGACAGGGCGGCCGTCCAGTCGGACGGGTACCGGCTGTCATCGGCCCACAATTCCAGGGAGGCACCGCCCGGTACCTCAGCTGGTGAGCCGCTGGCGGACGGGGCGGGAGTGCTCCCACCCGGGGATGGCGACGGGCTCGGGTCCTGGCCCGGCGCGTGGCAGGCAGCGAGCGAGCAGGCGCCGAGGGCGCCGAACAGGGCACGTCGGGTGATCTTGGTGGCAGACATCGTCGGACCATCATCCACCACGGCATGGTGGCACGCGGGCAGGTCACCGCGCGGGCCGGGTGGGCCCGGAAGCCAGCGGACGCTCGTGGGGTACAACATGTTTCAGATTGAAGGAGTTGAACGATTCGTTTAGTGTTGATTCGCCAAGCAAGCGCGAAATTCTATCGAAGGAATGCCAGTCCATGACCCTGATGCAAGCCACCACCTTGCTCTTCCTGGTCATGGACCCCCTGGGGAACATCCCCTTCTTCATGACCTCGCTGAAGAAGGTCGCCCCGCATCGGCGCCAGTGGGTCATTGCCCGGGAGTTGTTGATCGCGCTGCTGATCATGGTGGTCTTCCTGTTCGCCGGTCAGGGTCTGCTCGGCGTCCTCCAGGTCAGCCGGGAAGCCCTCACGGCGGCCGGCGGGATCATCCTGATGCTGATCGCGGTGCGGATGGTCTTCCCGACGCCGGAAACCACCTTGGAGGAGGTGAGCCTGGCGGCGGAACCCTTCATCGTGCCGCTGGCCATCCCCTACACCGCAGGCCCCTCCTTGCTGGCCACCGAGATCCTGCTGATGAGCCAGGATCCGGCTCGCTGGAAGGTGTGGCTGGCGGCGGTGCTGATCGCGTGGTCGCTGTCTGCGGTGATCCTGTTCGCCTCCGGCTACCTGGAGCGGATCCTGGGGGAGCGTGTGCTGTTGGCGCTGGAGCGGTTGATGGGCATGATCCTGGTGCTGATCAGCACGCAGATGATCTTCACCGGCATCCAGGAGTTCTTCGGGCTGCCCTGAGCGCCAAGGAGTCGTCGACCCCCGGTCGCCCCGGCCGTCACAGCCCCAGGCTGGGTGAGATCGGCTCCGGGTCAGGGACGTCCTGCGTGGTGTCGCGGTGGGCGGCCAGCGCCCCGCTCAGGGCGACGACGGCTGCCGTCGCCAGCGGCATCACCAGCAGGGCGACGCGGAAGTTGACCACGTCGGACAGGCGCCCCACCAGGGGCGGGCCGACGAAGAAGGCCAGGCGCAGCAGCCAGTTCACGATGGTCAGGCCCGCGCCCGAAGGCAGGCCCGGCATGTGGTGGGCCGTGTAGTAGACCGCCGGGACGATCGTCGCGACGCCCCAGCCGGCACAGGCGAAGCCGAACAGCGTCAGGGGCACCGACGGGAAGGCCAGGGCCAGAGCCATGCCCACGGTGGCCACCCCGCAGCCGAGCCGGGCGGCGCCGCGGTCCCCGAGGCGGTCCACCAGGCGGTCGCCGGTGAAGCGGCCCACGGTCTGGGCTCCCACCAGGAAGACCACGCCCAGGCCCGCCGGGCCGGGGGAGGCGTCCAGGCCCTCGCGCAGGTAGATGGCGCTCCACGTGAAGCCGGAGTCCTCGATGCTGGCGGCGAAGGCGCCCACCAGGCCCAGGGCGACCAGGTGCAGGAGGAGGTTGCGGGGGATGCGCACCTTTCCGGCCGGGGCATCCTCGGTGACCTCCGGATCCGGCCCCGTGAGCAGGAAGCGGCGCAACCCCAGGTTGATGGTGAGCATGATGACCGCGCTGACCAGCGCGTGCTTCGCCAGGGACAGGTGGATCCCGGCGAAGAAGGAACCGAGCAGGCCGCCGCCTACGGCACCCAGGCTCCACCAGGCGTGGAAGCTGTTGTTGATGCTGCGGCCGTAGAGCTGCTGCACCCGCATGCCGTGCGCATTCATGGCGATGTCGGTGTAGACGTCGGTGGCACTCATCAGCACGATGGCGGCCGCGAAGGCCCAGGCCGTCGGGGAGTTCAGCACGGCGCAGAAGAGCAGCACCTGACCGACCTGCGCCCAGGTGGCAACCCGGGCCGACGTGCTGGCCCGCATCACCCGTGAGGTGAACAAGCCCGCCACCAGACCCCCCAACGGGCCCAGCGCGATGGCGAGACCGAAGAAGGTGTTGCTGAGGTCCAGGTTGTCGCGGATCAGCGGATAGCGGGGCACGAGCGAGGCGATCGTGGCGCCGTTGAGCCAGAAGAGGGCGGCGACGGCACCCCTGGCGCGGCGGGCATCGAGGCTGGGTGTGGGGGCGGTGGCCATGGGTGCTCCAGGGTGGCTGACGGGACTTCGTGCAGGATATCTGACCTGCCGGTAGGTCGCTGCTCGGTGTCGAGCGCATCCCCGCTGCGGATGGCGCACACTGGAGTCATGTCTGCCCGCGCCATCCACCTGCCACGCGAACGACTCGCCAGCTTCCTGCGCGCCCGTGTCGCCGGCCCCGACGCCGCAGAACGTGCCTGGCGGATCTGGGGTGCACCCGGAAACCGTCGCTTCGCGCCCGAGGACGTCATCTGGCGCGTCAACCTGGACCCCGCCATGTACCCGGGCGGCGTGTGCGCCCTCTTCCTGCAGTCCCTGCACCCGGGCCCGATGGCGGCCGTCGCACAGCACGACAACTACCAGTCCGATCCGTGGGGAAGGCTGCAGCGGATCAGCAACCACATCGCGGTCACCACCTATGCCCCGTTGCCCGACGTGGAGGCGCAGTTCGCGCTGGTGCGTGCCGTCCACGAACGGGTGCGTGGAACCGATGAATTCGGCAATCCCTACTGGGCTGGCGATCCTGACTTGTTGCGCTGGGTCCATGATGCGGAGACGTGGAGCTTCCTGACCGCCTACCAGCGATGGGGCCGGGGCCGGCTGAGCGCCGTCGAGGCCGACCGCTATGTGGCCCAGTCGGCCGAAGGTGGGGCGATGTTGGGTGCCACCGGGCTGCCGAACAGCGTCGACGAGCTGCACGCGCAGTTGGAGGCCTTCCGTCCGTCCCTCGCCTGCACGCCCGACGCCCTCGAGGTGGTGGACTACCTCACCCACCGCGCCCCCCTGCCGGCCATTGCCAGACCGGGTTATCGCCTGGTGATCGAAGGCGGCAAGGCCCTGTTGCCGCCCTGGGCCCGCGAGATGCTCGGGCTTCCCGGCGGCCGCAGGGCGGTGGCGCTTCAGGGTGCGGCGGGGCGGACGGCCACCTCGCTCGTCGGCTGGGCGCTGGTTGGCCCCGACGGGGAGCATGACCGTCCGATGGCGCCGAACTGACGGGTGGCCCACAGCGTGAGCCCACCCACCGCCATGGTGGCCAGGCCACAGGCCAGGAAGTAGCGACGCTCGGCGCTGGCGCTGTCCGGGTCGTACCAGCCGCTCAAGACACCTGCCAGCGAGGTTCCCAGCGCCATGGTGAGGAAGTAGAGCGCGGAGAAGCGGGTGCGGAAGGCGGCGGGCGCATGTGCCGTCGTCGCGGACATGCACACGGGGCCCACCAGCAGTTCACCCAGCGTGATCACCAGGACGGCGGCCGCGAGTGCCAGCACCGGGGTCGAGGAAGCGCCCTGGCCGGCGAAGGGCAGCAGGACCAACAGGCCCAGGCCGGAGACCGTCACGCCCACGCACATCTTCACCGCGGACGTGTTCAGCGCCGAGCCGGGGCGCCGTTCGCCCAGCCGCGTCCACAGCCAGGCCATCGGCAGGCTGAGCACCAGGATGTAGGCCGGGTTGAAGGACTGCGTCCACGCGGCGGGGATCTCGAAGGAGCCGATCCTGCGGTCGAGCCGGACGTCGGAGTAGACGGCGAAGACACCGTAGGTCTGGTTCAGGACGGACCAGAAGGCGCTGGAGGCGATGAACAGCGGGATGAAGGCGAGCACTCGGCGTCGCTCGTCGGCGGTGACCCGCGGCGAGGTCAACATCTGTGCGAACAGGCCGACCGCGGCGGCGACGGTCACCACCAGCAGCAGCGTGGCGAGGCCGGACAGCGGCAGCTGGCCGGTGGCCAGCAGACCGGCCAGCGCCAGGAGACCGATCAGCACGCCCGAGATCGAGGGCAGTAGCTGAGCCGCGGGCAGCGGATTTCCGGGCCGGGTGATGGCCCGGGCGGCCGTTTCGCCAAGGTGTCCCAGGTAGCGGCCTCGCAGCGCGACGTAGTGCGCCAGTCCGATCCCCATCAGCACGGCAGCGGCCGTGAAGCCAGTCCGGTAGCCGTAATGGGCGCTGAGCCAGCCGGTGAGCAGCGGGCCGAAGAGGGCGCCGATGTTGATGCCCAGGTAGAAGAGCTGGAAACCGGCATCGCGGCGGGCGTCGGCATCCCCGCCATAGGCGTGGCCCAGCACGGTGATGGCGGCCGTCTTCAGGGCGCCGGAGCCGACAGCCACCAGGCAGAGGCCGCTCGCCACGCCCCAGCCGCCGGGCAGGGTGCCGAGCGCCAGGTGTCCAGCCACCAGCAGAAGTGCTCCGCCCAGCAGGGTCCGTTCGGCGCCGAGCAGGCAGTCGGCCACCCAGCCTCCGGCCAGCGTGCACAGGTAGACGGCGGCACCGTAGGCACCCATCAGGGCCGTTGCCTGGGAGCGCTCGAGGCCCAACCCGCCCTGGGAGACCTGGTGGTAGAGGTAGTAGGCCATGATCGCCTGCATGCCGTAGAAGCTGAAGCGTTCCCACATCTCCACGCCGACGGTGGCGGGCATCGCGAGGGGTTGGACGCTGGCCCCGGCCAGGATTGAACGCTGTTCAACATGAGTCATGTGGTCCATCCTGCAGCCAGGGGAGGGTGTTGCGCAGCAGAATGTGACGCTAGATTGAACAGTGTTCAATTCGTGCGCTCGCAAGGGCACCCCGAGGGCGGAGCAGGCATGGTCATGACAGCCGAACACGTGGCGGCAATCGACCGGGCGCACCTCTGGCATCCCTACAGCCCCAGCCCCGCCTCCATGGCGGCGCTGCCCATCGCCAGGGCCAGCGGCGTCCACCTGCACACCATGGACGGGCGCCAGCTCATCGATGGCATGAGCTCCTGGTGGGCGGCCTGTCACGGCCACGGTCACCCGCTGCTGGTGGCTGCCGCGCACGAGCAGATCGACGCGATGAGTCACGTGATGTTCGGAGGCCTCACGCACGAACCCGCTGCCGCACTGGCGGCGAAACTCGTCGAACTCACCGACGATGCCCTCACCCGCGTCTTCCTGTCGGACTCGGGCTCCATCAGCGTCGAGGTGGCCATCAAGATGGCCTTGCAGTACCAGCGCGGAGCCGGCCATCCCGAACGGTCCCGGCTGCTCACCTGGCGCAGCGGCTACCACGGTGACACCTTCGCGGCGATGAGCGTCTGCGATCCCGATGGCGGAATGCACGCCCTGTGGTCGGGGACGCTTGCCGAACAGGTCTTCGCGCCCCCACCTCCGGTCCGCGGCTCCTCGGCCGAGATCCGCGACGCCTACCTGGCCGACTTCGAGGCACTGGTGGGGCCGGATGTGGCCGCCGTCATCATCGAACCCGTCGTCCAGGGTGCCGGCGGGATGCGCTTCCATGACGCGGAACTGGTGGCTGGAGTGCGCCGGATCTGTGACCGCCACGGGGTGCTGTTGATCGCCGACGAGATCGCCACCGGATTCGGCCGGACCGGGGAGCTCTTCGTGACCTCCTCGGTGGGTGTGACGCCGGACATCCTGTGCGTCGGGAAGGCCCTGACCGGCGGATTCATGACACTGGCCGCCACCCTGACCACCGCTGCGGTCGCGGGGGCCATCGCCACCCCGGCCGGTGGCGGTGCGCTGATGCACGGGCCCACCTTCATGGGCAATCCGCTGGCCTGTGCCGTCGCACTGGCCTCGCTGGACCTGGTGGGGACGGGCTACTGGCGCGAGAGCGTGCCGCGGATCGAGGGGGGACTGTGCGACGGCCTGGCATCGCTGGCGGACCTGCCGCATGTGGCCGATGTGCGCGTCCTGGGCGCGATCGGCGTCGTCGAGCTGCGTGAGGACTGTGACATGGCGGCGGCCACCGAGGCCGCCCTTGCAGCGGGGGTGTGGTTGCGGCCCTTCGGGCGGCTCGTCTACTGCATGCCGCCCTTCATCAGCACCACGGACCAGGTGGCCCGGATCTGTCGCGGGCTCCGGGCCGCCGTCACCGCCTGCGGAAAGGCCTGACCATGACCATTCTCATCGTCACCGGCACCAACACCGACGTCGGCAAGACCATCGCCACCGCGGCTCTGGTCAGCCGCTTCGCGGCCGCGGGCAAGGAGGTCCGCCCGCTCAAGCCGGTGCAGACCGGCGAGCCCGTGGGGCAGGGCGATGCCACCACGGTGGAGAGGCTGACCGGGGTCCGCGGGCATGACCTGCTGCGCTTCCCGGAGCCGCTTGCCCCCAACCTCTCGGCCCGGCGGGCCGGGATGGCCCAGCCGGTGCTGGCCGAGGTGGTGGCGTGGGTGAGGAGCTTCGACGGTCCCGGTCGCGTCGTCCTGGTGGAGGGCGCCGGGGGCTTGCTGGTGCGCCTGGCGGATGAGTGGACCATCGCGGACCTGGCCGCCGAGCTGGCGGCGCCCCTGCTGGTGGTGACCTCCACCGGTCTGGGGTCACTGAATGCGGCAGAGCTCACCGTCGAGGCCGCTCGACGTCGTGGTCTTGAGGTGCTTGGGCTGGTCGGGGGCGCACTGCCCGCCGAGCCGGACCTGGCCACGCAGCTCAACCTTGCGGAATTCGCCGTCGTGACCGGCGTCCCCCTGCTCGGCTGCCTACAGGCGGGGGCTGGCGGCCTGTCGCCCGAGGGTTTTGCGCAGGCAGCACTGCAGGTGCGGCTGCCAAGTCTTCCCGAAGGCTGACTCCCGAACCCCGTCGAGGGGATCAGGCGGTCAGTCGGTGCCAGAGCTGGCTGACGGAGTGCAGCAGGGGAGTGTGCTGGTGGGCCTCTTCCTCGGGGCGGGTGCCGGTGCTCTCGAGGGGATCGTCGGTGGTGATGGGCGGGAGGTGCGAGCCGCTGGTGATCAGGGCGCGACGGATGGCGGGATTCAAGGTGGTGACAAGTGCCACTGGCTTCTCCATTCACCCAGGAAGCCGGCGTCCCGCGCAGGCGCACGACGGGAGCCGCGACGCTAGGACTTGATGTGGTGTGGTTCTTACCCTATTCTGCCACGCCACTCCAAGGCGAAGCTGTGAAGACCTCAGGCTGGACGATGCCCCGCCAGCCCCGTGGCAATCACGGTGTGGTTGGTGATCCGTGAGGCCGTCACCGTCCGGGTCGCGAGAGCCCCGGTGCCGGTGACCACCGTGAACCGGCCCCGCTCGTGCGAGACCAGCTGGCCAATCCGGTAGTCAGATGAGACCATCGTGGGCCTGCCCAGGGCTCCCGTGGCGGTGCTGGGGTAGCGCAGCAGCTTCTTGTCGGAGGTGTTGACCAGGAGATCGGTCCGGCCGTCCTGGGTGACGTCGTCGATGCCGGTGACCGTGGTCCACCGGCTTGTCGGGGCCAGTTGCCGCATGCCGCTCAGGCCGCTGCGGCTGACCGAGAACTGTCGCACCTCTCCACTGGTGTAGACCGCGACGACCTGACGGCCGCTCCCTCGCATGGAACCTGCGTCGGTCAGCGCACGCACCGACAACCAGCCGCTGCCAACCTGCCGCTTCGGCCCCAATCGACCCCCGCCGGCCGACGGATACAGGAACAGCAATCCGTCGGAATTGCGTCGCGCCAGCAGGTCCGGCAGGCGGTCGCCCGTGATGTCGTCGAGCTGTGTGACCAGGCCCATCTTCTCCCAGCCGATGCCGACCCGCGGCCCGCGACGCAGGGCCCCGCGTGCCGGGACGGTGTCCGCAAACAGGGCGCCGACGGGATCGATCCGGTACTGCAGGCGCTGGTTGGGCAGGTCCTTGAAATGGATGAAGCCCTTCGGCCAGCGGTATCCGGGCTTGATGGTGACGTACCGGAAGCCGTTGTGGTTGTCGTAGTTCATCTCGCTCACCACCACGGAACCATCGGGATTGACGTACTCGACGAAGGCGGCGTGGTAGTTGTACCAGGCCACCGCGCCCCGGGCCGGCGTCATGTTCACCGGGATGCCAGCCCGACTGGCGGCAGTGCCCCAATTGTTGGCGCTGCCGAAACGCTGGCCCAGGAAGGAGTGGTTGTCATAGCGCAGGCCGCTGACGGTGTTGAGGCGATGGGCCACCCAGCTGACGCACTGGCCCTGGTAGGCATGCCACTGGTCGTAGATGCAGCCCGTCGTCACCCCGGGGGTTTCGACGCAGTCACTGGCACTGGGATAGGGGTAGCCCTCATTGGCCCAGGCAGTCTGCGTGCCGGCCGCCGCATGCGCCGGTGGGGCGGCCAGGCAGGACGCGGCCAGGATGGTGGACAGGCCGAGGGCTGCGGTCCGCAAGGGCATGGGGTCTCCTGTAGTGGTGGCTGACATCCCCCGACGGGCCACGACGCACAGTAGTGGACTCCTTGCCCATGCCGGGTCCTCTTGGGAGATCTTCAGGGACTCAATCGTCCTGGGGCTTGCCGGCCCCACTCAACCGGGGACGACGGTGAGGCCAGTCCCCTCGTCGAGGAGCCATCACTGCGTCGGCCATCAAAGCCTGACAGGCGCCCAGGTGCAGGGCCCCTGCTCGGTCAGCCCTCGAAGTAGCCGTCGCGCTCGGCGTGGCTCAGGGCATCCGGTACGCCGTGGACGGTGCGGCCGAGCATCCGGTACTTCGAGGAGACACGTCGCAGGTAGGTGTCGACGGTGGAGTCCGAGGCGGGCGGGTTCATCAGGCGCCCGACGGACTTGCGCGGAATGCCCTGGTGCAGGAGTTCCAGCGCCTCGATCTCACGCGGAGCCAGGCGCGGGGTCAGGCTGGGACCCTTGATCAGCACGTCGGCCAGCTGGCTGGAGACCGCGAACTCGCGGGCGGCGGCGCTCTGGATGGTGCGGATCAGCCCGTCGAGCGGGTCATTCTTCAGCGCCAGACCCAGAGCACCTGCGGCAACGGCGCGGCGGATGGGCATCGGACGCAGCTCGGCGGTGTAGACGACGCTGGGAATGCCCATCTCGTCCAGCTGTGCCACCACCTCGGGGCCCCTCAGTCCGTCCTTGAGCTGCAGGTCCACGAGGGCCACGTCCACCGGCTCCTCGGCCACGCGACGGAAGAACTCCTCGGGTTCCGTCACGGAGTGCACGATGGCCAGTCCGCCGGAACTCGCCTGCTCGATGGCCTGGAGACCGGCAAGGACGACGGGGTGGTCGTCAAGGGCAGCAAGCCGCAGGGGGGAGGTGTTCACGGGGGTCCTTCTGAGCAGGGGTGGCCAACGAATCGGGGAGCTGGCCTGTCCTCACCCAGTGTTTCAGCCGCTGGGTCACAACACCAAGACACGGGACTTGACGTTTCGCTGAGAGACATGCCCACGGCCCGTGGCCGTGCCGCTGGATGGGCATCCCTAGGCTGGGGGCGTGGACATGGATGCGGCGCGCAAACTGCTCTACGGCGGGGCGCCGGAGGACTTCGTCGCGACGCGTCGCGCGCTGGCGCGTCAGGCACGCGCGGCCAAGGACCGTGAGCTTGCGAGACGCATCGAGGGCCTGCGCAAACCGTCGCGCAGCGCCTGGTTGGTCAACCAGCTGGCCCGGGACCCGCAGGCAGACCTCGGCGAGCTGTTCTCCTTGGGCCCCCTGCTCGCCCAGATGCACACCGCGGGTAGTCCGGAGCAGCTACGGGAGCTGACCATCCTGCGGCGTCGCACGGTGGCTGCGCTCGTCGCGCGGGCGGTCGACGTGGGGCGATCTCGCGGCCAGACGGTCACCGAGCCGGTCCGCCGAGAGGTCGAGACCTGCCTGGAAGCAGCCCTGTCCCATCCGGAGGCGGCGAAGCAGGTGCTGCAGGGGTGTCTGGTCAAGGCGCCCACCACAGCTGCGGCCTTCCCGATGGACCTCTTCGAGATGCCGCCGGCACCGGCCACCCCCGGCCCGGACCCCACGCCCGAGGGTCTTGCGCCGGTGATTCCCCTGCCGCGTGATGACGAGGAACGCGAACAGGCCAAGGCCGAACGCGAGAAGGTCCGGGCCGAGCGGGAACGCCAGCGGGCCGAACGGGAGGCGCAACGGGCGCGCGCCCACGCCCTGGCCGAACGCGTGCAGGCACTGGAGAACCGGTTGTCTGAGGTGGCGCTTCGCGTGGGGGAGGCCGTCGACCAGGAAGCAGGGGCGACGGCCCGCGCCCAGGCCGCAGCTTCTGCCCGGGAGCTCGCCGCCCGAAGGGTGGTGGAGGCCCAACAGTGCCTCCAGGAAGCCACTCGGGAGGCAGAGGAGGCCGCCGCCCGGCACGACGAGGCGACGGCCCGGCACGACGAGGCGACGCGCGGGCTCCGGGAACTGACAGCGGAACAGGAGCGGCTCGCAGCTGCCCTGCAGGCGCTTCGTGAAGGCGTGGAGGTCATTGACTAGGCTGGCGATGACCCTCGACACAGGAGTTCGCCATGCCCCAGCTCATCCATTCCGTGCAGCGCGTCGTGCAGGCCTCACCCCAGGTGGTCTTCGACATGTTGGTCCACCCCGCCCGACACTGCGAGTTCGACGGCAGCGACACCGTGCGCAGTACCGTCACCGGCCCCGAGCGCCTCAGCCTGGGCGACGACTTCGGGATGACGATGAACAAGGCGGTCAGCTACACCTCCAGCAACCGCGTCGTCGAGTTCGAGGAGGGCCGCCGGATCGCGTGGCAGACCGGTCTCTTCCGCGGGGACAAGCGAATCCTCGGCGGTCAGGTGTGGCGCTACGAGCTGACCGACCGCGGTGACGGCAGCACCTTGGTCAAGGAGAGCTTCGACCTCACCCACGCCCGCCCTGCCGCACTGCTCAGCCGTTTCGCGGCTGGGCCGACGGTGGCCAACATGCGCCGGACGCTGGAGCGGATGGCCTCGCTGTACGAGGGCTGATCGACTCCGGCTTCCGCCGGCCGAGCCACGCGTCCGCTGGCCGAGCCTGTCGAGGCCATCCCGCTCAGAACAGGCTCGGTTCGTCCAGCAGGTTGCGGAGCTGTTCGCGGGTCTGGACCAGCCGTTCGGGGAGGTCCGCGTCCAGGAAGTCCAGCGCGAGTACCAGCGCCATCACCTGGTCGTCGTCGAGCCGCAGCGGTTGGCGTGCCCGGGAGACGTCGAGCCAGACACCGCCTCCCGTCCCGCCCCGGCCACGCAGCGGCAACCGGGCGGCGCGCAGCCGTTCGAGGTCGCGCTCTACGGTGCGTTCCGAGACACCAAGCCGTTCGGCCAGCGCGTCCACTGCCAGCGGCTCACCACGCTGCGCCAGCAGTACGTGCAGAACCTCCTGCTGGCGGGCGAGCTGCCGGGCCAGCGTGCGGGGATCCGCGGGGTGTGCCGGCCGTGGCTTGCGGCGACGAGGGGTTCGGGTCACCCGTCCAGTCTCTCCCGCGGATGGGCTGGGCGGAAGGGGTATGTCTACGGGGCGGTGCGTTCTGGGTGGAGCCGGACCAGGCACAGTGGCAGCAGCAGCTGGGTGAGGGGCCCGATGGCCAGCGCATAGGCAACCGTTCCCAGACCGACGGGCCCGCCCAGCAGCCAGCCGAGGGTCAACACGGTGACCTCGATCAGGCCACGGATCAGGCCGATGGGGCGGCCGGTCAGGCCGGTCAGGGAGGTCATCAGGCCGTCGCGGGGTCCGGGACCGAGCTGACTGCCGATGTAGAGGGCGCCCGCGAGCCCGTTCAGGACGATGCCGGAAACCAGCAGACCCGCCCGGGCCAGCCAGTTGACCCAGCCCTGCAAGGCCGGCTCGTGCACCACGGCGAGTGTCGCGTCGAGGGCGATGCCCACGACGAAGATGTTCAGTATCGTCCCCAGCCCCGGCCACTGCTTCAGCGGGATCCACAGCAGCAGCACGAGGCATCCGACGAGGATGGAGACGGTCCCGATGCTCAACGGAACATGTATGGCGATGCCCACGTGCAGCACGTCCCACGGCGACATTCCCAGGCCGCCGCGCAAGACCAGCGCGATGGAGACGCCGAAGATCACCAGCCCCACCAAAAGTTGGGTGATGCGACGACCCATCCGCCCCGCACGCAGCTGTTGCATGGGGGACAGGTTCAACAGGCCTGGGCTCTGGGCATCCATGCCGTCCATCGTCGGGGCCGCAGACAGCCGGGCGCCACTCGGTCCAGTCTCCGGGCAGCTGTCGGCCCGGGCGCCGACGGGCCTCTTCGACCCCCCAACTGTCCCTTCGTCCCCCGTGCACGGGGGTCGAAGCAGCAGGCAGGGGGTCGAAGAGGTCTTGCGGGGGTCGAAGCGCTCCCGGAGCGGTCAGAGACCGCGCGTGATGATGGTGAACCTGCCCGGGGCCCTCACTGCCAGACGCGCAGCTGGTCCCCGTCGACGCGGACCTTGGCTCCGGCCAACGGCTTCTCGGCCGGGCCCGACTGGACACTGCCGTCGGCCAAGGAGAAGACCGAGCTGTGGCAGATGCACACGATGCCACTGGCCTCGAGCTTGCTCACCACGCAGCCAGCATGGGTGCAGTGCTTGTCAAAAGCCTTGTAAGAGCCCGGTTCTGGCTGCGTGACGACGAAATTGGCGTCGGGCATGATGTAGCCGCCGCCCACCGGGACCAGGCTGGCCGGCAGCTGTGCGGATGGCTCGCCGGAGCCGCATCCGGACGTCGCGATGGCTGCTGCGGCCAGTCCGCCGAGCCCGAGTGCCTGCCGGCGAGTGATCTCGAAGGGCATGTGGCCAGTCTAGTGAGGAGTCCTCCTAGTGAGGCACTTCGCGCGGAGCGGTGCGCGCGAGGCCCTGGCGGATGTCGATCAACCGCTTGGCATGCTCCTGCAGCGCCAGGTCCTCGGGCAGCCGCGGGTTCCAGGAACGCACGTGCCGCTTGCGGGTGCCCGTCTCGTCCAGCGCGACGAGCACCATCAGGCAATGGGTGGTGAGCTCCATCTCGCCCTTCATCGGGTCGCCGGAGCGCACGTGCACGCTGACGTGCATGGAGCTGTGGCCGGTGTGGATGAGGCGTGCCTCCACCTCAACCAGGTGGCCGATCTGGATGGGCCGGTAGAAGCGGACGCCACCGGCGAAGACGGCGATGGCCGGCCCCTGGTGCCAGGTCTCGGCGACGAGGTTTGCGGCCTCGTCGATCCACTCCATGGCGATGCCGCCGTGCACCTTGCCGCCCCAGTTGACGTCGGTGGGCTTGGCGAGGAAGCGCAGGGTTCGCTGGAGCGCCTCGGTCTGGTCCGTGTAGACCTGCTCGGCCATGTCCTTCTCGATGGCCTTGCGGCCGTCGATCCGGCGGATGGCGATGACCTGCTGTTCCCTCTCCCATTCGGTTTCGGCGGTGAAGGTGGGCACCTCGACGGACTTCCCGTTGCCGTCGGTGGCGACGAAGATCATCAGGCACTGGCAGGTGACCTCCAGTTCGCCCCCGGTGGGGTCACCGGAGCTGACGGTGCACACGATGTGCATGGAGCTGCGCCCGGTGTGCACGATCCGGGCCTGGACCTCGACGAGTTCGCCGACGCTGACCGGCTTGGTGAAGCGAACATTCCCGACATAGGCGGTGACGCAGTAGCGCCCGCTCCAGGCCACAGCCTCCGCATAACCCGCCTTGTCGATCCAGGCCAGAGCCGTGCCGCCCTCGACATGCCCCTTCTGGTTGCCCTCCATGGGTGCGGCGAGGAATCGCAGGGTGGTCTGGCGTTGGCTGCCGGGCATGCTCGGGCTCCGTTCGGGTCACGTGGGTGTGTGAAGTGGATCACAGTCTCTCCTGTGTGACGGGGGGCGGCAAGGCGGCGTCCACTCGTGCGGACCGCTCATTGCTAAGTTACCGTACGTTCGTTAAGTTAATTGAGATTCTCGGCCGCACCTCTGCGCCCGGGTGGCCTGGCTGCTGGCGGGCTTCCCGGATACCGAGCCCGGTATCACCGTGAACCGGCTGCGCCTCCGGCATGAGCGCCATCGGGCTCGCCACCGCGATTGTGCAGTCCGGCCAGGCCGAGGTCATCGTCGCCGACGGCGTCGAGTCCATGTCCCGCGCACCGTGGGTGACGGCAAAGCCCACCACGGCCTTCGCCAAGCCGGGGGAGAGCTTCGACACCTCCATCGGCTGGCGCTTCGTGAACCCCGTCTTCACCGCGCAGGACAAGATGACCTACTCCATGCCGGAGACCGCGGAGGAGGTTGCCCGCGCCGACGAGATCGGCCGCGAGGAGGCCGACGCCTTCGCCGTGCGCTCGCACGAACTGTCTCTGGCCGCCATCGAGGCCGGCCGCTTCGAGCCCGAGATCGTTCCCGTCCCGGTCGCCGACCGCAGGGGCAGGGTCACCATGTCCAACACGGACGAGGGGCCGCGCCCGGGCACCAGCATGGAGGTGCTCGGCAAGCTCAAGCCCGTGGTCAAGGGTGGTTGCGCGGTGACGGCCGGCAATGCCTCCAGTCTCAAGACGGGGCCTCCGCGGTGATCGTCGCCAGCAAGGCCGCCATCGAGAAGTACGACCTGTTGGCCCGCGTCCGCGTGGTGCAGGTGACGGCAGCCGGCGTGCCCGCGCCGATCATGGGCATCGGACCCGTGCCCGCCACCCAGAAGGCGCTGGAGCGGGCCGGTTGGGAACTGGGCAGCATCGGGGCCGTTGAGTTGAACGAGGCCTTCGCCGGGGGACGACCCCCCTTGGACCCTCGCGCCCTCGCGCGCACCGCTCCTCGCAGGCTCGGAGCTGCGCTCGGGGAGGCTGGGTGACCCCTGTGGGGGAAAAGACCTCGGGCCCGCCAGCTGGTGCTGGCGGGCCCGGGGTCCTGCGTGGACGTCTTCCCCCGAATCCGTCCACGGGTCATGCGTTCGGCCCCATCCCCCGATGTGGCCGGGTTGCCCATCTCGTCCCCCGAGTTGGTGGGCGGTGCCAGCGTCTTCCCCCGAATCTGCTGGCGTCGGCTTCCCGTTCCCCCCGAACGGTTCGCCCCTCCGTAGAGCGGATCCCCCGATCCGATCTTCGGTGATGAGTCAACAATCGTGCATTTAAGTAGTGAACACAACTTAAGATTTGAAACTGCCCATTAGGCTCAGGTGCTGGACAGGAAGAGGGCCTCTAATGTCCCCTGATCGCGTGTCATGGTCATCCAGACAAGGGCTTTCGTGTCACCCGTTTGGGGGACATGGGGGCTTCATTCGTGGGTGATGAGCATATTGGTGATCCGAAAGGTGCTCAGCAGTCGGCCCTGTTCGTCGGTGATGTCCACCTGATGGCAGTCCAGGGTGCGTCCGAGCTTCACCGGGGTCGCAGTGGCCGTCGCGAAACCGTCGTGCGCCGAGCGCAGGTGGGTGGCGGCCACGTCCACCCCGACGCACTTCATGCCGTGCGTGCTGGCATGGATCAGGGCGGCCCAGGAGCCGGCGGTTTCACCGAGGCTCAACATGGCGCCTCCGTGCAACAGCCCCAGGGACTGACGGTTGCCCTCGACCGGCATTCGCACGACAACCTTCTCCACGCCCTGCTCCACCACCTCGACGCCCATCTTCTCGTCGAGCTCGCCCAGGGCGATCCGCCACGGTTCGTGGGGGCCGATGGCTGGATTCGTGGTGCTCATGATGCCCTTTCGTTCGGTGGATGGAATGTGGCGGGACGGCCTCTCGCGGGCGAGAGGTGCCACAGCCCCATGACGACGCCCCAGAACCTGCCCATCGTCCCCAGCTACACCTGCGGCGAGTGGTGGAGCCCCGCCGACAAGGTCCGTGCCACCGAGGTGCTCGACGCCAGCACCGGCGAGGTCGTCGCGCGGGTCAGCACCGACGGCCTGGACATCGCCACCGCCGTCGAGCACGCACGCACCGTCGGCCAGAAGTCCTTGGGGGAGCTCACCATCCATGAGCGCGCTCTGCTGCTGGAGGAGATCGCCACCTACCTCAACGGCCGCAAGCAGGAGCTCTACGACCTGTCCTTCGCCACCGGGGCCACCCAGCGGGACCACGCCAGCGACATCGACGGCGGCATCGGCACGATGTTCACCTTCTCCTCCAAGGGCCGCCGCGAACTGCCCAATGCCCATGTGATCGTCGACGGCGCTCCCGAGGTGCTCAGCCGCGACGGCAGCTTCATCGGACGCCACGTCCACACCCGCCTCGACGGCTTGATGGTGCAGATCAACGCCTTCAACTTCCCAATGTGGGGAATGCTGGAGAAGTTCGCCCCGGCCTTCATCGCCGGAGTCCCGACCATCGTCAAGCCCGCCACCCCCCCGGCCATGTCACCGAGGCCTGCGTGCGAATGATGGTGGAGTCCGGCAAGGTGCCCGCCGGCGCCCTGCAGCTGGTCAGTGGCTCCGCGCGAGACCTGCTGGACCACCTGGACATGCGCGACATGGTCGCCTTCAACGGCTCGGCCGGCACCGCGAGCAAGCTCAAGCTGCACCCCGCCGTCACGGAGCGCGGCTGCCACTTCACCGCGGAGACCGACTCCCCCAATGCCGCCGTCCTGGGCAGCGACGTCACCGTCGACAGCCCGGAGTTCGACGCCTTCATCAAGGCGATCATGGTGGAGATGGCCGTCAAGGCGGGCCAGAAGTGCACCGCCATCCGTCGCGTCGTGGTGCCGCAGGCCATGGTGCAGCCGGTGGTCGACGTTCTGCAGGCCAAGATCTCGTCGAAGATCGTCGTCGGTGGCCCCCGCACCGAGGGCTCCACCATGGGCCCGCTGGCCTCCCTCGACCAGCGCGAGGAGGTGGCCAAGGCCGTCAACGCCCTCGTGGAGACCGGCGGCAGGATCGCCTTCGGCCACGGCTCCCCGGTTCCGCACCTGGTGCACGGCGGCCCCGGCCGCGCCGGCGGTGGCGAGGAGTTGGGTGGTGTGCGCGCCGTCAAGCACTGCATGCAGCGCCTGGCCGTGCAGGGCGGCCCGGACCACCTCACCGCCATCACCGGCATCTGGCACACCGGTGCCGCCACGAACAGCGTCAGCCGTTCGGACGTCGATTCTGGCAAGGGCAAGCACCCCTCCGCAAGAGCCTGGCCGAGCTGGGCATCGGGGACCAGTTCCGCTCCGAGCTGCGCACCGTCACCCTGCAGGAGATCACCGACTTCGCCCACGAGACCGGCGACACCTTCTACGCGCACACCGACGAAGCGGCCGCCATGGCCAACCCCTTCTTCCCGCGTCGCGTCGCCCACGGCTACCTGCTGGTGACCTGGGCCGCCGGCCTGTTCGTCGACCCGGCCCCGGGGCCGGTGCTGGCCAACTACGGCCTGGAGAACCTGCGCTTCATCACGCCGGTCACCTATGACGACCAGATCCGCGTCACGCTGACGGCCAAGCAGATCACGCCGCGGGTCACCGACGAGTACGGCGAGGTGGCCCGGGACTGCGTGTTGCACAACCAGGAGGACGAGATCGTCGCCCCCTATGACGTGCTGACCCTCGTGGCCAAGTCCTGGCCCGCCGCCTGACCATCCGGTCCCAAGGGGGCTCCCGAGCGTCTTCATCTTGCGCCTTGGGTCGGGCGACGGGAATCAGGGGCGGGCGCGGAAGCCGTCCATCGCGATGGTGCGGACATTGTGCACCAGCTCGTCGACGTCGGCGGTGCCGTCAAGCTGGTACCAGTCGACGATGGAGTTGACCATGCCCAGCATCAGGCGGGTGGTCGCCTTGGCGCCCAGGTCCGGGCGGATCAGCCCGTCCTGCTGGGCGGTGCGCACCAGCGCCTCGATCCGCTTGGTGGCGGCCCGCCTGCGGGCCATGGCTGCCAGCTCCACCTCGGTGTTGCCGCGCAGCCGCAGCAGCAGAGTGACATAGGGACGCTCGGTCACCAAGAGGTGGACGCTGTGCTCCAGGAGCCATTCGACCCGGTCCAGGCTGGTGCCGGCCTGCGCCTCCGCCTCGGTGATGGTGCCCTCCAGCGCCCCCAGGGCCCGTTCCACCGCCATCTCCAGCAGCTGTTCCTTGGAGTCGACGTGGTGGTAGATGGCGGACTTGGAGACGCCCAGTGCCTCGGCGAGGATCCCGATCGATGTCGCGTGGTAGCCGTGCTTGATGAACTCGGCGACGCAGACCTCCAGCAGCGCTTCGCGGTCGTAGCCGGGACGGCCCCGGCGCTGGCTGGTGGTGGTCTTCTGCGGTGTCATCGTCGTCCTCTTCCCCTCGACAGGCTCGGGGATCGTGGTGGGTGGTGCTCGGGGAGCGTGGGGGTGCTCGGTTTCACGGGGCGGCGGGTGCTACTGAACGTTCAGTATCTCCCATGCCATGCACGCGCAGCACCCCGCCTCCGGGTGGAGCGACGGGGTGCTGGTGGGAAAACTGAGAACCCAGGGGAGGGTAGGACGAAACTGGAACGTGCCAGTCCTCGAGTTTCCTCTCAGTTTGGGCCCCGGGATCAGGGCTGACCGTGGAGCGGGGCCTCGGGGCGCAGGTCGTGGATCCGCTTCATCTTGGCCTCGGAGCGGGCGAGCTCCCCGGGCTCGGCAATCTGCACGGCGCAGGAGGAGCCGATCCGCACCTGGACCCCGCGGGCCAGCATCCTGGCGGCCTGGTAGCCGTCGTCGGTGGTGGAGTCCGGGCGACGCTCGACGCGCACCATCAGCTCGTCCATCCGGCCGGGCCGGGTGATCTCCAGCACGAAGTGCGGGCTGAGCGTCGGCTGCTCCAGGATGATCCGCTCCATCCGACGGTGGCCGGGGCGGGCCGTGCCGGGCAGCAGCCGGGTCAGGTCCTTGGTGCGGTAGCGCACGATCGGCAGGGCGTGCTTTCCGAGCGAGGTGAAGACCAGCTCACCCTGGGTCTCGTCGGCCACCGGCTTCATGTCCTCGTCGACGATCTCGGGCAGGAAGAGGTCCTCCCAGATGTGCGAGCCGTCCTGGGTCTGGGCCTCGTGCACGGCCGCGGCGATGGTGGTGGCGAGGCCTCCTCCCGCTCCAGCTGCGCCTCTTCCTGGCGACGCAGGGTGTGGAATCGGTTGGCTCCCCCTGTGTCGAGCGTGCCCCACCCGGGCTTCAGGAAGGCCGCAGCAGGCTGGCCCCCTACGATCAAGGACATGGACCCCGTGCTGCAGCCCGTCATTGACGACCTCCTCGTGTGGGCAGGAAGGCGTGGACACCAGCTCGACGTCGATCTGCTGGTGCAGGCGCTGGACCTGCGCCTGTTGCATGACGACCTGGGGGACAACCACTGGCCGGCCGGCAGCGTGCGGCAGTTGATGGTGGAGCGTTACCCGGCCAGCGGTCCCGTCGAGCCGCCGGCCGCGGAGGAGCTGCTGGCCACCCTCGAGGTCTTCTGGCGCTTCCTGCGCAGCGACGGCCGGATGAATGTCCGCTCGGCGAGCCCGGCGGAGCTGGTGGCCGAGGGTCGCAAGGCGCGTGGGCGGATGGCGAAGGCCTGCCAGGAAGCCGCGATGGTGACTGCCCGCCGGGCCTTGGCGGAACAGGAACAGGCCCGGGACCGGCTCATCCCTGCTTCCGACGTGCGCGCCAGCGCCGCGGACTTCCGCGCCAGCGGACTGTGGCGGCAGCTACGTGCCCTGATGGACTGGGTGGCCGCCGGCCCGGAGGGGACCCGCCAGGTGCTGCCGGTGGGGGACCTGGAGATGGGGCAGGTGCGCGAACTGTGGGAGCTGCTGGACCTGGGCGTCTGGACGGGGCGTTTCCGCGCCGCGGACTTCGACGCCGACGAGGTGCCGGCAGCGCTGGCCAGCGTGCCGGTCGTCAGCCGCGTCGCATGGGATGAGGGATGGGCGGTGCAGGCGGACTGCCCGGCCGTGGACCGTCTCTGGTGGGTGGCGGTGCGAGCCGGGCTGCTGACCGTGGTGGAGGGAACGGCCCGGGGCGTCCTGGACGAACCGTCGGATGCCCAGGGGTGGGTGGAGCTGGCGATGGCGGTGCTCTACTGCACCGCCGAGTGGTGCGCCTACGAGACCAGCCTGGAGGCCCTCTGCCTGGTGCTGATGATGACCAGCGAGCCGGCCGGCGGCGGTCCCGCGACCCTGCGCGAGCTGGTGCAGGCCTGGGTGGACTCCGTGCGGGCGGACCTGCTGGACCTGGGAATCGCCGAGACCTCCGCCCTCGACGAGGCGGGCTGGGACCTCGTGCACGGCATGGCCCTGTTCGACGACGCGAACCTGTGGCGCCGGGGACACCGCATCGAGGGCACCGCCCTGGGCTGGGATTTCTGCACCGTGCTGAGCGGTGCGCTGGACGACAACGGGGTGCTCGGGCTCCAGGAATGATTCCGCCCTCGGCGTACCTGGTCTCCCAGCCATTGGCGCGCCCCACCCGAACGGGTAGCCTCCCCGAGGGTGGCGCATTGCTTCACCCACCAACCGTTCGCTGATCAGGAGGAATGTTCGTGGCCATCAACATCAATCTGGGTCCCCGGCAAGATGTTGAGACCTTCTCCCAACCCATTGCACGAAGCTTCATCGGTTTCGACCCCAAGGTCAGCGACGAACAGCTGTGGAATGCCAACCGCGGCGTCTGGGAACTGCCCGAGCAGGCGAGGGATGAGCAGTTCGCCACCTTCAGCCATGACGGGACCATCCGGCTGGTCGCAGAGCTGGAGGGTATCGAGAATGTCGACGTCGACGGCACCCCGATGCAGGCCCTGATGGGCCGCCTGCTGCACCGCGGGGATCCCGTGCGCGACGCGCTGGTGGGCCAGAGCGTGGATGCCACCGAGGTGGGGCCCAGCATCATTGACACCGCCGAGCTGGACGAGATGCCGGCCGCCGAGCGCTATGCCCCCAATGACCGGGCCCACCGGACCTTCCTGATCACCCATGACACCGAGAAGTGGTTCTGGTCGCCGGAGGACGAGGCCGAGCTGGTGGCCCGCACGGGCGCGGGGGCCACAATGCGCGAATGCTGGTCCGCCGGCGGACGCAAGCAGGGCATCGAGCCGGGGGACCGGGTCTACCTGCTGGAGCGCTGCGAGGGGCTTCCCCGTGGCGTGCGCGGCAGTGGCGTCGTCTCCAGCCGCATCTTCCAGGGCGAGCACTGGGATGACCCGAACCGCAACGCCAACTACATCGACATCGACTGGGACCTGGTGCTGGAGAGCGACAAGGCCATCCTGCTGGACATCCTGCAGCGCGATGTCCCGGGCTACGCCTGGACCCCGCGCAAGAGCGGCGTGGAGCTGCACCAGCCGATGGCCGGGGAGATGGACGCCCTCTGGGCCCGCCATGTGGGTGAGGACGCCCCCGCCCTGGTTGACGTGGAGGTCGGCTGGAGCGTCGACGACTCCCGCCGTCGCGTGCTCAGCACCGCCGCCCGGGACCGGATCCGTGAGGGCTTCGAGGAGGACGGCTGGGAGGTCGCCGACACCAATGAGGACCGCCCCTATTGCGCCGTGGCCTTCCGGGGCGGGGAGCAGCGCTACCTCTTCGCGAAGGGTGCCGAGACCGTCGGCCGCCCGGTCTTCCTGACCTCCGGCGAACTGGAATTCGTCAAGGAGAACCCGGAGACGTGCGTGCTGGGCGTGCTCAGCGACGTCGAGTTCGAGCGCGGCAGCATCGTCGAGGGCAGCGAGGGCATCTTCACCGTCGTCCCGCTGACCCATGAGGAAGAGGCCTACGTGCCGGTCCTCTACCGCCACGAGCCCCTGCCGAAGGAACCGACCAAGGGCTGATCCGCCCAGGACGCGACGAAGGCCCGCAACCGGGAGGGGTTGCGGGCCTTCGTCGTCGTATGGGCCGGTTGCTCAGGCGTTGACGAGGTCGCGGCGCCCGGTGCGGTGGTCGTCGTCGAGTGCCACGGTGCAGGGGGCGCCCCTGCCACCGGGACAGTTGCTCCGGGCTCGGGTCGAGGATGACCGCGGTGGCGGCGCTGCCCGTGGCACTGAGGGTGATCGCCCAGGCCAGCCAGGGCAGAAACCAGTAGCCGAGGCCCACAGGTCGATCGGGTCGATGTGGTTGCGGTGTGGTGCCAGCATCAGGACGGCCACCAGTGCCAGGCCCAGCTGATTGCCCTGGTGCCATGCGCGCAGGTGGACCGGGACGAGCCCGGCCAGCACCATCGGCACCCAGATCCCACGCCCGTGGCGCGCAGGCCGGTCCGGATGGCTCCCCGGATGGTGCCGGGCAGTGTCAGGTCCTCCTCCGCCCGCCGTGGCCAACTGGCCTGCGCCCGGCGTGGCTGCGTACGGCGGCGCGCAGGTGGACGATGGAACACCCCCACAACATGTCAGGTGTGCAAGCCTTTTGCCAGCCGCGCGGGTACTGGCTCAGTGCTGCAGCGGTGGGTGCAGGTCGCTCATCCGGAAGCGTTGCCGGGCCCCGACGGCCAACACGTCCAGGGCCAGCGTCGTCAGCCCGATCACGGCCAGCACCAGCACGTCGCGGGTGAAGTGGCTCCACAGACCGCCGGAGATGACCACCCGGAAGGCGTCGATGGAATAGGTGATGGGCATGAAGGGGCTGATCCAGCGGAAGAAGGGCGGCAGGATCGCGGCCGGATAGGTGCCTCCGGTGGAGGCCAACTGGAGGATCAGCCAGACCAGGAGCAGGGCGGAACCGGGCAACCCCAGGGCGGTGCGCAGGAAGTGGGCGATCACGCTGAAGACCAGCGCCACCAGCAGAGTCAGCCCGACGGTGGCCAGTCCGTGCACCGGGTCCAGGCTGAGCGTCATCCACACCGTCGCCAGCATGACGAAGGCACCCGTCGCGGCCACGGTCCCGAAGGGGACCCAGGCGCTCAGCGCCAACCGCAGGGGGTTCATCCGGCCCGACAGCAGGCGGCCGGAGATGGGGCGCATCACCAGGAAACCCGAGATCCCGAAGACCCACATGGCGATGGAGAAGAAGAGCGGTGCCAGGCCGCGGCCGTAGACGTGCGCGGGGTTCTCCACCAGCGTGTTGACGTGTGCCGGCTTGCTGAGCACCTGGGCGGCGCCGTCGGCCTGCTCGTCGGTCAACGCCGGGATCTGCTTCACGCCATCGGTCAGGCCCTTGGTGAGCTGCTGTGAGCCGGACACCAGCTGGCCCAGGCCCTTGTCCAGTTTGGTCATGTTGGTGTCCAGGGTGGTCAGGCCCTCGTCCAGCTGTCCCATCCCGGTGGACAGTTGGCTGATGCCGCCGCCCGCCTTGGCCAGACCCGCATTGAGGGTGCCGGCCCCCGTGGTGGCCCTGTCGATGCCGGCGTGCAGGGTGCCCGCGCCAGCGGCCACTTGCTGGGCGCCGGCGTTGAGCTGCGTCAGCTTGGCCGAGGCGTCCTTGAGGTCCGTGGCGGCCGCCGAGTCCTGCACCCGCTGGTTCAGCAGCGAGGAGCGGGTCGACGCCCGGGTGGCGGCCGCGGCCACCCGCTCGTTGCGGGCCTGTGCCTCGGCGAGCTTCTTCTGCGCATCGGTGTAGGCGGTGGAGTCGGCGACGCCGGGCACACTGCCCAGGGTGGCCAGGGCCTGCTCCACGGCGTCCAGCCGGGTGTCGACGGAATCGGTCGCGCCGTTCACGTCGGAGCTGACGGCCTGGATGTCGGAGTCGATGGCCGCCGAGTCCTTCTTCACCTGGCCCTGGACCTCTGCCGCCCGGTCCAGTACCGGCACCACGCCGTCGGCCAGGGTCTGCGTACCTGCCGCCACCTGTTCGGCGCCGGTGGCCAGCTTCTGTGAACCCGTGCCCAGCTCGGACAGGCCGGCCTGCAGGTCCGTGCCGCCCTGCTCCAGCTTGCCGAACTGGCTGTCCAAGGTGCTGGCGCCGGTGGCCAGCTGGGCGGAGGCGTCGGAGGCCTTCGTCGCGCCGGTGGCCAGCTGGGCGGAGCCGTCCTTGGCGTCGGTGAGCCCGGTGGTCAGCTTGTTGGAGCCGTCACGGGCCTCGACCATCCCGTGGCGAATCTTGTCCAGGTTGGCGAAGACGGCCTCGAAGTAGGCCTGGACGGCCGTCTCGTTGACTGCCATCTCGATCTTGTTCTGCGCCTGCCCGGTCACCGAACCGATCACGAAGCCATTGGCGTCATTGCGGTGCATCGAGATCTCCGCGCGTCGCGGATGGTCGCCTGAACCACTGACCAGGTTGGCCGAGAAGTCCTTGGGGACGTGCACCGTCAGGTAGTAGCGGCCGTCCCGCAGGCCGTCCTCCGCGTCGGCGGCGTCGGTGAGCCGCCAGCCGAAGTCCTGCTTGGACATCAGGTTCTCGGTGAAGTCCCGCCCGGCGTGCACCTGTTGCTTGTTGTAGGTGACGCTCTGGTCCTCGTTCACGATGGCCACCGGCAGGTCCGCGAGGCGGCCATAGGGATCCCAGTTGGCGGCCAGGTAGATGGAGCCGTAGATGACGGGCACGAGGGTGGCGAAGATGAGGGCGAGCTTGGGCAGCAGGCCCCGGAAACGTCGCAGCTCGAAGCGGGACAGCAACATCAGGCGTCCTTGGTGGTGTCAGTGGGGTCAGTGGGGGCGTCAGGAGTGTCAGGGGTGTCAGGGGTGTCAGGGGTGTCAGGGGTGTCAGGGGTGTCAGGGGTGTCAGGGGTGTCAGGGGTGTCAGGGGTGTCAGGGGTGGGGTCGGCTGGGCGAGTGGGGATGGGCCGGGTGGGCGAGGCCTGGTCCTGCGCGTGCCGCGGCAGGTGCAGCACGAAGCCCGCGTCCTGGGGCAGTGTGGGCTTGTCCAGGTGCCAGACGACGGCCTTCGCCGGCAGCGGGCTCTGGTCCAGGGCGCTCATCACCACGTGCTGCCCGTCCTCCAGGAGGATGTCCAGGCCATCGTGGATCCATCCGAGCTGGCGGTCGGTCAGCGACTCGTCGATGTCGTCGAGCACGACATAGCGGCTCGGCGCGAGGCAACCCAGTACCAGCGTGAGCAGGGTCCGCTCGACGGCGGGCATGCGGTCCACCCACTGCTCGGGGTCGAAGCGGTGGCCCAGCTCCCGCTCCAGGTGGGCGAAGCGCTCCCGGCCGCGGCGCACCCCGATGCCCTCCGCGATGGCTCGCTCGTCGCGTGACTCACCGATGGTCAGATTGGGCTCCAGGTCCGCCAGACCGGTGATCCGGGCCACGGAGACCTCCCGGCGCAGCTTGCGGGGGTGGGCGATGCCGTCGATCTCGCCGACGGTCAGTTCACCCTGGACACCCTTGAGGCGCCCTGCCAGGGCCAGCAGCAGGGCCGAACGGCCGGAGCCCTGCTGGCCGGTGACGACGCCGAGCTGGCCGCGGGGCAGGTCCATGTCCACCGGGCCGAAGACCATCGACGTGCGCCCGGCCATCTCCAGGCCACGGGCCTGCAGCAGTGTCTCGTCCATGCCCGCAATATATTCGCACCAAACAGTGTAGAGAAATGCTCTTTCTTCGCTGGGACTCAGCTTTCGATGGCGCCGCGGACCCGGGTGACCACCCTGCCGCCCACCCAGATGTCGCTCCCGTCGTCGTGGATCCGCACCCGGCCGGCGCGTCCCACCTGACCTCCCTGGGCCGCTACGTAGGTACTGCCCACCAGGCCGCGCTCCCGCAGCCATTGCGCCACCGCGCCGTTCAGTGAGCCGGTCACCGGGTCCTCCCGGTCATCGGTGATGGCACGAACCTCGTAGGCGGCATCCCGTCCCGGCTCTTCCAGGCCCACGAGGCCGACCTTTGCGTCAGCACGGTCCGCGCGGGGACGCACGGCACGCACCGCCTCGGCACTGCTCAGCTGCACCATCCGCCAGCCGGGGCCGTTGTCACCCCACGCATGGGCGACGACGTCCTGGGGTGACAGGTCCAGGACACGCAGCAGCTCGGCGAGTTCGTCGTCGGGCAGCGGGCCGGCACGCAGGCAGGGCGGGGTGGCGAAGGACAGCTCGTCGTCGGCGACGCGCACCGGCACCAGGCCGGCGCCGCACTCCTGGACGACCACACCGGGGGTGCGGGGCTGCCCGTCGAGCTCCAGCCAGGCGCGGGCCGTGCCCAGCGTCGGGTGCCCGGCGAAGGGGAACTCCTCGAAGGGCGTCATGATCCGTACCCGGTAGTCGGCCTCCGGGGTGGTGGGCCGGAGCAGGAAGGTGGTCTCGGAGAAATTGGTCCACGACGCGATGGCGCGCATCTGCTCCGTGGTCAGGCCGTCGGCCTCGGCAACCACCGCGAGGGGATTGCCGCTGAAGGCGGTGGTGGCGAAGACGTCGATCTCGAAGAAGGGATGGCGCATGCCCACCATCCTTGCGCGCCTGACCAGTCCATCGGGTCCGGGCCGCGGTGCCTGTGCGTCGGGTCCTCTCCCTCACAGATCAAGCTACGTGAGTTGCGCCACCCCGCACCCACACACCCGCACCCACACACCCTCACCCCACGCCCACGGCTCCGTGGCTGTGCCCCCCGGCAGCCACTGGCGGCCCGACGTGCGATAGCCTTCCGAGAAGGACGCGGGGTGCCACGCAGGTGGCTGAGAACAGACCCGTCGAACCTGATCTAGTTCGGACTAGCGAAGGGACGTCTCTTCAATGAGCACATCCGTCATTTCCCCGGCAGAGCTTGCCGATTCCCTGCGCACCCTGCGTGCCCAGACCCCGTTGGTGCAGTGCCTCACCAACATCGTGGCGGCGCAGTGGACGGCGAATGTCCTGCTGGCGGCCGGTGCCGCGCCCGCCATGGTGGACAACCCGGAGGAGGCCGGGGTCTTCGCCGGCGTCTCCTCCGGCGTGCTGGTCAACACCGGCACCCCCTACAAGGAGACCTACGACGCGATGCGGGTGGCCTCCGCGGCCGCCCACAGCGCCGGGACCCCGTGGGTGTTGGACCCGGTGGCCGCCGGCGGCCTGCCGGTGCGCACCGCCTTCGCCGTCGAGGTACTGGCCAACCGTCCGATGATCATCCGCGGCAATGCCTCCGAGATCTCCGGCCTGTCGGGTGGGGCCGGCGGCCGCGGCGCGGACTCCACCGCAGCCCCCCAGGAGGTGCTGGACCTCGCCCACGAGCTGGCGCGGAGCACCGGCGCCGTGGTGGCCGTCTCCGGCGCAGTCGACCACATCACCGACGGGGAACGGCTGGTCCGGATCCACAACGGCCACGAGGTGATGACCCGGGTGACGGGCGTGGGGTGCAGTCTGGGCGGCCTGATGGCGGGCTTCGCGGGTGTCAGCGAACCGCTGCTGGCCGCCAGCGCCGCCACCGCCCTGATCTGCGTCGCCGCGGACAATGCCGTCGCCACGAGCCAGGGGCCCGGGAGCTTCGCCGCAGCACTGCTCGACCAGCTGGCCCTGGTCACCCCGGAGGAACTGGAAGAGAAGGTGAGGTTGTCATGAAGCCCACGTGGGCTGAGCGCCCCCTCACGTCGGCTGAGCTTGTCGAAGCCATGAGCGTCTACCTGGTCACCGACACCGGCATGTGCGGTGGCCCCGATGGAGTGGTCCGCACCGTCGCCGCGGCCGTCGACCACGGCGCCACCTTCGTCCAGGTCCGGGACCCGGACATGCCGGACGAGGACTTCCTGGCGCTGGCGAAGGGCGTCGTCGAGGTGGTGGCGGGCCGGGTGCCCGTCGTGCTGAACGACCGCGTGCACCTGGTGGGCGCTTCGGGAGCGGACGGGGCGCACATCGGGCAGGGCGACATGCCGCCCGAGCAGGCGCGGGAACTCCTGGGGCCCGACGCCATCCTGGGCCTGTCCGTGGAGCGCCGCGAGCTGGTGGAGGCGGCCAACGCGCTGCCGGCCGGGACGCTCGACTATGTGGGGATCGGGCCGGTGTGGGCGCAGCAGACCAAACCGGATGCCCAACCGCCGATCGGCCCAGACGGGCTGGCCGAGCTGGCGGCGCTGAGCACGGTGCCATCGGTGGCCATCGGTGGCATGGGGGGCCCCGGGCGGATCGCCCCCATCAAGCCGACGGGGGCTGGAATGGCGATCGTCAGCGCCATCTGCGCCGCCGAGGACCCCGGTGAGGCCACCGCAATGATCGTGCGGGAGTGGCAGGAGGCGACGGCATGATCCCCAAGGTGCTGACCATCGCCGGCGTCGACCCCAGTGGCGGCGCGGGAATCTTCGCGGACCTCAAGGCCTTCAGCGCGCTGGGTGGCTACGGGATGGGCGTCGTGTGCGCGTTGACGGCGCAGTCCACCACGGGTGTGACGGGTGTCTCCGGCGTCGAGCCGGGCTTCGTCTGGCAGCAGTGGCAGACGCTGGCCGATGACATCCTTCCCGACGCGATCAAGATCGGGATGCTGGGCAGCTCCCCGGTGGCCGAGGTCGTCGGACGGATCATCGACGACTACCACGTCCGCGGCGGGGAACACGTCGTGCTGGATCCCGTGATGGTGGCCACCAGCGGCGACCGCCTGCTGGACCGCGAGGCGGAGGCTGCCGTGCGGGCACTGGTCCCGAAGGCCTCCCTGATCACCCCGAACCTGCCCGAGGCGGCGGTGCTGCTGGGGGTCGACGAGGTGACCGAGGCCTCCGCGATGGCGGGCCAGGCCAAGGCGCTGCTGGAGCTGGGGGCTCAGCGGGTGCTGCTCAAGGCCGGGCACCTGGCGGGCGGCGAGATGGTGGACATCTACGCGGACGCGCAGGGCGTCGCGGAATTGGCGGCACCCCGCGTCGAGACCGTCAACACCCACGGCACGGGCTGCACCCTGTCCTCGGCCATCGCGACCCTGCGGCCGCAGCGCGACGGCTGGTTGGAGGCCGTCAGCGACGCCAAGACCTGGTTGACCCACGCACTGGAGCACGCCGACGAATTGCACGTCGGCCACGGGCACGGGCCGGTGCACCATTTCTGGAACCTCTGGGAGGACTGACATGAGATTCACCGACGAGATCTGGGCCGAGGCCCGCCCCATCCTGGACGCCATCGAGCAGCACCCCTTCGTCACGGGGCTGGGCGACGGGAGCCTGCCGCGCGAGGTCTTCGCCGGCTACATGACGCAGGATGCCCTCTATCTGGCCGACTATGCGCGGGCGATGGGCATGCTGGCCTTTCGAGCCACCGATGCCGATGACATCACCTTCTGGGGTGTCGGGGTGCAGGGGGCCATCGTTGCGGAGCGCGAGCTGCACGCCGCCCATGTGGAGGTGGGCGCCGGGCAGATGTCGCCGAGTAGCCGTGCCTACACCAGCTACCTGCTGGCGACGGCCGCCGCTGCCCCCTACGAGGTGGGTGTGGCCGCGATCCTGCCCTGCTTCTGGATCTACCAGTGGGTGGGGGACCGGTTGTTGGCCACCGCCGGTGACCTGGCCCAGCATCCCTACGGCGACTGGATCGGCATGTATGCCGATCCCGCCTTCGCGGAGTCGACGCTTCGGGCGCGCGAGATCACTGACCGCTTGGCCGAGGCCGGCTCCGACGAGGTTCGCGTCCGGATGCGGGAGGTCTTCCTGCAGGCGTCGCGCTACGAGTGGATGTTCTGGGATGCCGCCTGGCGCCAGGAGACCTGGCCGGTCTGAGGCCTTGCCGGGCCAGCTCCTGTCAAGGCTTCCTCTTTCCGCGAACCCATGCGGTGTCGGGGGCCGCGGCGCGCAAGACTGGGCTCATTCCATGACGTGAAGGAGACCCAGATGTTCGACTCCAAGAAGCCCCAGCCGGACACCGCCGAGCACGACGCCTGGTTCCCGTCGGAGTTCTCGCTGGCGCAGTACGTGCCGCCGATGACGGACTACGAGGCGGCCGAGCCGGGCACCGTGGCCAGCGGGCCGCGCAAGATCTTGATGATCGCCACCGACGAGCGCTACTTGCCCGTCGAGGGCGGCCAGCTCTTCTCCACCGGCAACCATCCGGTCGAGACCCTGCTGCCGGTGATGCACTTGGTGCAGGCCGGTTACGAGGTGGAGGTGGCGACGCCGTCGGGTCTGATGGCGAAGCTGGAGCTGTGGGCCTTCCCGGCCAAGGACCAGGCCGTCAAGGACGCCTACGAGGCGCTGCTGCCCAAGCTGAAGGCGCCGAAGAAGCTGGCCGACGTGATCGCCCACGAGCTGGGTGCCGGTTCTGACTACGCTGCCGTCTTCATCCCCGGCGGGCACGGCGCCATGATCGGACTGCCGTCCGACGAGCAGGTGGGGACGGTCCTGCGCTGGGCGCTGGACAATGACCGGCACATCATCACCCTGTGCCACGGTCCGGCCGCGCTGCTGGCCGCCGGGGATGCCTTTGCTGGCTACAAGATCGCCGTCTTCCCCGACAGCCTCGACGAGGGCGCCAACGTGAAGATCGGCTACCTGCCCGGCAAGCTCACCTGGGCCCTGGGTGAGCGGCTCAAGCAGCGGGGCGTCGAACTGGTCAACGACGGCATGACGGGCGCCGTCCATGCCGACCGCCTGCTGCTGACCGGCGACAGCCCGTTGGCCGCCAATGCGCTGGGCCAGCTGGCCGTCGAGAAGCTGCGCGAACGGGTCTGATTCACCGGGTCCTTTCCCGTCGTGCGGCTCGCCCCCAATCCGACCTAGCTTGATATCGCAGTACCCAGCTTGGGCTACAACCCAAGCTGGGTACTGCAATATCAAGCTAGGTGGGACGTGAAGGCCTCAGATTGGGAGCCCCTGCCGCTGCCTGTTCAACCGGATGGCGACGGTGAGCACGTCGGCCGTCTCCCGGCGGTTGCAGCCGCGCAGCACCGGCATCTCGATGCCCCGAGCGCGCAGCGGCTTGTGGACATCCTTGAGCAGGACATCGTGGGCGCGGGCTCAGTCGTGGCCCTCGCTGGTCAGGATCAGCAGGACCCGCATGTCGTAGGCGCCGTCGGTGTCCCGGCCGGCCTGCGCCTGCGCCAGCATGCGCCACGGGATGACTGGTTGGTCGCGTTCCGCGATCCCGTCGGGCCTGATCCGGATGGCGTGACGCACGGTGGCTAGGTTCCAGGCGGCGGCGTAGACGAGCAGAGGTCCAGCAGGCCCAACAGGACGAGTCCGCCCTGCTTGAAGCGGGACTCCTCGGTGAACAGGCTGATGGTCACGAAGGCCAGCAACCCGAGCATGAAGAACAAGTACTTGCCCTCCCGTACCGCACCACCCGACAGGTCCACGTGATTGCTGCGCTGGATGGCGTCGAGGTGCTTCTGCATGCGGCTCATGGGGCTCCTCGTTCAGGCGACGGGTGGCAGGCCGCGGCGCGACCGATGGGCGCGGATGGCGGCGGACAGCAACTGGGCGGTCTGTTCCGGATTGCAACCCTTCGCCAGGGGGATCTGCATGCCGCGCAGTTCCTTGCGGTGCGCGAGCTTCATCCGGGCCGTGCCGTGCTGGCGCAACCAGGCCCGGCCGTCCTCGGTGAGGGACAGGACGGGGAATTCCTGGGCGCCGCGGTCCGTGTGCGGGTCCGTGTGGCGGAAGGCGCCGCCGATCAGCGGCCAGGCGATGACGGGGGATCCGTCGACGCACAGTCCCTCGGGGAGGATCCGGTAGGTGTGGCGGGCGCGGCCCAGGCTTGCCAGCCCGGCCAGCGTCGCGACGACCATGGCGAGGCCGAATGCCGCGGCCAGGATCCGGACCAGGGCGGTGGAGCTTCCCAGTGCCGCGGCGGCGGAGGTCACTGCGAGGACAGCCGGGGCCAGGGTCCTCCACAGCAGCGACGAGGTGTGGCCAGGCAGGTCGACGCTCTGGCCCTGTTCGAGGGCGTTCGTCAGTTCGGCGGGGGTGGCCATGACAACCACCCTAATCGGGGGGGGGTCGTCCCGATCGAGCGAATTGCGCACCCGAGTGCACCCTGAACGTGTCAAGGGCCCGTCAGCGCTCGATCGGGACGCCCCATCTTCAGCTGATCGGCTGGAAGACGTCGGTGACGAGGTCTTCCGGGGCCGCCTGGTCCGGTGTCACCAGGTAGTGGTTGAACGGCTTGGCCGCCAGCGTTCCGTCGCTGCGCAGCGTGAGGCCCTCGGCGGCCAGCCGACTGTTGATCATGTCGTGGGCGGTGGTGATCTGGTCATAGGGGCCGGCGACGTGCGCGACCAGGCAGTCTCGTTCCGGCAGCTCGAGGACCTGCAAGGGGGCGGTGGCCGTGGTGCCCGGCGCGACGGGGAAGAAGACCGACAGCTCGACGTCGTGTTCGGTGTACTCCTCGCAGTGCTCGATGACCCCGCACGGCCCGATCGGGATGATGCCCTGGGCCTGCAGCAGCGGGAAGAACTGCTGCCACAGCTGGCCCTCGTCGGAGTAGGTGGGTACGACGCCGTGCAGGGCGACGAGGGTCTGGGCGGGGACGGTGGTGCGTTCGACGGTGATGGACGTGCTGGGCTCTTCTTGGCTGAGAAGTGTGGTGATGAGGTCCAGCCGGGTCTGGGCGGCGCGCTGTTCGGCGACGAGGGTCTGGCGCTGGAGTTCCAACGCACTGGCCCAGGCCGGCGTCCCGCGGGCGGCGAGGAGGGCTGAAATGGCGGAGACGCCGAAGCCGACGTCGCGCAGGTTGCGGATGTCCGCGGCATCGCGCAGCTGCTCCGGGGAGTAGCGGCGGTAACCCGTCCACGCGTCGACGTCCGCGGGCACCAGGACCCCGTGGGTGTCGTAGTGGCGCAGCATCCGTACGGACAGGCGGGTCAGCGAACTGAACTCGCCGATCGTCATGAGCTTCGTGGTCTCGGCCATGGCTCCACTGTGGCGCCTGACACGGTGGCAGGGTCAAGGGCTGGCTCAGGGCTTCGCCTACAGTGGGCGCATGGGCGTTGCGGAGGTGGTGCAGCAGTTGCGCGCTGACAAGGAGTCGGGCGCGCTGGCCGAGCTGTGCGACGAACATGGCGTCGAACTCCTCACGCTCTTTGGCAGTGCACGGCTCGATCCGGAAACTGCCCATGACGTGGATGTCGCCTACCAGTTCCGTCCGGGTGCGCCGCGTGACGATCTGGCCGTGGTGAACGCTTTGGGCGAGCGCTATGGAGATCTGCTGGACATCATGCCGCTGGACCGTGCGGGGGAGGTGGCCCGTTACGCCGCTCTGGGACCCGCCGACGTGCTGGTGGAGCTTGGCGAGGGAGTCTTCGCCCGCACCCAGATGAGGGCCTTTCGTGACTATTGCGACACGCAACGCTTCCGTGACCTGATGGTGGAGGTAATGGCCCGATGAGTCCCTCTGATCTTTCCGCGGAAACCGTGGTCGTGCGCTTGCAGCTGATGCGGCAGCTGCTGGATGCCCTGGACCAGGTCGGCACCGTCGATGCCCAGGTATTGGCGGACGACGCGATCAAGCGCCTGGCAATCGAGCGAATCTTGACGCAACTGGTCGAGTTTGCCGCTGACGTCAACCAGCACGTGGCCTCCACAACAGGTGGGACGGTCGCGACGAGCTACCGGGAGTCCTTCGACCTGGCGGTGAAGTCCGGGCTGATCACCAGGGATCTGGCCGACGCCCTCAAGCCGAGCGTGGGGCTGCGCAATGTGTTGGTCCACGAGTATGTCGGCGTCGATTTTGGCATCGTGGCCGCCTCGGTTCCGGTGGCCCGGGAGCAGTACGGCGAGTATGTGCGGATGGTCGCCCAGTGGCTGGCCCAGTCTCGGTAGGGAAAGGGCAGACTCAGGCGGCGACGCCGCATCAGGGGGAAGTCCCCAACCGGCCCCGACGAAGGAGCGGAAGTGGTCAACAGCCAGACCTTGAGTGAAGCCGATCGACGGCTGCTGGCCTTGTGGGCGGCCGATTGTGCGTCGCGCGTCGTGTTGCTCGTCGACGGTGACGCGGAGTGCGTCGAGACCATCACTGACGCCGTGGAGCGCGCCCGAGCCTTCGGAAATGGTGAGAGCACCGCCGCGGCCGAGATCAAGCTGCGGATGCGGGCCGTGAAGGCAGCGGGCAAGGCCGATTCCCCGGCCGGTGCAGCGGCCGCTCGGTCCGTCGCCCAGGCCGCCGCGGTGGCGCACATGGGCGCCCATGCCCTGGGAGCCGCCGCCTACGCCGCGAAAGCCGTGTCGCTGAGCGGCGGTGCTGATTCCGTTGATGACGAGATTGTCTGGCAGATCTCCCACCTGAGTTCCGACCAGCGTCGGGCCTTGAAGCAGCTACCCGCGGTTGGTTGCGATGAGCCGGGACCGCTTGGGCCTGGATTGCTGAGCCGCGGCTTCCTCGGCGACGTGGTCCGCCGCATCCAGGCGTCGATCGCGGGGGAGTGAGACAGCATTGAGGCCCCCGCGTGAGAGGCGACCTGAGCTGCCGGCCTGGCTCGCGATGCCACTCCTACTGGTGGCACTGGTTGCGGCATTCGCTCCGTCGATCTACCACGACCATGTGCAACACCCACGGCGTGAACATGATTGCGCGACGTCCGGCGGTCGATTCGAGGTGCTGGAGGATTACAGCGGCATACAAACCTTTGACATCTGCCGGGGTTCGGATGGTCGGATCCTCTCGGTTTATGAGCGAATGGCCAAGGACCCCGGAACCGACGGAAACCTGGCCCGCTGCCAGCGCATGTCCGGAGCTTTGTACGCCGCGGGCCACTTGTGGGACAAGCGGGCGACGGTGGTCTTCCTCTGCGTGGCGAAGGGGGATGTGGCCTTCTGGGCGCCGATGTGACGCGCATACTGGGTGAGTGAAGTGGCTGCGCGAGCTGAAGGCTTGGGAACCCGGGGTGCGTGATGTTCTGGGCGCGTTGGTGGCGTTCGTCGGCTGCGTGGTGATCGCTGTGGCGACTTGGGCGGACTTTCCAGAGTTGTCCGCAGCGAGTCGCGGTGAAGGAATCCAGGGAAGCCTTCATGTGGAGTCGCGCGATTGCAGCAAGTCAGGCTGCACCAATGTTGGCACCTTCACCGCGCCCGGCCTTCCACCTGTGCATGCGGGAGTGGAGGGAGACGCTGCGGTGGGAAGCACCTTGACGGTGCAGTACTTCCCAGAGACCGGAAATGTCTATCCGCTCGGCTACAGCATGACCGGTGACATGGTTCTCGGGGTTGTCTCCGGCTTGGTGGTTCTGGGCATGGCTGGTCTGGGTGCCTACTTCGTGGTGCAGATCATTCGCGAGGAAAGACGGATGCGCGAGATGTTCCCGCCTCGAGATCCAAACCTGCCCGTGTCTCCGCGACGAGCGCAGCCCGACGTATCGCCAGGACGTCCCGCGCCTCGACGCGAAACGCCTCCGGCTCTCGGATGAGAGCCGGAGGCGTCGTCCCTTGCGGGAGTGGCGGAGGATACGGGATTTGAACCCGTGAGGGCGTGAACCCAACCCGCTTTCCAAGCGAGCGCCATAGGCCTCTAGGCGAATCCTCCGTGGGAGAGCGTACACGTTCGGTTCACCTCGTCGCCAATCGAGCGTCTTGGGGTGGGTTCCTGCAGTCCGTGGCGGGCTCCGTCGGTCGCCTCGGACAGGGGCCAGACGCCCAGGGATGACCGCGCCTTGCGTGGCGGCTGTCGTCGGGCCGTTCGCGGTGTTCATCGGTCATTCATCCACGGGTGGTGCTCCCGTCCACTGGAGGTGGGATGACTGGTGGTCCGCCTTCGGACGGCGCAGGCCCCCACTCGAGAATCGAAGGACCCACCATGTGTGACAACCATCCGATCAATCCCGACGAGCTGGCCGAGGCCACCGCTCGCGCCGACGAGGAGCTGGTCCGGCTGGGCTTCAACCGTCGCGACATCCTGCGCTCCGGCGCTGCCCTCGTCGCCGCGGGCGGCCTCGGCGCTGCCGGACTGGCGCAACCGGCCGCCGCAGCTCCCGCCCGTCGCCCCGGCAAGCTCACCTGGCTGGTGGGCGACCACCACGTGCACACCCAGTACTCGCACGACGCGAAGTACAAGGTGAACCAGCAGCTCGACGCCGCCCAGCGCCACGGGGTCGACTGGCTGGTCTTCACCGAGCACTCCAACACCGGCCACCGCAAGCAGGGCATCTATGACCAGTACGAGGAGCTGCAGCGCGAACGCAGCCGTCGCAACATGCTCATCTTCCAGGGCATCGAGTGGTACATCCCCAGCGCCGAGCACTGCACCGTGTTCACCACCCCCAGCCGTCGCGCCCTCGAGACGCTGTGCGCCTTCGAGCTGGTCTACGACGGCAAGCTCAACGCCTGGGAGAAGGCACCCCGCGGCTCCTCCGACGAGGCCGCCTGGGAGCAGGAGGCCGTCGAGGCCATCACATGGCTGGGGGAGCAGAAGAAGCGCGGCCTGATCGGTGACGCACTGGTCTTCGCGAACCACCCGATGCGTCTGGGCATCGACTCGCCGCACGAGATGCGCAACTGGCGCGACGCTGACCCGCACATCATGATCGGCATGGAAGGCGCCCCCGGTGCGCAGGGCTACGGCGTGGGCAAGAACGTCGACCCGGGCGACCAGCGCGGTGAGCACGGCAACAAGCCAAGCGACTACTCCTGGCTGGGCTACACCGAGGACATGATGCGCCCGTGGGGTGGCTTCGACTGGATGACCGCCACCGTCGGCGGCATGTGGGACTCGATGCTGGCCGAGGGCAAGCCCTTCTTCATCACGACGAACTCCGACAACCACCTGACCGTGAAGGACACCTGGAAGTTCGACGCGTCGAAGTACCCGCAGGTGGAGCCGTGGCTGAGTGCGAAGAGCGAGTTCGACAAGTTCAACGTGATTGGACGTCGGCCCGATCCGGTGGCCACCGACGAGCCGCAGGGCGGTTCCGACTTCTGGCCCGGCCAGTTCTCCCGCAACCACGTGGGCGCCACCAGCCGCAGCTACTCCGCCGTGATGGAGGCCCTGCGGGCAGGCCGAAGCTGGGTGGACCACGGCCACCTGTTGCAGGGCTTCGACGTGCAGGTCTCCGCCCGTCGAGGCCGTGGCAAGGGTGACGCGTGGGGCAACATTGCCGGGTTGGGGGATCGGGTCCGGGTGCGACGCGGCCAGGACGTGCAGGTGACGATGGCAGTCACCACCACCGACTACGCCAACTTCGCCGGCATCGTGCCGGAGCTGGCCCACGTCGACATCATCGGCGGCCCCGTGACGGGGCGTGTCTTGGATCGCGACGGCTTCCGTGCACCGCAGACCACCGTGATGAAGAGCTTCGACACCACCGGGCGACGCGGCACGTTCACGCTGAGCCACGTCTTCCGTGATGTGGAGGAGTCCTTCTACATCCGCTTCCGCGGCTCCGACGGCAACCGTCACGGCGCGGGCTACTTCGGCCGCTCGGTGGACCCGCACGGACCGATCCGCCACGGCAACGAGATCGGCGACGCCAACCCGATCTTCGTCGACGCCACCCGCTGACCCTCATCACACACGCCGCCTGCCCACCGGGGCAGGCGGCGTGTGGTGCGAGGTCACGCGTCGGTTCCTGCGAGAGGTGTGGGCTCTTGTGCCGCCGGCGCTGCACGTCGCTACAGCTGTTCGACGTCGCTGCCCTAGCTAGACGGTATGGGTGACCCCGATTCAGGGGTGAGAGCTCTGGCAGGCCGGGGCCTCGCCGCGCAACGATTCGTGGGTTGCCGGACAGGGTGGGCCTGTCTGGCCTTTCCGACATACGTGGGAGGCCCCGGTTGTTTACCGAGCGTACGAGTGTTGGTCTGGATGTGCATGCCCGCTCCGTGGTGGCGCATGCGATGGATGTCCAGACCGGCGAGATCTTCAAAGCCCGACTCTGCCCCGACCCTGTGGAAGTGACGGCCTGGATCAAGGCCCTGCCCGGCCCGGCCGCGGCGATCTATGAGGCTGGCCCGACCGGTTACGGTCTGGCCCGGACCCTGCTGGGCAATGACATCCGAACGGTGGTCGCCGCGCCGTCCAAGCTCCAGAGGCCAGCCGGATCGAGGGTGAAGACTGATGCGATCGACGCTGAACACCTCTCGATGCTGCTCCGGCTGGACGCGTTCACTGCGGTCGCGGTTCCTGATGAGCTGACCGAGGCTGCTCGTGACCTGGTGAGGACCCGCGAGGACTGCCGTAGTGACTTGATGCGTGCCAGGCATCGGTTGTCGAAGCTGCTGCTGCGTCACGGGATCGTCTATTCGGGCGGGCAGACCTGGAGCAACGCGCATGACGCCTGGCTCAAACGCCAGCACTTCGACTCGCCCTTGGTCCAGGCCGCCTTCGATGAGGCCTACGACAGTGTTGTCACGATCACGGCGCGCCGTGATCGTCTCGACGAGCGCATCACCGCCATGGCTGCCGACAGTCCTTGGACCAACACCATCCACCGGCTCGGCTGTCTGCGGGGGATCTCGACGCTGATAGGGTTCGGTCTGGCGGTCGAGATCGGCGACTGGACCCGGTTCACCGGGAACTCCATCGGATCTTTCGTCGGCCTCGTCCCGTCCGAGAACTCATCCGGCCAGTCACGCTCACTCGGTCCGATCACGAAGACCGGCAACGGTCATGCCCGGCGGCTGCTGGTCGAGGCCGCTTGGCACCACCAGCACCGCTACGTTCCCGGCAAGACGATCCGTGACCGTTGGGATCTTGCGTCCCCGGCTGCCCGGGCCCGCGGGGACCTGGGCAACCGGCGGTTGAACAAGCGCTGGAACCAGTTCAAAGCCCGCAAGAAGACCAACAACGTCGCCAACGCCGCGATCGCCCGCGAACTCGCCGGGTGGTGCTGGTCCCTCGCCGTCCTCGACGACTGACGTCGAGGCCCACAAACTTGACCTGAAGACCGGCCGGTCATGGGGTGACGCAGCGACCGGAACGACCCGCGAAACACCTATGAGCAGCCGCCCTGACCGGCGGCGACGCTCGATCCTAGACACGCGTGACGTTCCGAGCCGAAAGCACCGTCCTGCGGTAACCAACCCGCGAATATCAGACTGACATCGCCGTCGTATAGACACGCGAAACCCCTGACCACATCCACTTCAGGTCAACACAGGAGAGGCGCCGCCAGGCATCCAGCCCGGCGGCGCCTCGTCCTGCCCTCTTGACAAAACCCACACCCATATCAGGTGTACTACACCATCACCTTCGTCTAAAGTGAACTGAGTCGGCCAATCTGGCGGTAAAGCGATTGCATCGGTCTAGTCCACCCAGGGTGGACAGAGAAGGCCAGGAAGTAGACCCGGGCGTCGTGCCGACTCCCACTTCTCATCCCATGCTGCCCCGGCACAACTCCGTACCAGGACAGGCCACGGCCCCACCCGGGAGCGCACCAGCCCGATCGAGGGGGCGCCATCCTGCTGCTGCAGCCAGGTATCTAGACGGTATGGGTGACCCCGATTCAGGGGTGAGAGCTCTGGCAGGCCGGGGCCTCGCCGCGCAACGATTCGTGGGTTGCCGGACAGGGTGGGCCTGTCTGGCCTTTCCGACATACGTGGGAGGCCCCGGTTGTTTACCGAGCGTACGAGTGTTGGTCTGGATGTGCATGCCCGCTCCGTGGTGGCGCATGCGATGGACGTCCAGACCGGCGAGATCTTCAAAGCCCGACTCTGCCCCGACCCTGTGGAAGTGACGGCCTGGATCAAGGCCCTGCCCGGCCCGGCCGCGGCGATCTATGAGGCTGGCCCGACCGGTTACGGTCTGGCCCGGACCCTGCTGGGCAATGACATCCGAACGGTGGTCGCCGCGCCGTCCAAGCTCCAGAGGCCAGCCGGATCGAGGGTGAAGACTGATGCGATCGACGCTGAACACCTCTCGATGCTGCTCCGGCTGGACGCGTTCACTGCGGTCGCGGTTCCTGATGAGCTGACCGAGGCTGCTCGTGACCTGGTGAGGACCCGCGAGGACTGCCGTAGTGACTTGATGCGTGCCAGGCATCGGTTGTCGAAGCTGCTGCTGCGTCACGGGATCGTCTATTCGGGCGGGCAGACCTGGAGCAACGCGCATGACGCCTGGCTCAAACGCCAGCACTTCGACTCGCCCTTGGTCCAGGCCACCTTCGATGAGGCCTACGACAGTGTTGTCACGATCACGGCGCGCCGTGATCGTCTCGACGAGCGCATCACCGCCATGGCTGCCGACAGTCCTTGGACCAACACCATCCACCGGCTCGGCTGTCTGCGGGGGATCTCGACGCTGACAGGGTTCGGTCTGGCGGTCGAGATCGGCGACTGGACCCGGTTCACCGGGAACTCCATCGGATCTTTCGTCGGCCTCGTCCCGTCCGAGAACTCATCCGGCCAGTCACGCTCACTCGGTCCGATCACGAAGACCGGCAACGGTCATGCCCGGCGGCTGCTGGTCGAGGCCGCTTGGCACCACCAGCACCGCTACGTTCCCGGCAAGACGATCCGTGACCGTTGGGATCTTGCGTCCCCGGCTGCCCGGGCCCGCGGTGACCTGGGCAACCGGCGGTTGAACCATCGCTGGAACCAGTTCAAAGCCCGCAAGAAGGCCAACAACATCGCCAACGCCGCGATCGCCCGCGAACTCGCCGGGTGGTGCTGGTCCCTCGCCGTCCTCGACGACTGACGTCGAGGCCCACAAACTTGACCTGAAGACCGGCCGGTCATGGGGTGACGCAGCGACCGGAACGACCCGCGAAACACCTATGAGCAGCCGCCCTGACCGGCGGCGACGCTCGATCCTAGACACGCGTGACGTTCCGAGCCGAAAGCACCGTCCTGCGGTAACCAACCCGCGAATATCAGACTGACATCGCCGTCGTATAGACACGCGAAACCCCTGACCACATCCACTTCAGGTCAACACAGGAGAGGCGCCGCCAGGCATCCAGCCCGGCGGCGCCTCGTCCTGCCCTCTTGACAAAACCCACACCCATATCAGGTGTTGCGGGTCATGACGTTGTAGACACGGCTGGGGATGCGAAGGGGGCAGGTCTCTCGACAGGATGAGTGGTGTCTAAGCCGTCATCACGTTGAGTCAGAAAGACCTGCCCTTGAACACCCACGCTAACGCACCCCTGTCCCTGGAGGGCCGCCGCCGGCTCGTGGAACGCTGCCAGCACCGCCCGATCGCCCACGTCGCGAAGGAGATGGGCATCTCCCGCGCCTGCGCCTCCAAATGGGTCAACCGGCACCGCGACCTCGGCGACCCAGGGCTGCTGGACGGCTCCAGCGCCCCACACACCAGCCCCACCCGAACCCCCGACAACGTGATCGAGGAAGCGCTGAAGCTGCGCCGGGCCAAGAAGTGGTCCGCGGCCAAGATCAGCACCGAACTCGCCGAGAAACACGGCTTGCGGGTCTCGACCTCCACGATCCAACGCCACCTACGGCTCCACAACCTGCACCGGCGTCGCTTCCTCGACCTCGACGGCGAACCCGTGCGGGAACCCCAGAAGATCACGGCCCGCTACCCCGGCCACATGATCCACATGGATGTGAAGAAGGCGGGCAAGATCCCCGACGGCGGCGGCTGGCGCATCCACGGCCGCGACTCCGACCAAGCACGCCAAGCGAACCGCGCGAAGAAGGGCCAGAAGGTGGGTTACACCTACTTCCACTCGGCCATCGACGGGTTCAGCAGGCTGGCCTACACCGAAGCCCTGCCCGACGAGAAAGCCACCACCGTGATCGGGTTCTGGGCCCGCGCCCGCGCCTGGTTCTCGCTCCACGGAATCGGCCGGATCACCCGGCTGGTCACCGACAACGGGCCCTGCTACAAGGCCCACGCCTTCGAACGCTCCATCACCGGCCACGTCGCGAAGCACCAGTACATCCGGGCCTACACCCCCCGACACAACGGCAAGGTCGAACGCTACAACCGGATCCTGGCCGAGGAATTCCTCTACGCCCGACCGTTCACCTCAGACGCCCAACGCAGCGCAGCCATCAAGGTCTGGAACGTCCACTACAACTACCATCGGACCCACACCGCCTGCGGGAACCAGCCACCAGCCACCCGCACCCCAGCCCGCGTCATGAACGTGATGACCTCAAACATCTAGACGGTATGGGTGACCCCGATTCAGGGGTGAGAGCTCTGGCAGGCCGGGGCCTCGCCGCGCAACGATTCGTGGGTTGCCGGACAGGGTGGGCCTGTCTGGCCTTTCCGACATACGTGGGAGGCCCCGGTTGTTTACCGAGCGTACGAGTGTTGGTCTGGATGTGCATGCCCGCTCCGTGGTGGCGCATGCGATGGACGTCCAGACCGGCGAGATCTTCAAAGCCCGACTCTGCCCCGACCCTGTGGAAGTGACGGCCTGGATCAAGGCCCTGCCCGGCCCGGCCGCGGCGATCTATGAGGCTGGCCCGACCGGTTACGGTCTGGCCCGGACCCTGCTGGGCAATGACATCCGAACGGTGGTCGCCGCGCCGTCCAAGCTCCAGAGGCCAGCCGGATCGAGGGTGAAGACTGATGCGATCGACGCTGAACACCTCTCGATGCTGCTCCGGCTGGACGCGTTCACTGCGGTCGCGGTTCCTGATGAGCTGACCGAGGCTGCTCGTGACCTGGTGAGGACCCGCGAGGACTGCCGTAGTGACTTGATGCGTGCCAGGCATCGGTTGTCGAAGCTGCTGCTGCGTCACGGGATCGTCTATTCGGGCGGGCAGACCTGGAGCAACGCGCATGACGCCTGGCTCAAACGCCAGCACTTCGACTCGCCCTTGGTCCAGGCCGCCTTCGATGAGGCCTACGACAGTGTTGTCACGATCACGGCGCGCCGTGATCGTCTCGACGAGCGCATCACCGCCATGGCTGCCGACAGTCCTTGGACCAACACCATCCACCGGCTCGGCTGTCTGCGGGGGATCTCGACGCTGACAGGGTTCGGTCTGGCGGTCGAGATCGGCGACTGGACCCGGTTCACCGGGAACTCCATCGGATCTTTCGTCGGCCTCGTCCCGTCCGAGAACTCATCCGGCCAGTCACGCTCACTCGGTCCGATCACGAAGACCGGCAACGGTCATGCCCGGCGGCTGCTGGTCGAGGCCGCTTGGCACCACCAGCACCGCTACGTTCCCGGCAAGACGATCCGTGACCGTTGGGATCTTGCGTCCCCGGCTGCCCGGGCCCGCGGTGACCTGGGCAACCGGCGGTTGAACCATCGCTGGAACCAGTTCAAAGCCCGCAAGAAGGCCAACAACATCGCCAACGCCGCGATCGCCCGCGAACTCGCCGGGTGGTGCTGGTCCCTCGCCGTCCTCGACGACTGACGTCGAGGCCCACAAACTTGACCTGAAGACCGGCCGGTCATGGGGTGACGCAGCGACCGGAACGACCCGCGAAACACCTATGAGCAGCCGCCCTGACCGGCGGCGACGCTCGATCCTAGACACGCGTGACGTTCCGAGCCGAAAGCACCGTCCTGCGGTAACCAACCCGCGAATATCAGACTGACATCGCCGTCGTATAGACACGCGAAACCCCTGACCACATCCACTTCAGGTCAACACAGGAGAGGCGCCGCCAGGCATCCAGCCCGGCGGCGCCTCGTCCTGCCCTCTTGACAAAACCCACACCCATATCAGGTGTTGCGGGTCATGACGTTGTAGACACGGCTGGGGATGCGAAGGGGGCAGGTCTCTCGACAGGATGAGTGGTGTCTAAGCCGTCATCACGTTGAGTCAGAAAGACCTGCCCTTGAACACCCACGCTAACGCACCCCTGTCCCTGGAGGGCCGCCGCCGGCTCGTGGAACGCTGCCAGCACCGCCCGATCGCCCACGTCGCGAAGGAGATGGGCATCTCCCGCGCCTGCGCCTCCAAATGGGTCAACCGGCACCGCGACCTCGGCGACCCAGGGCTGCTGGACGGCTCCAGCGCCCCACACACCAGCCCCACCCGAACCCCCGACAACGTGATCGAGGAAGCGCTGAAGCTGCGCCGGGCCAAGAAGTGGTCCGCGGCCAAGATCAGCACCGAACTCGCCGAGAAACACGGCTTGCGGGTCTCGACCTCCACGATCCAACGCCACCTACGGCTCCACAACCTGCACCGGCGTCGCTTCCTCGACCTCGACGGCGAACCCGTGCGGGAACCCCAGAAGATCACGGCCCGCTACCCCGGCCACATGATCCACATGGATGTGAAGAAGGCGGGCAAGATCCCCGACGGCGGCGGCTGGCGCATCCACGGCCGCGACTCCGACCAAGCACGCCAAGCGAACCGCGCGAAGAAGGGCCAGAAGGTGGGTTACACCTACTTCCACTCGGCCATCGACGGGTTCAGCAGGCTGGCCTACACCGAAGCCCTGCCCGACGAGAAAGCCACCACCGTGATCGGGTTCTGGGCCCGCGCCCGCGCCTGGTTCTCGCTCCACGGAATCGGCCGGATCACCCGGCTGGTCACCGACAACGGGCCCTGCTACAAGGCCCACGCCTTCGAACGCTCCATCACCGGCCACGTCGCGAAGCACCAGTACATCCGGGCCTACACCCCCCGACACAACGGCAAGGTCGAACGCTACAACCGGATCCTGGCCGAGGAATTCCTCTACGCCCGACCGTTCACCTCAGACGCCCAACGCAGCGCAGCCATCAAGGTCTGGAACGTCCACTACAACTACCATCGGACCCACACCGCCTGCGGGAACCAGCCACCAGCCACCCGCACCCCAGCCCGCGTCATGAACGTGATGACCTCAAACATCTAGACGGTATGGGTGACCCCGATTCAGGGGTGAGAGCTCTGGCAGGCCGGGGCCTCGCCGCGCAACGATTCGTGGGTTGCCGGACAGGGTGGGCCTGTCTGGCCTTTCCGACATACGTGGGAGGCCCCGGTTGTTTACCGAGCGTACGAGTGTTGGTCTGGATGTGCATGCCCGCTCCGTGGTGGCGCATGCGATGGACGTCCAGACCGGCGAGATCTTCAAAGCCCGACTCTGCCCCGACCCTGTGGAAGTGACGGCCTGGATCAAGGCCCTGCCCGGCCCGGCCGCGGCGATCTATGAGGCTGGCCCGACCGGTTACGGTCTGGCCCGGACCCTGCTGGGCAATGACATCCGAACGGTGGTCGCCGCGCCGTCCAAGCTCCAGAGGCCAGCCGGATCGAGGGTGAAGACTGATGCGATCGACGCTGAACACCTCTCGATGCTGCTCCGGCTGGACGCGTTCACTGCGGTCGCGGTTCCTGATGAGCTGACCGAGGCTGCTCGTGACCTGGTGAGGACCCGCGAGGACTGCCGTAGTGACTTGATGCGTGCCAGGCATCGGTTGTCGAAGCTGCTGCTGCGTCACGGGATCGTCTATTCGGGCGGGCAGACCTGGAGCAACGCGCATGACGCCTGGCTCAAACGCCAGCACTTCGACTCGCCCTTGGTCCAGGCCGCCTTCGATGAGGCCTACGACAGTGTTGTCACGATCACGGCGCGCCGTGATCGTCTCGACGAGCGCATCACCGCCATGGCTGCCGACAGTCCTTGGACCAACACCATCCACCGGCTCGGCTGTCTGCGGGGGATCTCGACGCTGACAGGGTTCGGTCTGGCGGTCGAGATCGGCGACTGGACCCGGTTCACCGGGAACTCCATCGGATCTTTCGTCGGCCTCGTCCCGTCCGAGAACTCATCCGGCCAGTCACGCTCACTCGGTCCGATCACGAAGACCGGCAACGGTCATGCCCGGCGGCTGCTGGTCGAGGCCGCTTGGCACCACCAGCACCGCTACGTTCCCGGCAAGACGATCCGTGACCGTTGGGATCTTGCGTCCCCGGCTGCCCGGGCCCGCGGTGACCTGGGCAACCGGCGGTTGAACCATCGCTGGAACCAGTTCAAAGCCCGCAAGAAGGCCAACAACATCGCCAACGCCGCGATCGCCCGCGAACTCGCCGGGTGGTGCTGGTCCCTCGCCGTCCTCGACGACTGACGTCGAGGCCCACAAACTTGACCTGAAGACCGGCCGGTCATGGGGTGACGCAGCGACCGGAACGACCCGCGAAACACCTATGAGCAGCCGCCCTGACCGGCGGCGACGCTCGATCCTAGACACGCGTGACGTTCCGAGCCGAAAGCACCGTCCTGCGGTAACCAACCCGCGAATATCAGACTGACATCGCCGTCGTATAGACACGCGAAACCCCTGACCACATCCACTTCAGGTCAACACAGGAGAGGCGCCGCCAGGCATCCAGCCCGGCGGCGCCTCGTCCTGCCCTCTTGACAAAACCCACACCCATATCAGGTGTACTGACCGGACACGTTGATTGAGGCTAGGCGGGTATCGTCACGGCCTGATCGTGCGCATGCGGTAGTCCGTGAGGGTCAGCCCAAGAAGAGTGCGCGCTTCACGGCTCAGGTGCGCCTGGTCAACGAAGCCGTAGCGGACTGCGACATCGGCCAGCGTTTCATCTGGGTTGTCCCGGATCCATTCGGTCGCTTCTTGGAGGCGTCGGCGGCGGATCATCGTGTAGGGCGATAGACCCACGTACTTCGTGGTGAGGCGGTTGACCGTTCGGGTCGAGATCCCCAAGGCGCCCGCGAGGTTTTGCACCGTGGCGATGGTGGAGTCAGTGATGGCCAGGTCGGCCAAACGGTTGGCTTGGTGAGCCTCGTCGGCCAGCGTGCCCACGTGGTGTGCAAGCCACACCTCGACTTCACCGATGACAGCGGCAAGGTTGCCGCTTGATGCCTGAACTGTTTCGTGGAGTTCGAGGGCGGATACAGGGACAGAATCGTCGCGGCAGGCTGCCGGTTGTTGAGTGAAGGCGGGCACTGCTGCCGGACGTAGCAGGGCGCCAAGTACCCAGCCCTGCCCGACCAGGACTCGTGTGGAGCGCCGCGTGGTGGGTCCCCAGAAGCGCACCTGATCCATTTCGAAGGCGAGGTTGCTCGCGGGGAAGGCTAGGAGTTCTTGCGACGAGTGGTGCCCCGAGGGGAGGTCCCACGTGGTGGTCCACCACCAGGCCACCAAGTCCTTGGCTGCGGGGCCGGGTGGGATCCGGGTGAAATCGAAGGGAAGTTCCGCTGGGAACAATGGGCCCCGTCCACTGACGTCAGACGGTGTGGTCATGGCCGGAATCTACAAGACCACCCGCACCAGCAGTCCCTAGCGTGGAGGTCATGACGACTGCACCAGTTACCCCTGCCCATGGCGAGTACACCGACAACGGTCGCCCGAAGGGTTTCTCCAGCCTGACTCCGTTCGTTGCACTCGAGGATCCGAAGGCAGCGTTGGCGTTCTACACCGACGTGTTCGGCGCACGCGTGGTCAACTCCACCGAGATGGAGGGGGCGATCATCCACGCCGAGCTCGACTTCGGGTGTGGTCGCCTCCAGCTGGGGCCGGCGATGAAGGACTATCACCTGCTGGCGCTGGATCCAGAGGCCGAAGACGCGCAGTTCTCCCTCGGCATCTACGTCGCGGACGTCGACAGGGTCGTTGAGACCGCAGTCGCTCGCGGTGCTGTGCTGCGCGAGGCTGTGACGGGTTTCGTCTCTGGCGACCGCTACGGGAGCATCCGCGATCCGTTCGGGATCCGGTGGTCGGTGATGACGCGGGTCGAGGACCTCAGCGATGAGGAATCAGCTCGCCGGGTCGGTGCCTGGGCCGCAGAAGTGAGCAACCAGAACAACTGACCCTTCCCGTCGGTCGCTCCGCGGCGAGGAGCCTGTGATGGGCGGCCACCGTGAGGTGGCCGCCCATCACACCTTGGAGGACGTCCATGTCCCACCCCAATGCTGCACTGACCCCTCGCCACCGCCTGAAGGTAGCCCAACTCGTCGTCGAGGAAGGATGGCCGATCAGCGAGGTCGCCGCTCGCTTCCAGGTCTCCTGGCCCACCGCGAAGCGCTGGGCCGACCGCTACCGCGCCGGCGAGTCCATGCACGACCGGTCCTCACGACCACACCACAGCCCGAACAAGACCCACCCGAAGGTCGTCAAGCGCTGCATCAGCCTGCGCATGCGACTCCGCGAAGGGCCAGTGCAGCTCGCACCACGACTCGGGATCGCCCCCTCCACCGTCCACCGCATCCTCTCGTCCTGCCACCTCAACCGGCTCACCCACGTCGACCGTGCCACCGGTGAACCCATCCGCCGCTACGAACACGACCACCCCGGCGCCATGCTCCACGTCGACGTGAAGAAGCTCGGCAACATCCCCGACGGCGGAGGCTGGCGCTACGTCGGCCGCCGACAAGGAGGGAAGAACCGAGCCGCCACACCAGGCAAGCCCAGGAACAAGCACTACGACCCGTTGATGGGCAAGGCCTACGTCCACACCGTCATCGACGACCATTCCCGCGTCGCCTACGCCGAGATCCACGACGACGAAACCGCCCTCACCGCGACCGCCGTACTGGTGCGGGCTGTTGAGTGGTTCAACGCCCACGGGGCCACCGTCGAGCGGGTCCTGTCCGACAATGGCGGCGCCTACAAGTCGCATCTATGGCGCGACACCTGCCAAGAGCTGGGCATCAAGCACAAGCGCACTCGGCCGTATCGGCCGCAGACCAACGGGAAGATCGAACGCTTCCATCGGACCCTGGCCGATGGCTGGGCCTATGCCCGTTGCTACACCTCAGAGGCCGAACGCCGCGGCGAGCTCGATGGCTGGCTGCACTACTACAACCAGCACCGGCCCCACACGGCCTGCGGCAACCAGCCGCCCTTCTCACGATTGACCAACGTCCCCGGCCAGTACAGCTAGGTCATCGACGTCGAACAAGTATCGCGACGTGCGGACTGGGCCTCAGTGCTTGCGGTTGAGGATCTCGTCGTACAGCTCACCGGGGGTGACGTCATCGGCGTCGGGCACGGCGTGGTGCCGGCCGAAGTACCAGCCGGCGCCCAGGATGATGAACCACAGCGGCGTCACCATGAGGGCCTGCAGGGTGTCCTTCTCCTGGGTCAGCAGCACCAGTACGAAGGCGAAGAAGACCAGCACCACCTGCGGCATGAACCGGGCGCCGGGCATCGGGAAGATGCTCTTGGCGTGCGCCTCGGGGAAGCGCTTGAGGTACTTCATGTAGCTCAGCAGGATCAGGCCCCACACGAAGATGAAGAGCACCGCGGAGATGGTGGTGACCACGGTGAATGCACCCATGATGGAGTCGCTGAGCATCAGCAGCACGGCGGTGAGGATCAGGGAGACGCTCATCACCAGGCCCGCGACGGGCACGCCATTGCCGGACAGCTTGCCGAAGCGCTTTGGGCTCATCCCGCGGTGCGCGAGGCCGTAGAGCATCCGCGACGTGGAGTAGATGCCGGAATTGCAGGAGCTCGACGCGGAGGTCAGCACCACGAAGTTCATCACGGACGCCGCTGCGCTCAGGCCGATCAGGCCGAAGAGGTTCACGAAGGGGCTGACGGCGGGGTTCACCTCGTCCCACGGCGTGACCATCATGATGGCCAGCAGCGCGAAGACGTAGAAGAAGATGACGCGCACGGGGATGGAGTTGATGGCCTTGGGCAGCGTCTTCTCCGGATCCTTGGTCTCGGCCGACGTGGTACCCACCAGCTCGATGCCGACGAAGGCGAAGACGGCAATCTGGAAGGCCGCAAAGAAGCCCTTGAATCCAGTCGGGAAGAAGCCGCCGTGGCTCCACAGGTTGCTGATGGCAGCGACCTGTCCGTTGGGTGCCTTGAAGTGCGTGACCACCATGTAGAGGGCTGCGACGATCAGCACCAGGATGGCGATCACCTTGATCAGCGCGAACCAGAACTCCAGCTCACCGAAGAGCTTCACGGTCAGAAGGTTGAGCCCCAGCAGGGCGATCATCACGGCGCAGGCCAGCCCCACGGACAGGGGCTTGTTGTGCACCCAGTAGTCCCAGTAGCCGCTGATGGCCACCAGGTCCGCCATGCCGGTGACCACCCAGCACAGCCAGTAGGTCCACCCGGAGAAGAAGCCGGCCCAAGGGCCCAGCATGTCGGCGCTGAAGTCCTGGAAGGACTTGTACTTCAGGTTGAACAGGAGCAGTTCGCCCATGGCGCGCATCACGAAGAAGAGCATCACGCCGATGATCAGGTACACCAGTACCAGCGAAGGGCCGGCGGCGTGGACGGTCTTTCCGGATCCCATGAACAGGCCGGTGCCAATTGCGCCACCGATGGCGATCAACTGGACGTGGCGGTTGGACAGACTCCGTTGTAGCTGGCCTTCGGCCTGGGGGTCAGTACTCATCGTGGTTTCCTTCACGGAACAAGGCAGGGCCCGACGGCCCGGCGGGGAAACGCTAGCTCCCACGACAGGCTGTCGTGTTCAATCCCACCGATCGGGCCGATCATCAGGAGGCCGAGTGGATTGGTCGACGGGCCGCAGCGGGCGCTAGAGTATTCCCAAGGTCCCCGCGCGGTGGTACCTCGCCCAACTCCCCCAGGGTCGAAAGACAGCAAGGGTAAGTGAGCTCTTCCAGGTGCGCGGGGGCCCCTTTGCGTTCTGGCGGGCCTCGCCGCCCCTTGGCAAGCTCGGGGATCGTGGTGTGGGGCGAGGCTCTTGCGGCTAGCCGTTCTGCTCGTAGGCCAGCGCCAGCAACTCGCGGGCCTGCTGCACGGCGGCCTGTGGGTCGACGTCGGTGCCGAAGTGCATCCAGTGGGTCGCCTGGGCAAAAGCCTTGGCGGGTTCCATCCCGCCGGGCGCCTCGCGGAAGCGGAGGCCCAGCCGAACCGTGAGCCGCGGGCCAGGCCCCACGGCAGCGAACTGCCGGGCGCGCACGATGGGCGTGTAGGTGGCGCGGCCCTCGACGTGTGCCTCGGGACCACAGGCCTCCGCGGCGGCCACCAGGGTGTCGTGGACGGGGCGCAGCGGCTCCTTCTTCCCGACGTACATCTGGTCCGCGAACTGCTGCGGCGTGGGCATCGTCCAGCCGGCCCGGCCAGCCACCTCGAAGGCGATGGCCCACTGCGAGTTCTGGGCGATGCCGTGCTCGTCGCGCAACCAGCGGCGCACGGCCAGCTGGTCCAGCGGATCCAGCCCGGAGCCCTGCTCGACGATTCCGACCCACTCGTCGAGGCTGTGGCCGGTGCGCTGCCGCATGGAGTCGGCCACCGCGGCGGCCATGTCTTCGGGGGATGCCACGGCCTCATTGTGTCCGAAGCACTGACACGGGGGAGCTCCCCGGCGCCCAGCAGCTGGGCGTCGGGGAGCGGGGACTGCAAATGGCGTGGGGGTTCAGCTGGGGGCGCCGACTGCGTCCGCGGTGCGGTGGGGTGCCTCGACGGGGGCCTCCAGCCGGGCCAGGGCGGCCGAGGCGCGGGTCGTCGCCCAGAAGGAGGCGGCCATCATGCCGATCATGACCAGGCCGATCCCCAGCAGCGGCAGGGCGATCGGTCCCGCCTCGGGCTGGCCCGCCTCGCCACGGGCCGAGCCCACCAGGAAACTGACGCAGGCCAGCACGCCCAGGCCGATCACCGTCTCCGTCGCCACCACGCGCGGGAAGTGCGTCAGCACCAGCTCGCCCACTCGTTGCTGGTGGTTGCGGCGCTGTTCCCGGGCGATCGCGGGCATCAGGACCAGCTGGTTCCAGGCGCCGGCTGCGAACAGGGCGGCCACCAGCACCAACTTGGCCAGCAGCACCCGCCCGAAGATGGTGGTCCACAGCTGGTCGATGCTGCCCACCTCGCGTCGGGTCAGCCACAGCCCAGAGGCCACCACTGCGCCGACGGACCACAGCGCGACGGTGCCGAAATGGCTCCACGCCTGGGCCCAGGCGGCATTCTCCTCGGCATCGCCGTGGCGCCGGGCAAGGGAGATTGCGGCCAGCAGTCCGAGCCCGCCGAGCCACACGCTGCCGCCGATGATGTGCGCCTGGACGGCGACGGCGCTGGCCAGATGGTCGGCGTCGACGGCCTTGCGGGGGATGGATCCGGTCAGGCTGCCCACGGCGGCGACCAGTCCGGCGGGCAGGGCCAGCCGGTCGTCGCGGCGTCGCCAGGCGAGCAGCAACAGGACCGCACAGGCCAGGAAGAGCAGGTTCTGCAGGCCGATCATGATGCCGGTGGAGACCCACTCGCCCTCTTCGGCAGGCTTGCGCAGGTAGTCGACGATGGTGCCCGGGGCGAGGGCCTGGCCGTAGGAGGGGCCGTTCTTGGCGCGGGCCACTCGCCCGGCCAGCTGCAGGTAGCCACAGGCCAACAGGGCGAGCCCGCTCAGGCCCAGTGCCGTGGTGACGCGATGGCGCACGGGGCCTTCTGCCCTGGGCGCCAGGCGCAGCGACGGACGCAGGGCCAGGGCATGGGTGAGGGTGGCTCCGATGGCGCCGGCCAGGGCGACGAAGTAGAGGAGCTTGGTGAGCAGGCGCCAGACCGGCGGCACTGCGTAGGAGGTCACTTCCAGTGGTGTGAAGACAATCGAGAACATTTAGGTGACCCTAAGCTAAATAAGGTCACAGTATTCTTGCGGAAATCCTAGGATGGGTGAGGCGTCGGTGATCGTCGAAAACTGATGCTCCTATCTCCCGTCAAGCGGCTTGGAGCCATTCTCGGTAGTTCTGGGCCAGGGTGTCGTCTCGGCGTTTGCCGAGTTCGATCTCGGAGATGTGGGCGGGCCAGACGTTGAAGTGCTGGGCGGCGTGGGTGAGGGTGAGTTTCTTGGCCTGGCGGGCTGGTCGCAGGTCTGTGTAGTTCGGGATCTCGCAGTTGCCGGTGAGTGCGCGGAACACTTCTCTGGCGACGGCGCGTTTCAGTGCCCGGTAGACCGCTGCGAGGGTCCAGCCCGCGTCGAGGTGCTTGTCGCGATAGTCGCGGGTGCGTTGGTCGTGGACCATGCGGACCTTCACGATTTGGTGGAGCGCCCAGTTGGCCTGCCTGTCGCCGCCGCGTGAGAGGCGGTGGCGTTGGGTCTTGCCCGAGGACACGGGGATCGGGCTGGTACCGCAGAGCGCCGCGAACCCGGCAGGGGTGGCGAGGCGGGCGGGATTGTCGCCGGCCGTGACCAGCAGGACAGCGGCAGTGACCGGCCCGACTCCGTGCATGGCGCGCAGCCCGGGGTTCTTGGTTGTGGTGAGTTCGTCGAGCTGGGCTTCCAGGTCGACCAGTTCGTCGTGCAGGAACTGGTGGCGTCGGGCCAGGGATCGCAGGGCTCGCATGGTGAGGGCCTGGGCGGCGTCATGGATCTGGTCGGGGCGGCTGGCAGCGAGATGACGGATGAGCTTGTCGCGGCTGGTTTGGCGGTATTTGTCTCGTAGCGTGGCGGGTGCGTTGACCAAGAGGCTGCGGATTTGGCGCCAGCAGGCTTGGAGGGCCTTGTTGGCGCTGCGTCGAGTGACCAGCAGGGCTCGAAGGGGCTCGATGGAGTCGTGTTTGGGATGGGTGGCCGCTTCTCCAGAGATCACGCAGCGGGCGGCGCGGTAGGCGTCGAGGCGGTCGGTCTTGCCGTGCTTGCGGCGTTCGGCGGGGCGGGTGCGGTTGACCTCGATGACGGTGATGCCCGCGGCTCGTAGTGCTGCTGTGATGCCGATGCCGTAGCTGGAGGTGCCCTCGATGCCGACAGCTGCAATAGGTCCGTGCTCGACCAGCCAGGCCACTGCCTTGCGGTAGCCGGTAGTGGTGGTGGTGAACTCGTGGTCGTCGACCTCGAGCCCGGTGGCGGTGATGACCGCGATGTGGATGGTCTCGGTGTGGGAGTCGATTCCTGCGACGTGGTGGTGGGGCTCTGGGATGATGGTCATGGCCTGCTCCTGGACTCGGTGAGTGGGTCAGGCGGCGGCCGCTTCGACCAGACAGGACATACACCGGACTCGCGATCAGGCTCGTATTAGGTCATGGCCGGGCGGTCGTCGCCCCTGGGCCTCGTGGAGCCGGACTGATCAGTTTGTCGGTAGCCCAGCAGGGCACCAGTCAGAGGCAGGGTCACGACTCCACGAGACTCCTACCATCATGTTTGTCGGAGGCGTCAACTAGGGTTCAGGGCGTGGACGACGACTACGACGAGCCGACCGATGCGGGCGACGACCTCTTCGAGATGGATGGTCCCGGGTTGTTCGACGAGGTGGCCCCGGCGGATGCACCTCCGGACGTCGCGCCTGTCGTGACGCGGGAGCCCGAGGACGGGCTCTCCGACGAGGACGAGGACGAGTTCATCCTGGGTGGCGCGGAGGATCCCGCGGCAGACTCGGGGAGCTTGGACGCGCTGGCCCCCGAACTCGCCGCTCCGGCGTCCCGGCACCAGCCGCGGCCCACGGACAATGCACCGGCAGCGCCGCTGGCGCTCTACCGTCGCTACCGCCCGGAGACCTTCTCGGAGGTGATCGGCCAGGAGCACGTCACGGATCCACTGCAGCGTGCCCTGACCAACAACAAGGTCAACCACGCCTACCTGTTCAGCGGCCCACGCGGCTGCGGCAAGACCACCAGCGCCCGCATCCTGGCGCGCTGCCTGAACTGCGAGCAGGGGCCCACGCCCAACCCCTGCGGCCAGTGCCAGAGCTGTCGTGACCTGGCTCGTGGCGGCAGTGGCTCCATCGACGTGATCGAGATCGACGCGGCCAGCCACGGTGGCGTCGATGATGCCCGCGACCTGCGGGAACGTGCCTTCTTCGCGCCGGTGCACTCGCGTTACAAGATCTACATCATCGACGAGGCCCACATGGTGACCGCCCAGGGCTTCAACGCGATGCTGAAGCTGGTGGAGGAGCCCCCGCCACACGTGAAGTTCATCTTCGCGACGACGGAGCCGGAGAAGGTCATCGGCACCATCCGCTCCCGCACCCACCACTACCCCTTCCGGCTGGTGCCGCCGAAGGTGCTGCAGAACTACCTGGCGACGCTGTGCGAGGCCGAGGGGGTGTCCGTCGACCAGACCGTGCTGCCGCTGGTGGTACGCGCCGGTGCCGGGTCCGTGCGTGACTCGTTGAGCGTGCTGGACCAATTGCTCGGCGGCGCCGCGGAGGACGGGGTGAGCTACCAGCAGGCCTCCGCCCTGCTCGGCTACACCCCCGATGCGCTGCTCGACGAGATCATGGACGCCTTCGCCGCGGGGGATTCCGCGGGTGTCTTCGCGACGATCGACAAGGTGATCGAGGTGGGGCAGGACCCCCGTCGTTTCGCCGAGGACCTGCTGCGTCGCCTGCGTGACCTGGTGATCGTCGCGGCGGTGCCGGATGCCGTCTCATCGGGCCTGATCGACGTGTCCGGTGACCAGGCCGAACGGCTGGAGACCCAGGCCAACGGCATGGGAGCCGGCGAGCTGACCCGCGCCGCAGAGGTGATCGCCACCGGCCTGACCGACATGCGTGGAACCACGGCTCCCCGTCTGCACCTCGAACTGATGTGCTCCCGGGTGCTGCTGCCCGGTGCCGACGTCGACGGGCGTGGCATCCATGCCCGGCTGGACCGCTTGGAGCGACGGATCGGCATCCCGGGCGCTCTGGCCCCGGCCGACCCCAGCGCCGGGAGCTGGAGCACCGCAGACCTGGGCGGTGCCGCGCCCCACATGCCGGCGCCGGCTCCGGTCCAGGCGATGCCGCCCCAGCAGGCCCCGGCCATGCAGCAGGCCCCGGCACAGCGGCCCGCCGCAGCTCCCGCGCGGCAGGAGCCCGCTGTCGCGCACGAGGCAGGCCCGCAACTCGTCGAACCTCAGGGCCAGGGCGCCCCGGCCCCCGCCGAACAGCGCCCGACGCCACAACAGCAGGCACCCGAGCAGCAGGCGCCGGTCGGTCAACGCCCCGGCCCCGCCCCCGCACCGGGCCAAGGCCAGCGCCCCGCACCGGGGCAGGGGCAACGCCCGGCGGGAGGCCCACTGGGCCAGCGTCCCGCCGAGGGGCCGACCGCCCAGGCCGCCGCACCGGAGCCGTCCGACGGTCAGGCTGCGCCGCCCCGCGTCGCCAGCGGCAGCATCTCGGCCGCCGATGTGCGTCGGCTGTGGCCGCAGGTCCTGGAGGAGGTCAAGAGCCGACGTCGCTTCGCCTGGATCCTGCTCAGTCAGAACGCGCAGGTGATGGATGTCCGCGACGGCGTCCTGACCCTGGGCTTCAGCAATTCCGGCGCTCGCGACCGCTTTGCGTCGGGTGGCAGCCAGGACGTGCTGCGGGACTGCATGGTGCAGGTGATGGGGGCCGATCTTCGCGTGGAGGCCATCATCGATGGCAACCACGGTGGTTCGGCCGGCCGTGGACCGCAGCCGCCCCAGCCGCAGCAGCCCTCGGCTCCCGCTTCGTCGGGTCAGGCACCGGCCGCTCCGCAGGGTGGTGGCCAGGGTGATTGGCAGGCGTCGGCGCCAGCGGTACCGGCCCGCGAGGAGACTCCGGCGCCCGTGCCGGGCAACCAGCAATCGGACGATCCAGGGCCCCGCACGCCGCCCAGCGCGCCCGAACCCCCGGAGCCCCCGGCCGACACCTCGCGGTGGACGGAGCAGGCCCGTCAGAACATCCGGCCGACCTCCTCGGGGCCCAGTGCGCCCGAGGTGGTGGTGGACGAGTCCCAGCTGGTCAGCGATGACGACGAGTCACTCGACGAGTCCGGCGAGTCCGCCCACGAGCTGATCACGCGGACCCTCGGCGGCGTCGTGATCGCCGAGGAGCAGCCAGCCGTCTGACCCGGCGCCCGGCCCACCCCCGATCCCGACCACGTTCCCGAGCTTGTCGAGGGGGCCAACCCACGATTCCCGACCCACCCACGATCCCCGAGCTTGTCGAGGGGAGGAGGTCAATGATGACCCGCACCATCGTCCTGGCGCCCGACTCCTTCAAGGAGTCGCTGACCGCCAAGGAGGTCTGTGAGGCCCTGGAGGCAGGGCTTCGCCAGAGCCTTCCCGATGCCACCTTCGTGCACGTCCCGATGGCCGATGGAGGCGAGGGGACCGTCCAGTCCCTGGTGGATGCGACGGGAGGCGAGCTGCGCACCACGACGGTGGATGGCCCGTTGGGGGACCCGGTGCAGGCCACCTGGGGAGTGCTGGGCGATGGTTCGACCGCGGTGATCGAGATGGCGGAGGCCAGCGGCATCGGGCGAGTGCCCCGAGATCGCCGTGACCCACGTCGTGCCAGCACCCGTGGCACGGGTCAGTTGGTGACTGCCGCGCTGGATGCCGGGATCACGCACATCGTGCTGGGGATCGGGGGAAGCGCCACCAATGACGGCGGCGCGGGCCTCGCCCAGGCGCTCGGTGCCCGCTTGGTGGACGGGGAGGGCCAGTGCCTGGGGCCCGGTGGTGCGCCCCTCGCGCAGCTGGCCGGCATCGACGTCAGTGGCCTTGACCCGAGGCTGGCCGAGGTCACCGTCGAGGTGGCCTGCGACGTGACCAATCCGCTGTGCGGGCCGCAGGGCGCCAGCGCCGTCTACGGGCCGCAGAAGGGTGCCGACGACGCGTGCGTCGCGGAGCTGGACGCTGCGCTCGCGCACTTCGCGCAGGTGGTGGCGCGGGACCTTGGCCGTGACGTGGGGCAGACCCCGGGGGCGGGGGCTGCAGGGGGACTTGGCGCGGGGCTGCTGGCCTTCCTGCCGCACTGCACGCTGCGGCCGGGGATCGACATCGTCGTGGACCACTCCCGCCTGCCGGAGAAGGTGTCCGGTGCCGCGCTGGTGGTCACCGGCGAGGGACGGATGGACTCCCAGACCCGCTTCGGCAAGACGCCGAAGGGTGTCGCCGACGTCGCGGCCGCCGCGGGGGTACCCGTTGTTGCGGTGACCGGTGCGCTGGGCGATGGTGCCGAGGTCCTCTATGACGAGGGCTTCGCGGCCATCTTCCCGGTGCTCTGCCGGTTGGCGCCGCTTGACGAGGTGCTGGCCGACGGCGCCACCAACATCAGCCGCACCGCGCGCAACATCGGCGCCGTGCTCTCACTCGGTGCGGTCCGGCCGAGCGCGTAGGCTTGCCCCGGACTTGCGTCATCGCAAGCTCCCCACGACGAGAGGAAAGCCAGATGTTCCCCGAAGGCATGGACATGAACGGTCTGCTCCAGCAGGCCCAGGCGATGCAGGCCCAGCTGCAGCAGGCGCAGGACGAGCTGGCCAGCTCCAGCTTCACCGGCACCGCCGGCGGCGACCTGGTGGAGGCCACCATGACCGGCGCCGGTGAGCTGACGGGTCTGGTGATCAAGCCCGAGGCGATCGACCCCGAGGACGCCGAGGGGCTGGCTGACCTGGTGCTCGCCGCCGTGCGCGACGCCAGCGCCCAGGTGCAGGCCAAGGCCGCCGCCGTGATGCCCGGCATGCCGGACATGGGCAGCCTCGGTTTCTGATCTCCCGGTCCCACAAGGGCCTCGACAGGCTCGGCCGTCGTGGTGGGTATGCCACTCCCAATGGACCGAGCCTGTCGCTCACACGTTCCCCGAGCCTGTCGAGGGGCCTGAAAGGTTGACATGTACGAAGGTCCAGTACAGGACTTGATCGACGAGCTGGGGCGCCTACCCGGCGTCGGCCCGAAGAGCGCCCAGCGGATCGCCTTCTGGATGCTGGACCAACCGGCTGAGGATGTCCAGCGCTTCGCGCAGGTGGTCAGCGAGGTGAAGGCCAGGGCCCGCTTCTGCGCCGTCTGCTTCAACGTCTCGCAGGAGGAGACCTGCCGGATCTGCCGCGATGCACGCCGCGACCAGACGGTGATCTGCGTGGTCGAGGAGAGCAAGGATGTCGTCGCCATCGAGCGCACCCGCGAGTTCCGCGGGCTGTACCACGTGCTCGGCGGCGCGATCAGCCCGATCGACGGCAAGGGCCCGTCGGACCTGCACATCCGGGAGCTGTTGACCCGGCTGGCGGATGGAACCGTCACCGAGATCATCCTGGCCACTGACCCCAACACCGAGGGCGAGGCGACGGCCACCTACTTGAGCCGGTTGCTGAAGGACATGGGCCTGCAGATCAGCCGCCTCGCGTCGGGCCTGCCGGTGGGCGGTGACCTGGAATATGCCGACGAGGTGACCCTGGGCCGCGCCTTCGAGGGGCGTCGCTATGTCGAGGGTACGGCGCGTCCCGCGCCCCGGGTCTGAGGAGCGTCCATGATTCGTCTCGTCGCCACTGATCTTGACGGCACCCTGCTGCGCACGGACAAGACCGTGACGGCCTGGACGCGCAGCGTGCTGGAGGCCGTGCAGGAGCGCGGCGTGCCCGTCGTTCCGGTGACCGCACGGCAACCCAAGGGCCTGGCCCCCATTGCGGAGCAGTGCGGCCTGACCGGATGGGCCGTCTGCGTCAACGGCGCCCTCGTGCAGCACCTCGGCACCGGCGAGGTGGCCTTCGAGCACCTGATCCGGGCAGAGGTCCTGGCCTCCCTGACAGAGAAGGCGCGCCAGGCGGTGCCCGGCATCACCTTCGCGACGGTTCGCAACCGGGGCGAGGCCTTCGGCCTGGATGCGGACTACCGGGCCATCACGGGACCCGAGGACCACCAACCCGCCATGGTCCATGCCCGCACGATGACCCTCGAGGAGATCGTCGAGAAGCCGGCGCTGAAGCTGTTGGCCCGGCACGCAGAGGTCCCCGCCCTGGAGCTGTCCCAGATCATCAAGGACCTGGAGGTGGCGGGGGTTCATCCCACGACGTCGGGTGCGGACTTCGTGGAGATGTCCGCCGCGGGGGTCACCAAGGCCTCGGCACTGGATGACCTGTGCGGAATGCTAGGGCTGGACCGGGGTGACGTGGTTGCCTTCGGTGATGCCCCGAATGACGTCGAGATGCTGCGCTGGGCCGGCTGCTCCTATGTGATGGACCAGGCCCATCCAAAGGCCGTCGCCGTCGCCACCGGCAATGCCGGCAGCAATGACGACGACGGAGTGGGCCGAACCCTGATGCGCTTCCTGCGCGAGGGGATCATCTGACCGCCTCGCCGCTGGTGCTCAGCCCGTGACGCCGTTCACCTCATTGGGTACCCGGTCCAGCGTGATGGAGCGGCCGACCTTCTTGGTGGTCATGTCCACCAGGTGCAGCTGCTTCGTGGCTGGCTCGCTGACCCACACGTCCTTGCCCTGCACGTACAGGGTGGGGCGGGGCTTCTGCCATTCGGTGGGCTCGGTCCACGCGGCGGTGACGGGAATCTCGGCGGTGACCCTGGCTGCGTCGGGGTCGATCACGCGCAGCTTCCCGTCGGTCCCCAGCACCAACGCCTCGCCGCCGGCTCCGCGGCCCAGGGAACGGAAGGAGTAGGAGGCCTTCAGGTCGACGAGCTTGAGGGTGCTCTTGGCGGTGTCGGTGAGGGTGATGCGGGTGGGGCGTTCCAGTTCCGCCTTCTTGTCCACCTTGTAGTCCCAGAGCGCGACCGAGGACTTCTCGCTGCCGGCCTGGTTGCCGATCCGCCCGTAGGCATCGGGGGACTTCACCTTGGTGATCTTGTTGCCCTTGACTACCAGGATGCCGTCCTCGCAGCCGACGCTGAGGGCCCCCTTCGCGGCGGCTTCGCCGTGCACCCCCGGGCAGTCCTTGTTCTCGGCAACCTGGTGACCGTCTCCGTCCTGGATCGCGATGCCGGTGCGCGTCTTCTCGTCGCCGACGGTGTGCACGAGGCTGTCGTCCTCGCGGAAGACGGCGACGCCGTGGTGGGCCCTGGGCAGCTTCACCTGGTGGGTCTGGGGCTTCTCCACCGAGAGGCTGGTGGGTTCGAACCATTCGATGCGACCCTCGCCGTCGTAGAACAGAGCGGTGCGGCCTCCGTGGTGCACGGCGTGCCCCGGATGTGATCCGTCGAAGGTCATGTCAGTGAGCAGTGGCGAGGTCTTGCGGGAGTGGAAGTGGTCTCCGTGGGCCTGGCTCCAGACGCCCATGTCGAGCGCCTTGAAGTGGTCGCCCTCGGTGACCAACAGGTGTCGGCCATTGCCCGCCTGGTTGAGCCGGGTGAAGCCGTCCAGCGGGAAGTCACCTTCCGGTTTGCCGGTCGCGGCGTCGAGCACCTGCACGCCCCCGTTGTAGGTGATGGCGAGGCGAGGCGTGCGCCCCGCGGCATCGACGGTCTCGCGAGCGGTCGGGGTGCTGCTGGGTGAGGGGCTGGAGGCCGGTTGGGTCGTGTTCCCGCATGCGGCCAGGGTGGCGAGCGAGCAGGCGGCGAGGGCGAGGAGTGCTGGGCTTCTGTTCATAGTGGGAATCATTATCAAATAATGATCGGGAGTCAACTCGGGTTGGCATGCGGCTGACATGGGAATACTCGGTATGCAATGATGTGTGCATACTCGGTATGCAAACATGTCGCTAGCACACAGGGGAGGGTCGATGTCCGTCAAGCAGTCACTGCTGGCCCTCCTGGGCGAGAAGCCGAGGCATGGCTATGAACTCAGGAACGAGTTCAGGCGTCGCACCGGCAATTCCTGGCCGCTGAACATCGGGCAGGTCTACACCACGCTGGAGCGTCTGGAGCGCGACGGTCTGGTGCTGCGCGGTGATGAGGACGCCGAGGGAAGGGTGGTCTACAGCCTCACCCCGGCTGGCCGCGAACAGGTGGACGAATGGTTCGCCAGCCCCGTGGCCCTGGACAACCCGCCCCGCAACGAACTCGCGATCAAGATTGCCCTGGCCGTGACACTTCCCGATGTCGACGTCACGCGCCTGATCCAGACCCAGCGTCGCGCCTCCATCGAGAACCTGCAGAAGTACACCAGGGCTCGCCGGGAGGCCGACCCGGATGACCTGGCCTGGCAGCTGGTCATCGAATCCCTCATCCACGCCGCGGACGCCGAGGTCCGCTGGCTGGACCACTGTGAGTCCGCCGCGCTGCGGGCAGCTCGTCGCCACCGCTCCACTTCCCCAACCGCACAAGGAGATCCGCAATGACACACGTGCTCGAGATGCGCGGGGTGACTCGCAGCTATGGCTCCGGCGATGCCCAGGTGCTGGCCCTGGACGGGCTGGACCTGACCCTGGACCCCGGCGAGTTCATCGCCGTGATGGGGCCCTCCGGCTCCGGCAAGTCCACCCTGCTGGGCCTGGCCGGCGGACTCGACGCCCCCACCGATGGGCAGATCACCCTGGCGGGCACGCCGCTGTCCGGCAAGAGCCGCGATGACCTGGCCCGCCTTCGTCGCCGCAGCGTCGGTTTCGTCTTCCAGGACTTCAACCTGGTGCCCACCCTGACGGCCATCGAGAACGTGATGCTGCCGCTGGAGCTCGACGGCTGCTCCAGCAAGGACGCCCGAGCCGCCGCCGAGGTCGCCTTGCGGCGCGTCGGCCTGACCGAGTTGGCGGAGCGCACCATGGACCAGATGTCCGGCGGCCAACGCCAACGGATCGCCATCGCCCGCGCCATCTGCGGGGACCGTCGCCTGATCCTGGCCGACGAACCCACCGGCGCCCTGGACTCCAACACCGGCGACGAGGTCATGGCGCTGCTTCGTGACCTGGCCGACGAGGGAGTGGCCGTGATCCTGGTCACCCACGAGGCGCGCCACGCGGGCTGGGCGGACCGCGTCGTCTTCCTTCGCGACGGCCGTCAGACGGACCAGGCGCAGTCCGGTGCCGGTGATGCCGCGGCCACCCTGCCTCTCGGCCCGAAGCGGGCATCGTGATGCTGCAGGCCCCGTGGAGGGGCAATGTCGTCGCCGATCGTCTGGCTCGTCGTGAACTCGTCCGCCACAAGGGGCGATCGGCGCTGATCATCGCGCTCGTGATGCTGCCGGTGATGGTGGTGTGCGCGCTGGGGATGTTGGCTGCCCAGGAGAAGCAGGACTTCGCCGCCCGGCAGTACGGGGCGGCCACCGCCAAGGTGGAGAAGCTGCAGTACTGGGACGGGAAGTGCCAGCAGTCGGACCTCACCTCTGCCTCCTGCACGGACAGCACGATCCAGGACGGCGAGAAGTCGCCCGCCCCGGACTGGAGCGCCGTGGGTTCCCTGCCGCAGCAGCAGGTCCCCGAGGTCCAAGCGGGGCAGACCGTCACCGTGGAGGGCGTCACGATGGACACCACCCTGGCGGTGGTGGACCTGACCAGCCCGCACGCCGCAGAACGCTGGGCCGTCGAGCCGTCCGTCGTGCCCGGCGCCCACGAGGTCCTGACCACCAAGGAACTGGCCACGCGCCTGAACCTGCGCACCGGATCCCAGGTGACCGTCGGGGACTCCACGTACACCGTGGCCGGGCTGGTCCGCACCGACGAGTACGGAGTGGGAATTGTCGTCGCCCCGGAGCATCCGCTGGCCAGGACCGCGGCCGCATCATCGAGGGCCGTCCGCACCGTCTTCCTCTACGGCGACGAGCCGACGCTGGGGCAGGTGCAGCAGCTGAACAAGGCTGGTCTGGGGATCTCCACACGGGAGGCCTTCGACCACATGCAGGGCAGCGATACCCAGGCGGTGTCGCTCCAGGCACTCCTGCTGGTGGTCCTCGTGCTGGCCACCCTGCTTACGTCCACCATCGTCGGGGCGGCCTTCGCCATCGGCATCCGGCAGCAGCGACGCAACCTGGCGCTGCTTGGCGCCACCGGCGCTCCCGGCCGGACCCTGCAGGGCGTCGTGGTGCGCCAGGGGTTGTGGCTGGGCCTGGTCGGGTCCTTGCTCGGCGCCGTCGCGGGAGTTGCGTGGGGCTGGGCCGGTGTGCGTTGGCTCAACGCCGCGGACAGCGGCCTGCCGCAACCGCTCAGGATTCCGTGGCTGCTGCTGCCGTTGGCTATCCTCGTCGGCACGGCCTCGGCCGTCGTGGCTGCGTGGCTCCCCGCCCGCAGGATCGCGTCACAGGATGTGATGACCTCGGTGCGCAGCGCCGAGGCTTCCCAGACCGAGGCACGCCTGCCGAAGGCGGGCCTGGTGCTGGCAACCCTCGGACTGCTGGCCGGGCTGGTGGGGCCGAGGCTCTGGCCGTCGGGTGGTGGGCGTCACCCAGGAACCGTTCCGGTGGAGACCATCGTCGGCCCCGCCGCAATCTGCGTCTTCCTGCTCTTCCTGGCATCGCTGTTCATGATCCCGTGGCTGCTGGACCGGCTGGGGCGCCGAGCCCGCGGTCCGCTGGCCTGGCGGATGGCTCTGCGCGACGGTGCCCGCAACCGGTCGCGCGCGACGGCGACCGTGGCCGCACCGATGGCGATCGCCAGTCTTGCCGGGGCCCTGTTGGTGGCCAACCAGTCCATGGGCCAGACGGACCTGGACCACTACCAGTACACGTCGCGGGTGGGCGTCGGGAGCGCGTCGTCCGCGACGTCGAACACCATGACACCCCAGCTGTGGCAGCGCACCAGCCAGGTCATCCAGCAGGTCATGCCCGTGGCGGCCAGCGCCGTGGTCCGCGAGCCGCAGGTCTGTGACTCCTCCGTTCCGATGGGGCCGGCGTGCACCAATGCCCTGATGGTGCAGGGCGACGAGGTCTGCAATGACCGCGGTGGCTGCAGCAGCAGTTCCAACGGTGTCTCCGTCTACGAACCGGGCTACTTCCGGGTGCTCACGGGCCGGGACGCGACGGCCGAGGAGAAGTCGCTGCTCGCGCGCGGCGGGGTGCTGGTCTCCGACGGCCTGCCGCACGGCGACGCCGTGCAGGTGGTCGCCTGGGATCCGGCGAAGGCGGGGGCCAAGGAGTCCGTCACCGTGCCCGCCAAGGGCATCGGCCAGGTGGGGCAGGTGGCGCTGATGGATGAGGCCACCCTCACAGAGCTCGCCACCAAGGCCGCCATCAAGGACACCTTCACCTTCTTCGACACTGGCATCGACCCGACCCAGGCGCAGGTGGACCAGCTCTCGCACGAACTGTCGAAGGCCGGTCTGGGCAATCTGGCGTCGGTCTCCGTGGAGCAGGGCCCGAACAGCTCCTACCTGACCACGCAGAAGTGGTTTGCGCTGGCCAGTGCCGTGCTGATGCTGGTGGTGGCGGCCCTGGCCGGGGCGCTGGCCCTGCGCGATGCTCGTGACGCCCACACATCGCTGGCGGCAATCGGCGCCTCCACGGCGACGCTGCGGGGCATGGCGGCGGTCCAGACCATGGTGGCTGTCGGGCTGGGCAGCCTGTTGGGGCTACTGGTCGGGGCGGTGCCGATGGTGCTGATGGTGCTGTCCAGCATGGGCGGGGTGAGCCTGGGGATCCCGTGGGGTTGGTTGCTGAGCCTGTTGGTGGTCATCCCGCTGGTGGCGTCCGGCATCGCCTTCCTGGCGGTCCGTCCGCCCGTGGCCCGGGCCGTGCGCGTCGACTGAGGCCGCGTGGGTTCCTGCGTTCCGCGTGTGTTGCAACCCGAGCGGATCGCGGGAACCCGAGCGTCTGCTCCGGACCCGGTGACTGAAGAGTTCCCAGACTCTCGTCCCGGGGTCGAGGAACCGCGTCCACGGGCTTGGCGGACGGGGGCGCGCTCTGATGGGTTGTCCCTGCACGAATCACCCCCGAGGAGCAGCCCCCGATGCCCATCATCCCCGCGCGCCTGACGACGCTGGTCGCCGCCGGCGCCCTGTTGTCCACCGTCCTTCCCGCACCGTCCGCCCAGGCCGCCGACGAGCCACACCCCGTCGTCAATGGCGGCTTCACCCTGGTCGGCCGTGGCTATGGCCACGGCCGGGGCATGAGCCAGTGGGGCTCCTATCAACAGGCCACGGAGGGGCGCGGCTGGCAGCAGATCGTCGCCTTCTACTATCCGGGCGCCAACCTCCAGACCCGTGCGGCGAGCACCATCCGCGTCGGCACCTACGGACTGACCGGCGCCACGGCTCGCGTCGCCGCAGAGGCCGGCCTGACTGTCACCGACGGCGCGGGGCAGACCATCGCCCTGCCGCTGGCCGACGCGGGGGTGCCGATCACCAGCTGGGAGGTCTCCCTCCCGTCGCAGACCGGTACTGCCACCACCGCCACGCTGTGGTTTCGCACCGCCACGGCCCGCAAGGCCTTGTGGAGCACGGTTTCCGGCAAGTGGACCTTCACGGACACCGACGGTTCGTTGACCGCCCAGAACGCGTCCGGGAAGAACGTCGCCACATACCTGGGGCGCTTCACCGGGCACCGCTCCGGCAGTGGGATCACCCCGGTGCTCGCCACCACGCTGGAGGACTACACGCGCCAGGTGGTGCCGTGGGAGAACTACACGAACTGGCCGGTGCAGGCGCAGGCCGCGCAGTCCGTCGCAGCCCGCAGCTACGGCGCCTGGTACATCGCCCACCCCCGCACCAGCCTCTACGACATCTGCGACACCACCAGCTGCCAGGTCTTCGGCGGCATCTCCAAGGAGACCAGCCAGACCCGCGACGGGGTGGCCGCCAGCGCGGGGCGAGTGCTCACCCACAACGGTGCGGTGGTGCGCAGCGAGTTCTCCGCCTCCAATGGCGGGCAGATCGCCGCGGGCGGGGTGCCGTACACCAGCGTCGCGGCCGATCCCTACGAGATGCGCCTGCCCACCAGCGTCACCACCTGGCAGGGCAGCGTCAGCGCCGCGAAGCTGCAGGCCCGCTGGCCGCAGGTGGGCACGGTGCGCCGCCTCGTCGTGACCGGACGCGACGGCCGCGGCCAGTGGGGCGGCCGGGTCACCGCAATGCAGCTGGAGGGCAGCCTGGGCACGGCATCCATCACCCCGTCCCAGCTCTCACCCCTGGTCAGTGGTGGGAAGGGGAACTACTTCACCATCGCCGACGGACCCGACGCGCTGAGCCGAGACGTCTCCGGTGACGGACGCAGCGAGCTGCTCCACCGGGACCCCAATGGTCACCTGATGGCCTCCGATGCCAGCAGCGGGACGGCCTTCGCGGCTCCGCGTCGGATCGGTTCCGGGTGGGGCGGTTTCACCGCGGTCTTCGCGGGGCCTTTCACCTCGGACCGGATCGCCGACCTCCTGGCCCTGGACACCACCGGACAGCTCAAGCTCTACCCTTCCCGGGGCGCCGGCTGGGGCACGGCCACCGTCGTCGGGCGTGGTCTGACAGGCGTCCGGACGCCGTCACTGGCGCCCGGTCTGGCCGCTGGGAAGCCTGCAGTGGTGGCGCAGCGCACCTCCGACGGTGCGCTGCTGCGCTGGCCCGTCACGGGCGGAGTGCTCGCCGGGTCCCCGAGCGTGGTCAGCGCAGCCGGCTGGGCGGGCAACCAGTACAACCTGGTCTTCGCCGTGCGGGACTTCTCCGGCGACGGCATCGATGACGTGATCATGCGGGATGTGAACGGCAACCTGATGATGGCTCGCGCCACGAGCACGGGCACCTTGAAGACGCCCGAGCGGATCGGCACCGGGTGGGGCGGATTCAGGTCGATCGTCGGGGTTGGTGACATGAATGCCGACGGCCGCACGGACCTCGTGGCGCGCAATGCCGCCGGCGAGACCAGGCTCTACCCGTCGGCGCCCACGAGCCCGGGGCGCTTCGGAGCGCCGGTGCCCTTGGCAGCCGCGTTGGGAATCCTGGTGGCCTGAGCACGGAGCGTCCCGCGTCGGGTCGGGCGTTCCGCCTCCCGGAATCTCGGAGTGTGGCAGATCCCATGTTCGCGACGGCCCCGCCTAGGCTCGAGCGCATGCCCACCGCCGATGCCCGCCCCCGCCTGTGGACCGCCGTGTTCACGTCGCTGACGGTGGGGAACTTCGGCGTCGCGATGGTCTTCTACCTGCTGACCGCCACCATGAGCGCCTGGGCGCTGAAGGACCTGGGCGCCAGCCAGGCCCAGGCGGGATTGGTGGGCACCGCATGATTCCTCGGCGCCATGGTGGCGCGACTGTTCGCCGGCCAGGCGCTGTTGCGGTTGGGAGAGCGCGCCGTCGTGCTCGGCAGCCTCGTCGGCATGGTCGTCGGGAGCCTGCTCTACTTCTGGTGCAACTCGGTTCCGCTCCTGCTGCTCCTGCGCTTCGCCCACGGCGTGGCCTTCGGTGTGGCCGCGACGGGCGTCGCGGGGGCCGTGCTGGCCCGCGTCCCGGTCCAGCGACGGGGTGAGGGATCCGGCTGGTTCACCTTCGGTCTGGCCATCGCCTCCGGACTGGGCCCGATGCTGGGCAGCGTGCTGCAGCAGGGAACCGACGGGCAGCAGCGGATCCTCGTCTCGTCGGTGTGCTTCGCCGCGATGGCCCTCGGTCTCGCGCTCGTCGTCGTCCGACGCCTGGAGCCGCGCCCGGCGAAGCCGATCGGTGGACGCCACCGCCTGGCCGACTACCTGGACCCCACCGTCCTGCCAATCGCCCTGGTGGTCTCGCTGTGCGCCCTGCCCTTCGGCGCTGTCCTCACCCTGATGGCGCCCTATGCCCAACAGATCGGCCTGCCGAGTGCTGCCGGCGCCTACTTCCTCGCCTATGCCGCCGTGATCGCCGTCTCTCGGCCGATTGCGGGGATCCTGCGGGACCGCCACGGTGACACGTCGATCATGGTCCCGATCATGGTGGCGATGATCGCCGGACTGGCGCTGACCGCCACCGCCACCACGTACTGGACGCTCGTTGCGGGCGGTGCGCTGCTGGGGCTGGGCTACGGCACCCTCGTCCCGGCGGGCCAGACCGTCGCCCTGAACCTGGTGGGGTCGTCCTCTCGGGCCGGGATCGGCGTGGGCAGCTACTTCCTCTTCGTCGACGCGGGAATCGGCATCGGCCCCTTCGTCCTGGGTGCCCTGGTGGAACCCCTGGGCTACCGCGGCGCCTTCTGGGTGGGCTTGTGCTTCTCCGTCGCGGGCCTGCTGGCGATGCTGGCGCTGCGACGTCGGCTGTCTGCCGCCGCCCGTTGACCGGAGCCGTCGGGCCCCCATCACGGTGGCCGAGCACCACACCCCACCACGGTCCCCGAGCTTGTCGAGGGGCAAGGGGGATCGTGGGGGGGAATCCGCGTGGGTTCGCGCGATCCGCGTGTGTTGCAACCCGAGCGTCTGTTGGAAACCCGAGCGTCTATCAGGACCCGAGCGGTTGTTGGGAACCCGAGCGGTTGTTGGGGACCCGACCGGTTGTTGTTGGGGACCCGAGCGGTTGTTGGGGACCCGAGCGGTTGTCGGGAACCCGAGCGTCTGTGCAGTGGGCTGCTGGCACTCCCGACGCGAAACTGGTTTGGGGCCACCAGAACGTCCCCCCTAGAATGAAGCCCGTCGCAAGGCACTGATGGGGCCATCACCCCGGAGCTGCCGGAAGAACGGCGTCGCCCGCAAGGATCCGACGCTCACTAGACCCGGCCGCGGCAAGCAAGAGTGGGGGAGCAACACTCCCCAAGGAGGGTGGTACCGCGGGTCGCCCGGAGAATCTCCGGCTGCCTCGTCCCTTCGTCAGGAGATCCGACGAAGAGGAATGCGATGAGCACCGAAAAGCCAGAGGCCAGGCCCGATCCCGCGGAGCTCAGTGGGCGCGCTGCGACGAAGGAGCAGCCAGCGACTGAGCACGGAGCGCGGGGGGTCCAAGGGGGGTCGTCCCCACTTGCCTATCGAAGCGTCCCGGCACAGATCGACCTGCCGGCCATGGAGCACCAGATCCTGGACTTCTGGCAGGCCAACCAGACCTTCAAGGCCACCTTGGCCAAGACCGCCGACGGCGAGCCGTGGACCTTCTACGAGGGCCCGCCCACCGCCAACGGCCAGCCCGGAACCCACCACATCGAGGCGCGCGTCTTCAAGGACGTCTTCCCGCGCTTCAAGACCATGCAGGGCCGACGGGTGGACCGCAAGGCCGGCTGGGACTGCCACGGCCTGCCCGTGGAGCTGGCGGTGGAGAAGGAGATCGGCATCGACTCCAAGGACCAGATCGAGGACTACGGCGTCGAGGCCTTCAACGCCAAGTGCCGCGAATCGGTCAGCCGTCACGTCGGCCAGTTCGCCGAGCTCACCAATCGGATGGGCTACTGGGTGAACATGGATGAGGCCTACTGGACCATGGCCCCCGAATACGTCGACTCCGAGTGGTGGGCGTTGAAGTCCATCTTCGACAAGGGTCTGCTGGTGGAGGACTTCCGCGTCGCCCCGTACTGCCCGCACGACCAGACCGCGCTGAGCGACCACGAGCTGGCGCAGGGCTACGAGGACACCGTCGACACCACCGTCTTCGCCCGCTTCCCGCTGACCAGCGGCCCGCTGGCCGGCAAGGCCGATCTGGCCATCTGGACCACCACCCCGTGGACCCTGATCGCCAATGTGACCGTCGCCGCCGGTGCCGAGCTGGAGTACACCGTCGCCAGCAAGGAGGGGGAGACGCCCGTCGTGATCGCGACGGAGAATGTCCCCACAGCTCTGGGCGAGGGCTGGACCACCGGTGAGACCTTCACCGGCAGCCAGATGGAGGGCTGGACCTACCAGCGTCCCTTCACCTGCATGGAGCAGCCCGGCAAGGCCTGGTTCGTGGTGCTGGAGGACTACGTCGCCATCGGTGAGGGCACCGGTCTGGTGCACCAGGCGATGGCCTTCGGCCAGGACGACTACGAGTCCAACAAGCGCAACGGCGTCGAGTTCGTGAACCCGATCGGCGTCGACGGCTGCTTCAAGGAGGGCCAGGGCTTCGTCAGCGGCCTGTTCTTCAAGAAGGCGGACCCGGTCATCATCGAGCAGCTGCGCGAGAAGGGCCTGCTGCTTGCCACCCTGGACCACGAGCACCCCTACCCGCACTGCTGGCGCTGCCACACGCCGCTGATGTACTACGCCATGCCCAGCTGGTACATCCGTACCACGCAGCGCAAGGAACAGCTGCTCGCGGAGAACGAGAAGACCAACTGGTACCCCGAATCCATCAAGCACGGCCGCTTCGGCGACTGGCTGGAGAACAACATCGACTGGGCGCTGAGCCGCAGCCGCTACTGGGGCACCCCGCTGCCGGTCTGGCGCAATGACGAGGACCCGACGGACGTGGTCTGTGTCGGTTCCCGTGCGGAACTGGCCGAGCTCGCGGGCAATCCCGAGTTGGCGACGATGGATCCGCACCGTCCCTTCGTCGACGACGTCACGTTCACGGTGGAGGGCAGGGCCGGAACCTACCGCCGCGTGCCCGAGGTCATCGACGCCTGGTTCGACTCGGGTTCGATGCCCTTCGCGCAATGGGGATTCCCGTGGGTGGAGGGCTCCCAGGAGAAGTTCGAGGCCAACTACCCGGCCGACTTCATCTGCGAGGCCACCGACCAGACCCGCGGTTGGTTCTACACGTTGATGGCCGTGAACACCCTGGTCTTCGACCAGAGCTCCTACAAGAACGTGCTGTGCCTGGGCCACATCCTGGCCGAGGACGGCCGCAAGATGAGCAAGCACCTGGGCAACATCCTGCTGCCCATCCCGCTGATGGACAAGCACGGTGCCGACGCGGTGCGCTGGTTCATGGCGGCCTCGGGTTCGCCGTGGGCCGCCCGTCGCGTGGGTGATGGCACCATCACCGAGACGGTCCGCAAGGTGCTGCTGACCTACTGGAACACCGTCGCCTTCCACGCGCTGTACGCCAATGCCAACCATTACGTCCCGGGGGGGACGACCCCCCCGAGCCCCCCCGCGCTCCGCGCGGCATCCGACGCTGCTCCTTCGTCGCAGCAGGCCTACTGCGCTCCGCAAGGTGCACCCGCAGTCAAGGACCGTCATGTGCTGGACCGCTGGCTGGTCTCCGCCACCAACCAGTTGGTCGTCGACGTGACCGAGGCCCTGGAGAAATTCGACACGCAGCATGCGGGCAGCCGGATTGCCACCTTCGTCGACGAGCTGAGCAACTGGTACGTGCGTCGCAGCCGTCGTCGCTTCTGGGACGGCGACCAGTCGGCGCTGACCACCCTGCACGAGACGCTCGAGGTGCTGACCCGCCTGATGGCGCCGTTGGTGCCCTTCATCACCGAGCGCGTCTGGCAGGACCTGTTCGTGGCCACCAACCCGGAGGCGCCGAAGTCCGTGCACCTGGCCAGCTGGCCGGCGGCCGACACCTCGGTCATCGATGAGCAGCTGGACAAGGCGATGGACATGACCAAGCGCCTGGTGGAGTTGGGCCGCAGTGCCCGCGCCGAGGCCAAGGTCAAGACCCGTCAGCCGCTGGCCCGGATGCTGGTGCCCAGCTACGCCCACGCGCAGCTGGACGACAGCCTGGTGGCGGAGATCGCAGCCGAGCTGAACATCAACAGCATCGAGTCCTTCAGCTCCGCGGGCGACGTCGTCGACTACTCGGCCAAGGGCAACTTCCGCGCCCTGGGCAAGCGGTTCGGCAAGCAGACGCCGCTGGTGGCCAAGGCCATCGCCGCCGCGGATGCCGCCAAGCTGGCGGCCGACCTGACCGCCAATGGCACCGCGACGGTGGACTTCGAGGGCGGCACCGAGGTGAGCGCCGACGAGGTGATCATCTCCGAGCGGCCCCGGGAGGGGTGGAGCGTCGTCAACGAGCAGGGCGAGACCGTCGCCCTGGACCTCACCCTCACCCCGGAGCTGGTGCAGGCCGGCCTGGCCCGCGACGCCATCCGCTTCGTGCAGGAGACCCGCAAGGCCACCGGCCTGGAGGTCAGCGACCGGATCCAGCTGCAGTGGGCCGCGGCCGGTGACCTGGCGCAGGCCATCGGCACCCATCGGCAGCTGATTGCCGACGAGGTGCTGGCCACCGGCATGGAGGCCGGTGTGCAGGGTGACGACTGGGCCGTCGAGCCCGACCTCGGCCTGGCGGTGAAGGTGACCAAGCTGGCCTGAGCCGTGGCACGATGGCCGCGCCGGGGCACGATGGCCGAGCTTGTCGAGGTCCGAAGGGGAGCCCGTGGATTGATCCGGGCTCCCCTTCGTCGTCCGGGCGTGCCAAGGTGGAGTCATGGAGCAGCGCGCAGCAGGAGAACGCACCATTCGTTGGGGCATCGCCGGACCAGGCCGGATGGCCCAGAACTTCGTCAAGGACTTCGTCCACGTCGACGGCGCGGAGGCGTATGCCGTCGGTTCCCGCAACCTGGAGCGGGCCCAGGCCTTCGCCAGCACGTTCGGCCTCCCACAGGCCTTCGGCAGCTACCAGGAGCTGTGTGCAAGCCCGGACATCGATGTCGTCTACATCTCCACCCCGCACCCGCAGCACAAGGCGATTGCCCTGGAAGCCATCCGCAATGGCAAGGGCGTCCTGGTGGAGAAGGCCTTCGCCACCACGCTGGCGGGGGCCCAGGAGGTCGTCGACGCAGCCCGTGAGGCCAAGGTCTTCGCGATGGAGGCCATGTGGACCCGCTTCCAGCCCGTCGTCCAGGCCCTGCACCAGGTGGTCGACGAGGGCCGGCTCGGCACGATCCTGGGTGTGCAGGGTGACCTCTACGCCCAGCGTGACTTCAATCCCGACGATCGTCTGTTCGCCAAGGAGCTGGGTGGCGGCGCGCTGCTGGACCTGGGTGTCTACGTCCTGCACTTCGCCCAGGACTTCCTGGGAACACCGGCGTCGATGACCGTTGACGGCACCCTCTACCCCAATGGTGTCGACGCGCAGGCCGGCATGGTGCTGCGGTATGAAACGGGTGCACTGGCCACTTTGGCCGTCTCTCTGCAGGCGGCGGGCCCGGGCCGGATCGTCGTGATGGGGGACCAGGGGTGGGCTGAGGTCAAGCCTCGCTTCCACCACCCCGACCGCGTGGTGCTGCACCGCAAGGGGGTGACGCCTCGGACGCTTGCCCTTTCCCCGTTGGGAATCGGGTACAGCCACGAGATCGAGGAAGTGACCCGCTGCATCCAGCAGGGCCGCACCGAGAGCGAGATCGTCCCACTGGATCACACCTTGGCCGTGATGGCCCAGTTGGAGCAGGCGTTGAACGCCGTTGGCGTAAAGCACACCGATCAGCCATTGGGATGAGGCAGGATCAAGACATGACCATCACAGTTGCACTCAAGAACGAGAAGAAGCGCTACGAGGCCGCCGTTGACGGCCAGCCCGCCGGCTTCATCACCTACGAGCCGCAGGGTGACGTGCTCGACCTGCAGCACACCGAGATCGATTCGGCCTACGAGGGCAAGGGCGTCGGCACCGAACTGGTGAAGCAGACCCTTGACCTGATCCGCAGCATCGGCAAGAAGGTGAAGCCTTCCTGCCCCTTCGTCAAGAAGTTCATCGACGAGAACGCCGAGTACCAGGACCTGCTGGCCTGACCCGCTTCACGCCGGACGAGCCCCAGCTTCACGTCGGCTGAGCCGGTCGAGGCCCCGGCCGAGGCGTCAGGAACCCCCGTCGAGCTCCTTGCGAGTCTTGGCGGGGGTTTCGCCGTCCTTGTCCACGTCCTCGTCCTCGTCGTCGTCACCGAGCAGGGCGGCGCTGACCATCATCGGGACCAGCATGATCCACCAGTAGCGCCAGCCTGTGGCGAAGCAGACGATCAGGGCCAGCGGGAAGGCGGCCCCGCTGACGCCCTGGCGCCAGTTCCACGCATTGCTGCTGCGTCGCAGTTGCTCGGCTGGCCTTCCAGCGAGGGGAGCCGGCAGCCAGGCCTGTGGATCGCTGTCCAGCGGTGGCAGGTCCGTGAACAGGTCCGCCAGCTGGTTGCTGGTGCGAGCCGCCAAGGCCGCGGTCATCCGCTCGTCGAACTCCGCGATGTCGAGCCGGCCGTCTGCATGGTGCTCGCGCAGCTGCCGCACCGCCTCGTCGCGCTCCCGGTCGCCGATCCGGTAGGCCTTGGCCGCTGACTCATCCACCCCTTCAGGCTAGTGCGACGGGGCTCAACCGGCGCACCGTCATGGGCGTCGCCCTTCCAGTGCGCGGATCGCCCGGGTCCGCAGCTCTCGGCTGGGTACAGTGGTCCGCGCGACGCCCATGCCGGGCGCTCGCCAACCTGGAGGTGTGATGGGACGGATCGTCCAGAAGTTCGGTGGATCGTCGGTGGCGGATGCGGCGTCGATCAAGCGCGTCGCGCGCCGGATCCTCAACGCCAAACTGGCGGGCAATGACGTGGTCGTGGTGATCTCCGCGATGGGTGACACCACCGACGAGCTGATGGACCTTGCGCTGCAGGTGAGCCCCCAGCCCAAGGCGCGCGAGCTCGACATGCTGCTGACCACGGGCGAGCGGCAGAGCGCCGCCCTGCTGGCCATGGCGCTGAGTGACCTGGGCGCCGAGGCCCGCAGCTACACCGGATCGCAGGCTGGTGTGATCACCACGGGCAAGCACGGCGACGCCCGGATCATCGACATCACGCCCGGCCGCGTCGAGCAGGCGCTCAACGAGGGCAATGTGGTCATCGTCGCCGGTTTCCAGGGCGTCTCCCAGACCACGAAGGACGTCACGACCCTGGGCCGTGGCGCCTCCGACACCACCGCCGTCGCGCTCGCGGCCGCGCTGGGTGCCGAGTACTGCGAGATCTACTCCGACGTGGACGGCGTCTTCACCGCCGACCCGCGGATCGTCTCCGGGGCGCGTCACATCCCCGAGATCAGCTACGAGGAGATGCTGGAGATGGCCGCCAATGGCGCCAAGATCCTGCACTTGCGCTGCGTCGAGTACGCACGCCGCGAGAGCGTCCCCGTCCATGTTCGTTCGTCCTTCTCCGACAAGCCCGGCACCTGGGTCAAGGACCTCAGCAAAGGAAATCCGATGGAACAAGCCCTGATCACCGGTATCGCGCAGGACACCAAGGAGGCCAAGATCACCGTCGTCGGTGTCCCGGACCGCCCGGGTGAGGCCGCCGAGATCTTCGACACCATCGCGCGCAATGAGATCAACGTCGACATGATCGTGCAGAACGTCTCCCAGGTGGCCAGCGGGCGCACGGACATCTCCTTCACGCTGCCGATGGACGACGGCCGCAAGGCGATCGACGCGCTGAACGCCGCCAAGGAGGAGATCAAGTTCGACGAGCTGCTCTACGACGACCAGATTGGCAAGGTCTCGGTGATCGGCGTCGGCATGCGGTCCCACCCCGGTGTCACCGCGAAGTTCTTCCGGGCCCTGTCCGACGCCGACGTGAACATCGACATGATCAGCACCTCGGAGATCCGCATCTCGGTCGTCGTCGACGCGGACCATGTCGACACCGCCGTCCGGGCTGCACACACCGCCTTCGGGCTTGATGCCGAGGGCGAGGCTGTCGTCTACGCCGGCACCGGGCGGTGACCCAACCCACCGGCGGCCCGGGGGAGCCAGCTGGGTACGACGCGGACAAGACGGTCACCTTCGGCGCGGTGGGGCTTCCCCAACGCGCCGAGTGGGACGTCTCCGTCGCGGGCACCGAGGTGGCCGACATGACCGAGACGGTCGTGCTGTTGCCGCAGGAGGTGGTCTCCGGAGCCCCGCGGGTGGAACCTGCCGTGCCGGCGCCTGCTGCCGAGCAGGAGCCTGAGGGAGCCGCCGAGCCGGTGCGCAAGGATTCCGTCGGACGCGCCAGTGTCATCATGGCGATGGGTTCGCTGGTCAGTCGCATCCTGGGCTTCGGCCGGCAGTACCTGTTCGCCCAGGTGGTGGCGGCCTCCATCGTGGGCGACGCCTTCAATGTCGCCAACACCATGCCGAACTACCTGTTGATGGTGCTCAATGCGGGCGTGCTGAACGCCCTGCTGATCCCGCAGATCACGGCCGCCATGAAGCACGACGACGGCGGGCAGGTCTTCGTCGACAAGCTGCTGACGGCGGCCTTCGGGGCCATCCTGGGCCTGGCCGTGATCGGCACCGTCGCGACGCCGTGGCTGGTGGACTGGACCAGCTCCCTGTCCGGTGCCGCGCTGCACCTGTCCATCCTGTTCGGCTACATCTGCCTGCCACAGATCTTCTTCTACGGCCTGTATTCGGTGCTGGGCAATGTGCTCAATGCCCGCAACCGGTTCGCCGCCTTCATGTGGGCGCCGGCGCTGGCCAATGTGGTGCAGATCGTCGGGCTGATCGCCTTCCTGCACCAGTGGGGGCAGCAGACCAATCCGTCGGTGTGGACTCCGGCGATGGTCTGGACCCTGGCCGGAACCACGACGCTGGGCATCGTGATGCAGGCCTTCGTGCTGGTGCCGCCTCTGGTGGCCAGCGGTTTCCGTTATCGGCCCCGCTTCGGGCTGCGCGGCTCCGGACTGGGCTCCGCCTCGAAGATGGCCGGATGGACGGTCAGCGCCCTGCTCTTCTCGCTGGGCGGTGGCCTGGTGGTGCAGTGGGTGCTGACCAATGTGGTGAAGCACCAGGGCGCGGGTGGGGAGGCCGTGGGCGGCCTGACCTCCTACAACTACGCCATGCTGATCTTTGCCCTCCCGCATGGCCTGATCACGGTGAGCATCCTGACGGCGCTCTTCCCGCAGATGGCCCGGGTCTGGCAGGCGGGCGACGTCAGGGAGATGCGACGCCTGTGCACCCGGGCCCTGAGTACTCCGGCCGTCGCGATCATCCCCAGCAGTGCCGGGCTCTTCGTGCTGGCCGAGCCGCTGGTCCACGTGATGCTGCGGCTGTCCGTGCACGACGCGCAACCCGTCGTCACGGCGCTGCGCATCCTGAGCTTCGGCATCCTGGGCTACGGCATCTCCGTGCTGCAGCAGCGCTACTGCTTCGCCCGCGAGGAGGGGCGCCACAACTTCCTCTACCAGGGGCTGTTGACGGTGGTGCAGGTTGCCTTTGCCCTGGCCGCGCTCTGGCTGGTGGAACCGTATCTGGCGCTGCCCCTGGTGGCGCTGGGCGTGGTGGTGGCCAACTGGGGCCAGTCGCTGCTGTGGATGGCCGTCGCGCGCCGTCAGCTGGGCGGCCTGGGGTTGGACTCCGTGGTGCGTCTGTGGGTGAGGTTGGTGATCGCGTCCGTGCTGGCCGGGGGAGTGGCCTGGCTGGCCGTCTACGGCATGACCGGCTTCGGGCGCTCCTGGCTGCTGTCGGCGCTCACCTGCGCGGTGGCGGGGCTCTGCTTCGGGCTCGTCTTCCTGGCCGCCTCGCGCATCCTGCACATCCGCGAGGTCGACGAGCTGTTGGCTCCCGTCCTGCGTCGCCTGCATCTGGCCCGCCGACTCCCGCGCTGATTGAGGTGCTTGGGTGCACATTGAGGTGCGTATGACCATCTCGATGTGCACGCAAGGGCCTCAGTGTTGATCGACGGAGGCTGAGGTTGCGGCGTTCCCCGAGCCTGTCGAGGGGCCTGTGCCTCGATCGCGGAGTCTCTCGGGCTGCGAGGACGAAGGAAACCCCTTCAGGACGCAAGAAAGGCCCCGGACAGGTCCGGGGCCTTCCTCTTGGTGCGAGCCGCGCTCGGGGGGTCGCGGCTCACGATGCAGGAACAACACTCGGGGGGTTGCTGTTCCGTTGTGGATGGCGATCGGGGGTTCGCCATCTGGGAACTACTCTATGCGGGGCGTCAGACAGACGCAATGTGTGGGGGCCTTCTACAGCTCCCGTTCAGTTGTTCAGTTTTAAGTTTTGTTCAATTGGCTCTGGGGTCGGATTCCCGGGGGCAACGAGAAATCCGTGGCTGCCAATGGCAACCACGGATTTCGCCTGCTGGTCGGGGTGACAGGATTTGAACCTGCGACCTCGTCGTCCCGAACGACGCGCGCTACCAAGCTGCGCCACACCCCGGTCCTGCATTCTGGCCCGAAGGCCGTGGACAACTGTATCCCACCAGCGCCCGTAGGACCAATCGAGTCCTCTGTATCGTTCCCGAGCCTGTCGAGGGGAGCTCAGCGGGAAACCAGGGTGAGCAGCGTCGCCTCCGGGCGGCACGCAATCCGATAGGGAGCGAAGGGAGAGGATCCCAGCCCCGCGGACACATGCATCCAGCTGGTGTGCTCGACGCCGTGCTGGTCGGCGACGGTGTGGGTGCTGACGCCCTTGACCCGCCCCGTGTCCAGGTCACAGTTGGTGACCAGGGCCCCCTTGAAGGGGAGGCAGACCTGACCACCGTGGGTGTGGCCGGCGAAGATCATGTCCATCCCGTCGGCCGTCATCGCATCCAGCAGCCGCAGGTAGGGCGCGTGGGTGACGGCGACGTTCAGGTCCACATCCTCGACGGCGGGGCCGGCGACCAGCGAGTAGTCATCCTTGTTCAGGTGCGCATCGTCGGTGCCACGGAAGGCGATCCGGCGGCCGGCGACGGTCAGCTCCGCACGCGCATGGTTGAGGTCCGTCCAACCGCGTGAGGTCATGGCAGCACGCAGGTCCTCGAAGGGCAGCTCGTCGGTGGTGTGCTTCTTCACGTTCGACGGCCCGGCGAGGTACCCGGCCGGATTCTTGAACTTGGGCATCCGGTAGTCATTGGACCCGAAGACGAAGACGCCGGGGCGGTCCAACAGACTTCCCCACGCGTCGAGCAGGGGTTCCAAGGCGTCGGGGGAACAGAAGTTGTCACCCGTGTTGATCACCAGGTCCGGCTCCAGCTCGGCCAGCCTCGAGACCCATTCCAGCTTGGCCTTCTGGCGCGGCAACAGGTGGATGTCGCTGATGTGCAGCACCCGGATGGGCTCCTGCCCGGCCGGCAGAACCGGGACGGCGACCTGCTGGAGGGTGTACTGACGGGCCTCCCACAGGCCATAGCCGAGCGTTGCCGTCCCCACGGCCGCGGCGCCACTCGCGAGCCCGGTCAGCGTCCTACGGGCGCTCACGGGGTCTTCTTCGTGGTCGGCTTGGGCTTTGTGGTGGTCTTGGGCTTTGTGGTGGCCTTGGGCTTTGTGGTGGCCTTGGGCTTCGTGGTCGTCTTCGAGGCGGTCGGCTTCGGGGCCGTCGTGGTGGCCTTGGGCTTCGTGGTCGTCTTCGAGGCGGTCGGCCTGGGCGCCGTCCTGGTGCGGGTTGCCGTGGGCTGCGTCGTGCGGGTGCGCGTGGCGGTGGGCTTCGGCTTGGGAGCCACCGGACGCGGGCCCTGCGACAGGACGAAGGTGATCGGCTTGTTGATCGAGCGCTTGCCCTTGGTGGGATAGGCGTACAGGTAGGTGCCCTCGGAGTAGCTGCTGTACTCGTAGGTCACCTCGGTGCTGAAGCCGGCAGCCTCCACCTTGGCCATGGCCTCCTTGAAGCTCAGGCCGGTGATGTCCGGAATCTCCACCTCCTTGCCGTCGACGAGCTTGCCGGTGGGAGCGTGGAAGCTGCTGCGCGGGCCACCTTCCAGAGCAGCGCGCATCGACGCACGCCAGATCAGGCCGGCGTCGCCCGAGCCGGAACCGGACAGCTGGTGGCCATACGGGTAATCGGTACCGTGCGAGTAGCGGCCGGTGATGGATCGGCGCGAACGGCCCTTGTACTGCGGGGCCTGCTTGTCGGCGGCGATCAGCGAGACGCCGGCCATGTCCGGGGTGAAACCGGCCAGCCACACGGCCTCGGCGGAGTCCGTGGTGCCGGTCTTCGCGGCCTGGTCCCGTCCGTCATCAAGGTTGGCCGGGCGGGCCGTGCCCGACGCGATGGTGGCCTCCAAAAGCTTGGTCACCTGGTCGGCGACCTCGGGGTCGATGGTTCGGGTGCAATTGGCCGAGGGCACCGGGCTGCTCTTGCCTGCCTTCGTGGTCACCGACTTGATGATGATCGGGTCGCAGCGCACGCCGCGGTTGGCGAAGGTGGCGTAGGCCTGGGCCATCGACAGCGGGGTGACCTCCACCGGGCCGAGCGTGAAGGAGACGATGGTGTCGAAGCCGCCGGTGCCGCCGGAGCCGGGCACCGGGTCCTTGATCAGGTCCTTGCCATCGGCGCGCGCCACGCCGGCCGCCTGGGCCATCTTCACCACGTCACAGTTGCCGACGGCGCGCTGCAGCTGCACGAAGTAGGTGTTGATGGACTTCATGGTCGCCTGCTTCATGTCGAAGTTGCCGACGCCCGTGGAGTTCTTCGGAGTGTACTGCGGCGACAGGAACGGGCCCTCGCAGGAGCGGAAGGTGGTGCCCGTGAAGTTCATCGGCGATGGGGAGTTGTAGCGACGGGTCGTCGGGATGCCCTTGTTGACCGCCGCCGCGGCCGTGAAGACCTTGAAGGTGGAGCCGGCCTGGTAGCCCTCGGCGCCGCCCATCGAGCGGTTGACCGAGTAGTTGTACCAGGTCTGTCCGGGCTTGTCGCCGAGCTTCGGCCGATTCTGCGCCATGGCGACGATCAGGCCGGACTTCGGCTGGATCAGCACCGACGTGGAGATGAAGGGGTCGGTGGGGGCAATGACACGCGCCACCGCCTTCTCCGCCGCGGCCTGGGCCTTGGGGTCGATCAGTGTCTGGATGGTGAGGCCGCCGCGCTTGAGGGCGTTGAGCCGCTGCTCCTTGTTCTTGCCGAGGCTCTTGAACTGATCGGAGAGCAACACATTCTTCACGTACAGGCACATCGTCTGGAAGGGGGAGGAGGCACAGTCGTTCGGGGGCTCGACCACCTTGGACTTGTCGAAGGGGACCTTCTTCGCGGCAGTGGCCTGCGCCTCGGTGATCTTGCCCAGCTGGGCCATGCGGTTCAGCACGATGGAGCGGCGGTTGATGGCCGCCGTCGGGTTGTTCACCGGATCCGTGGCGACGGGGTTCTGCACCAGGCCGGCCAGCAGGGCGGCTTGCGGAAGGGTCAGCTTCTCGGCGGTGGTGTTGAAGTAGTGGCGGGCAGCGGCCTCGACGCCGTAGGCGCCGTCGCCGTAGTAGGCAATGTTCAGGTAACGCTCAAGAATTTGGCTCTTGGTGAGCTTCTTCTCGGTGGCCACGGCATAGCGCAGCTCGCGGACCTTACGGGTCAGCGTCTGCTCCTGGGCCTTCTGCACGCCCTCGTCGTCGCCGGCGACCACGGCGGCCTCGATCTGCACCTGCTTCACGTACTGCTGGGTCAGCGTGGAGCCACCCTGCGTCGAGCCCGACGCGCTGCGCAGTGCGGCGCGGGCGGTGCCACGGAAGTCGATGGCGCCGTGCTCGAAGAAGCGATCGTCCTCGATGGCCACCTGGGCGGTGCGCATGATCGGCGAGATCTTGCTGAGCGGCACGTAGACGCGGTTCTCGGCGTAGAACTCGGCGAGCGTGCTGCCGTCGGCCATCAGCACCTTGGAGCGTTCGGACTGCGGCCCGATCTCCAGCTCGGCGGGCAGCGACTCCAGCGACGCGGCACTGGCCTTGACCACACTGCCCATGACATAGGCCGCAGGCAGCACGAGCCCGGCGACCAACAGGCCACTCAGGACGCTGAGCGCGGCGAACCAGGCCAGGTGATAGGCATTGTTGCCCGTCTTGCGAGAAGTCATGCCTCCTAGAGTACGTGAGCCCACTGTCAGCGGCGGTACACGCACCCGCACGCCGGGCCGCGATTTGCCGTCCCGCAAGGGGCCCGTCTGTTTGTCTGTCCAGTGGACCTACATTGTCAACAGGTGGGGCAGCCGCTATCTTCGCACCAAGACGCGCCGACCGTGCCCGACGTGGGGCACGGAGCTGAGGCCGATCGCGGAAGGAGAGAAGATGTCTCTCACTGAAGTGGACGACTGGACACTGCTCGCGCGGTGCCGTGGGATGGCGGACGCACTCTTTCCGGAGGGCAAGGACCAGAAGCGGGCGCGTGCCGTCTGCATGGGCTGCCCGGTCCGCTCGACATGCCTGGCCGAGGCGCTCGACAACCGCATCGAATGGGGCGTCTGGGGCGGCCTGACCGAGCGTGAGCGGCGCCAACTGCTCCGGCAGCGTCCCGAGGTGAAGTCCTGGGCCGCGGTGCTCCCCAAGGATGACATGGGGGAGAACGCCGGCGGCTCGCCGTTGGCGGTGGACGCTCACCCGAGCCGGCAGCGGGACGTGCTCCAGGACTGACCTCCCGCTGCCGAGCTGCCCTAGTTGGTCTCGCAGACGAGTTCGATCTCCACCGGCGCATCCAGCGGCAGCGCCGCGACGCCGACGGCGCTGCGCACGTGGACTCCGGCATCGCCGAAGACCTCACCAAACAATTCGCTGGCTCCGTTGGCGACGCCCGGCTGGCCGGTGAACGAGGAATCGGACGCGACGAAGACCGTCACCTTGCAGATGCGGGTGATCTTGTCAATGCCGCCGGCCACGTCGGCCGCCGCGGCCAAGGCGTTCAGGGCGGCGATCCGGGACTGGGTCTTGGCGATCTCCGCGGTCACCTCGGCGCCGACCTTGCCGGTGACGGCGAGCCTGCCGTCGACGAAGGGCAGCTGGCCCGAGGTCCACACCTGGCTGCCGAACCGTGCAGCCGGCACATAGGCGGCCACGGGCGCCGCGACGGGCGGCAGGGTGATGCCCAGCTCGTCAAGCTTCTCGCTGGGGCTGGTCATCACTTGTCCTCGGGCAGCGGGCGCTTGAAGTAGCCCACCAGGGTGTCCGGGTTCGGGCCCGGGACGAGCTGGACGAGTTCCCAGCCCTCGGAGCCGAAGTTGTTCAGGATCTGCTGGCTGATGTGGCTCAGCACGGGCGCGGTGAAGTATTCCCACTTGGTCATGCCACAAGCCTAGTGCGAGCCGCAGTTCCTCGGGCCAGACCGTGTCCGGGGGATGCCGTCAGTCGATCCGGGCGCGCAGGCGGGCGGCGTCGCGGATCACGACGCTCTTGCCGCTCATCGTGATCCACTTGCGGGCAGCGAAGTCCGTCAGAACCTTGTTCACCGTCTCGCGGCTGGCACCCACCATCTGAGCCAGCTCGGCCTGGGTCAGGTCATGGTGCACCTCCACGCCGCGCTCCGTGCTGATGCCGAAGCGCTCCGCCATGGTGAGCAGCAGGAAGGCCATCCGGCCTGGGACGTCGCTGAGGACGAGGCCGGAGATCGTCTCGTTGGAGACCCGGACGCGGTGCGCCATCTGGCGCAGCATTGCCTGCGAGACGTCGTGGTGCTTCTCGATCAGGTCCAGCATCGGCTCGCGAGGCACGTGGTAGAGCCGGCAGTCCAGCATGGCGGTGGCCGTGGTGCTTCGCTGACCGCCGTCGAGCACCGAGAGCTCGCCGAACATCTCGCCGGGTCCGATCAGGGCCAGCAGGGACTCGCGCGGCATCGGGATGGTCGGACGACCCTTGCGATTGGTGGTCAGCGACGGCTGCGGCTGGCGTGACGGCTTGGTCAGCTTCACCTTGCCCGAGACCAGCACGTACAGACCGAGCGCGACGTCACCGCTGTGGAAGAGCACCTCGCCACGGCGCAGGGCCAGGGGATGGATCTGCTCGTCAAGGGCCTGGCGTGATGCGGGCGCAAGATTCTGAAAGAGCGGCAGGCGGGCCAGGAGCTCCTCGTGCATGATCCCCCTTGATGGTTCAGCTACGGCACGTGAGTCCGCAGTCTACTGGCTTGCCGCCCGGATGGGTGTCCGAGGCACGCATTTGGCTTGGTCTGGCTGTGACGACCAGCTCGATTGGTGCGCCTCGCCGTACAGTGGGAGGCGTGTCACGGCCGGTCATTGCTTCGCGCGAACAGGCGCAGCGCGTCAACGAGTTGCTGGCGCGCACCTATCCCGACGCCAGGTGCGAGCTGGACTTTCGCGATCCCTTCGAGCTGCTCGTGGCCACGGTGCTGAGTGCGCAGAGCACGGATCGTCGGGTCAACCTGGTCACGCCAGCCCTCTTCGCCCGCTACCCCGATGCCACCGCGCTGGCGGCGGCTGATCGGACTGGGCTGGAGGAGATCATCCGCCCCACCGGATTCTTCCGGGCCAAGACCGACTCCTTGCTGGGCCTGAGTGCGATGATCGTCGACGAGTTTGACGGCCGGGTGCCCGCCACCCTGGAGGAGCTCGTCCGGCTGCCGGGAGTGGGCCGCAAGACCGCCAATGTGGTGCTGGGCAATGCCTTCGGCATCCCCGGGATCACCCCGGACACCCACTTCATGCGCGTCACTCGTCGGCTCGGCTGGACTGCTGCCACCAAGCCCGACGCCGTCGAGCGGGAGGTGGGCGAGCTCTTCGAACCTGGCCAGTGGGTGCAGCTGTGCCACAACGTCATCTGGCACGGACGACGTCGCTGTCACGCCAGGCGTCCCGCCTGCGGGGCATGCCCCGTCGCGGACCTGTGCCCCGCCTTCGGTGAGGGCGAGACCGACCCGGCCAAGGCCGCCAAGCTTGTGAGGGAACCCCGTGGCTGAGCAGACCTTGACCAAGATCATCTCCATGGGGCTCGGAGTGGCTCTGCTGGGGCTCGCCGGCTGCTCCAGGAATTCCGAACCCGCGGTGCCGCAGGTCACCGTCGGAGGCGTTCCCGACAGCCAGCGGTCCCTGGCCCCCGATGAGGTGCTTGCCGCCCGCAAACAGGCCGCGATCCAGGCCTGCCCGGCAAGTGATCTTGAAGCCAAGGCTCGCGAGGGTGGGCTGCCCGCCCTGACGCTGGACTGCCTCGGCCGGGACAGCAAGGTCAACCTGGCGGGCCTGCCCACAGGGGGGCCCCGGGTGGTCAACCTGTGGGCGCAGTGGTGCCAGCCGTGCACGGACGAGGCGCCGGCCTTCGGTGAGGTCTCGAAGCGGGCCAGGGCAAAAGTGGACTTCCTGGGCATCGACTATGCCGATCCCTTCCCCGGCAAGGCCATCGACTTCGCCGTACGGCACGGCACCCTCTACCCGCAGCTCGTGGACCCGGACAAGGATTCCCGTGCGCCACTGAGGGTCTCGGTGGTGCCCCAGACCTTCTTCGTCGACGCCAGCGGCGTGGTGGTGCACCGCGAACTCAAGCCCTACACCGATGCCACCCAGCTGCGGGAGGCCGTCAAGCAACACTTGGGGGTGCAGCTGTGAACCCCCAGCTAGGACCGGTCGATCCCGTCTTCGCGGACCCACGGGCCCTGCCGGAGGAATTGGCACCGCTGACGACCGCGCTGGACGGCGAGGCGGAGCTGCACCGGCGGGTCACTCGTCCGAGACCCCCGCGCGAAGGCTCCCGGCGGGCCGCGGTGCTGATCATGATCTCCGAAGATGATCTTGACATCACCTTCACCGAACGCTCCGGCACCATGCGCAAGCACCCAGGGCAGATCTCCTTCCCCGGAGGCGCTCTGGATGAGGGGGAGGGGCCCATTGAGGCCGCCTTGCGTGAGGCATGGGAGGAGATCGGTCTGGCGCCCTCGCGGGCCAAGGTGCTCGGCCGGCTGCCCGCGGCCCACGTAGCGGCCAGTGCCTTCGACGTCGCCGGTGTCGTGGCCACCTGGGACGGCGAGCAGGCCGCGGGGATCGCCCCGGTGGATCCCGCCGAGGTGGCCTCCATCCACCGCTTCCGTATTGATGAACTTGCAGACCCCGAGCACCGGGTGAGCGCGGTGATCCCCTCCGGCTATCGGGGGCCAGCCTTTGCGATGGGGGAGATCTTCATCTGGGGCTTCACCGCACACCTCGTCGACTGCATTCTTGATCTTGGCGGTTGGCGGCGGCCGTGGGACACCTCGCGGGAGGAGCCGGTTCCCTGGCGCTTCCTGCGGGACAAGGCTGGCCCCTCGCGTGAGTGGAAGGGCCCCCGAGCCCGCGATTGAGCTGGTCTGGAATGATTGGAGGTATGGCTGAACTCCACGTGACCGGCACCGCCCAGCGCACCCCCGACTGGTGGAAGAGCGCGGTGGTCTACCAGATCTATCCCCGCTCCTTCTGCGACTCCACCGGCAGCGGCATGGGTGACATCCGCGGGATCATCTCCAAGCTCGACCACCTGCAGCAGCTGGGCGTCGACGTGGTCTGGATGAGCCCCGCCTACACCAGCCCCCAGGACGACAACGGCTACGACATCTCCGACTACCAGGACATCGACCCGCTGTTCGGCAGCCTTGCCGACGTCGACGAGCTCATCGAGGGCCTGCACTCGCGCGGGATGAAGCTGGTGATGGATCTGGTGGTCAACCACAGCTCCGACGAGCACTCTTGGTTCCAGGAGTCCAGGGACCGCAACTCCGCCAAGTCCGACTGGTACTGGTGGAGCGACCCGCGCCCCGGCTTCGAGCCCGGCACCCCCGGTGCCGAACCCACCAATTGGGCCGGCGCCTTCTCCGGCCCCGCCTGGCACTGGGACGAGAAGCGCGGCCAGTACTACCTGCACATCTTCAGCCGTAAGCAGCCGGACCTGAACTGGGAGAATCCCGAGGTCCGCAAGGCCGTCCACGGCATGATGCAGTGGTGGATCGACCGAGGCGTCGACGGCTTCCGGATGGACGTCATCAACCTGATCTCGAAGACCCTGCCCCTGGAGGATGCCGAGGTGGTCCCCGGGCAGGCGCTGAGCTTCAGCGGCAGCTACGTGGACGGCCCGCGCATGGACGAGTTCCTGCACGAGATGAACCAGGCCGTGCTCAAGGACAACCACCTGCTGACCGTTGGAGAGGCGCCCGGCGTCAGCGTGGAGCAGGCAGCCAAGTACACCGACCCGTCGCGCGAGGAACTGGGCATGGTCTTCCAGTTCGAGCACATGGGTCTGGACGAGCAGCCGGGCCACGGGAAGTGGGCGCTCAAGCCGCTGCACCTGCCGGACCTGAAGGCGAACTTCGCCAAGTGGCAGCACGGGCTGGAAGGGCGGGGCTGGAACTCCCTGTACTGGGACAACCACGACCAGCCGCGGATCGTGAGCCGTTGGGGCGACGACTCCCCGGAGCACCGGGTGAACTCGGCCAAGACCCTCGCGACGGTGCTGCACCTGCAGAAGGGGACGCCCTACGTCTACCAGGGCGAGGAGATCGGCATGACCAATGCCTACTTCACCTCGATCGAGCAGTACCAGGACATCGAGATCCTCAACCACTGGGCCGAGGCGACCGCCCTTGGCGCAGACCCCGAGGAGCTCTTGGAGAGCTACCGCACCAAGGGACGTGACAATGCCCGTACCCCCATGCTCTGGGATGCCACGGACAAGGCCGGCTTCACCACCGGAGAGCCCTGGCTGGAGATCAACCCGAACCACACGGAGATCAACGTGGAAGCGGCAGTGGCGGACCCGGACTCGGTCTTCCACCACTATCGCAAGCTGATCGGGCTGCGACATGACAACGAGGTGGTCCGCGAGGGCGTCTTCGCCCTGCTGGAGCCGGACCACGAGCAGCTCTTCTGCTACACCCGCACGGTGCCCGGCCAGCCGGTCCTGCTGGTGCTGGCCAACATGTCCAGCCAGGCCTGCACGCTCCCGGAGGACCTGCGCCGGGAGGGCGCCGTGCTGCTGGCCACCCACGAAGAGCGCCGCGACGACGAGCTGGCGCCTTGGGAATCGAGGATCGTCGAGCTCGCCTGAACCATCTCCGAACAGCAGCGAGGGCCGCACCCGGGTGTCGGGTGCGGCCCTCGTGCAGTGCGGTGTGGACTCAGACGCGGGTGGCGCCCTTCGAGCTGGAGGCCTGGTAGGTGCTGGTCTCGTCGAGGTCCTTGGCGGCGCGCTTGGCGACGGCCAGACCCTTGCGGTCGCGCACCTCGGCGTCGACCTCGTTGAGGCCGCGGTTCAGCGACTGCTTGACGCTGGCAACCGTGAGCTTCGCCTCCTTGATGGTCTCCTTCGGCGGCTGGACCTGCTTCATCTTGCCCTTGCCCACCAGCGCCAGGATGCCGGCGAGCAGCAGCAGGATGATGGCCATGGCCACGAAGCCCAGCGCGATGGCCGGGATGGCGCTCCAGTCCAGCAGGCCCGCGAACAGCTTCGCGAGGCCCAGACCACCGGCAAGGAAGAGCAGCGAGGCGGCGTTCGCGGCCAGGTAACCGGCTGCACCGAACATGCCACCGCCCACGCCCGCGGCCTTCGCCGAAGGGGCGAGCTCGGCCTTGGCGAGCGCAATGTTGTCCTGCACCAGCGACTTGGTGTCGACCACCAGGTTGTTGACGAAGGTCTTCGGATTGGTTCGCTCTGCCATCTGTTCCGCTCCTCGAGTGTTCTGGGATTCAGTGAAAGCCTAGACGTTCTGCCTCGTGGAAGCATCCATCAGGGTCTCAGGAGACCGTGGCGGGTCGCCCATTATTCCGTCGGCGTAACGCAATCCCGCCCAGGATCGCCGAGGTGACCGAGGCCGCCAGAACCGCCGCCTTCACGCTTTGGGCCGTCTCCGGGGCCCCCGGGAAGGCGAGGTCCCCGATCAGCAGGGAGACGGTGAAGCCGATGCCGGTGAGCACCGCCATCGCCGCCACGTCGCCCCATTCCACGCCGTCGGCCAGCTCGGCGGAGGTGAATCGAGCCGTCAGGCGCGCGGCCACGTAGACGCCGACGAACTTGCCGAGGACCAGGCCCAGCAGCACGCCCAGCGGCTCGGGGCGGGAGACGAGGGAGCGCAGCATCTGGCCGTCGACGGCCACCCCGGCGGCGAAGAAGGCGAAGATGGGCACCACCAGACCGGCCGACCACGGCTCCACGGCATGCTTCCACCGGTCCACCGGGTCATGCAGCTCGTGCTCGTCGGTGCGCGTCACCAGGCCGAGCGCGACGCCGGCGATGGTGGCGTGCACGCCGGACTGCAGCATCAGCCACCAGGCGGCCACCCCGAGCAGCAGGTACAGCCAGATGCCGTGGAAGCGACGCTGCTGGGCGACGGCGAATGCGGCCACGCAGGCCAGGGCCCCGGCCAGGGGGAGGAAAGCGATGCCCGCGGAGAAGAAGACGGCGATCACGATGATCGCACCCAGGTCGTCGACGATGGCCAGGGTGAGCAGGAAGGCCCGCAGTCCCGACGGGAGGTTGGAGCCGACAATGGCGAGCACGGCCAGGGCGAAGGCGATGTCGGTGGCCATCGGGACGGCCCAGCCCGCGAGGCTGCCTCCCGCGGCCATGTTGACGCCGACGTAGATCAGGGCCGGAACCACCATGCCGCCGAGTGCGGCCATGATCGGCAGCAGCGCGTCGGCAGGTCGGCTCAGGGCGCCCTCGACGAGTTCACGCTTCAATTCGAGCCCGGCGACGAAGAAGAAGATCGTCAACAACCCGTCGGCGGCCCAGTGATGGAGGTCCAGCGGGCCCAGCTGCAGGTGCGACAGGTGGGAGTAGAAGCCGGGTGCGAGATTGGCGACCAGCAGGGCGAGCGCCGTGGCGGCCAGCATCAGCAGGCCGCCGGTGGTCTCATTGCGCAGGATGTCGCGAAGGTGGAGGCGGTCTGCCTCGCGGCCGGGGCCGAAGATGATGCGGCGCCGCGGTGGGATGGGGTGGCTCATGGGAGTCCTCAGGGTTCGACGGAAACTGTCGCCGACCAGACTTCCCGGCACACCAGTGACAAACCTTACAACGGGATGACGAGCCCCGTGTCATCGATCTCGATCGGCGCGGTCAGTTCCTCGTGGTCCACCCAGGCACGCCAGACCTTCAGCTGGAAGGGCAGGCGCAGCTCGTCGGCGCCGGGAGTGGCACTGTCATAGAGCTGTGCGGCATCGGCCAGCACGAGCTCGCGCATCTCCCCGTCGAGGGCGGCGACAGCGGGCTGGTTGGAGACCATGGCCAGCAGCGTGGGGCGGTTGACCTGTTGCCAGACGCGGAAGCTGCGGGTCTCCACTTGGGGGAAGTACTTGCTGGTGGCCAGAGCCTCCACCGACGCGTCGCCGTAGTCACCGCGCATGGCGTTCTCATCCACCTGACGCAACAGCTTGACCAGCCGCTTGACCCACGGCACCGAGTCATCGCGCACCAGGTAGGAGACGCAGGCGGTGCCCCCGGGGCGCAGGACCCGGGCCATCTCGCTGAGCACCAGTCCCGGCGCGAAGCGGTGGAAGACCTGGTGGGCGACGACGGCGTCGAACTGGCAGGGGTCGAAGGGCAGGGACTCGGCCTCTGCGACGATGGTCACCAGGCGAGGGTCGGCAGCCAGCTTCCGGATCACCTCGAGGTCCTTGTCAACGGTCATCACCTGATGACCCAGACCCGCGAGCAGCCGCGGGAGGGCGGCGCTCCCGGCCAGGTTCAGCACACAACTGGGTTCTGTGCCCACCATCCACTCGACGGCAGGCATCGGGAAGTGGGTGCTTGCGGAGGCGGACCTGGGGGAGGGCATGACGGCGATTCTAGGGCGTTCTGCGCTTCCGGGGGCACGGTGTCTGGACACCGACATGAGATGTCCACAGGTCATTCGACGCCGCTGAGAGCTTGTCCACAACCTGCACGGAGGTGACAGATTCCGGTGCCCCGACGCACACACTGCAGACATGAACACTGAGAACCCGTCAGGTCTGGCAACGCCCCTGCGGCCCGGCAGTCGCGCTTCTGCCCGGGCGCTGCGACAGGGCGGCTCCGCGCCGCTCCTGGTGGCACGCGAGGCGCGCGTCGTGGAACAGGTGCTCGCCGCGGCCGCCGCCGCGGGAGTCCACCCCGAGCTCGCCCGGGAGGCCGCCCAGATCCGCGCCGGCTGGCGCAGTGCCCCGTGCATCCTGGTCTCCGCGGAGATGGCGCCGCTCGTCTGTGGCATCGCGTTGGAAGCGCGTCCGGGCGTGCATCTGGTGGGCAGTTCCCTGGCAGAGCTGGCGGACTGGTCAGCGATGCTGCAGGCCTCCGTGCTCGTCCTGCCGGACCAGACCGTCCTGCTCACCTCCATCCTGGACCAGGGGCATGTCGGCGCCGGCGAGGCCCACGTGGTGCGCGTCGTCGGCGGGTCCGGAGGGCTGGGCGTGAGCACGCTGTGTTGTGCCCTGGGGCAACGCGCCGCAGACCGCGGGCTGGTCGCTGCCGTGGTGGAGCTGGACCCGACGGGCGGTGGCCTGGACCTGGTGCTCGGGGCCGAGACCGCACCGGGCTGGCGTTGGCATGACCTGCGCCAGGCCGCGGGCCACATCGATTCCCTGGTGGGGCGCCTGCCCAATGTCTCCGGCGTGGATGTCGTCGCCCATGGCAGACCGGAGACCCTTGCCGGCGGCGGGGGCGGAAAACACGGCCTGCCCGGGGCAGAGGCGGTGCGTGCCGTACTGGCGAGCCTGAGCCGCACCCATGACCTGGTGGTGCTGGATGCCGGTCAGGGCAGCGAGACGGTGGAGGCGTGGCCCGGGCAGCGGCAGGTGCTGGTCTGCGGCGCCGACGTGCGCGGGGTGGTGGCTGCACAGAGCCGGGCATGGGCACTGGGACTGCACGACGTCGAACTGGTGGTGCGTACCGGTGCCGCCCGGCGGATTGCCCCGGACCTGGTGGCCGAGACCCTCGGCATCCCCCTGCTGGGCAGTTTCGGCGATGACCGGCGCGTCACCAGGGCGGCCGAGCAGGCGGCGCCCGTGGGGCGAGGCCGGGGCAGGCATGGCTATCCGCGGCAGGTGGAGGCACTCGTCGACGGGCTGGTGGCCTGATGCGCACCGAGGGGAACCAGATGATGCCGGACGCCGAGAACCTGGAGTTGGTCCGGATGCGCCTGGCGGGGCTGGGGCGGGGGTACCAGCCCGCGGACGTGGCGCAGGCGCTGCGCGGCCTGGGCCTGGTGGTCTCCGATGCCATGGTGCTGCGCACCCTGGAGGAGCTTCGTCGCACCAGCATCGGCGCGGGGCCGCTGGAACCGCTGCTGCATCTGGACGGGGTCACCGACGTGCTGGTCAACGGTCCGGGCCAGGTCTTCGTGGACCGTGGACAGGGGCTGGAACGCAGCGAGTTGCGGTTCGGGGACGACGACCAGGTGCGACGGCTGGCCGTGCGGTTGGCCGCCTCCGTCGGGCGTCGGCTGGACGAGGCCAGCCCCTGCGTGGACGCCCGGCTGGCGGACGGGACGCGCGTGCATGCGGTGCTGGGCGGGATCGCTGACCCAGGAACCTGCCTGTCCCTGCGCGTGCCCTCCCACCAGGCATTCCCCCTGGAGCGCTGGGTCTCCACCGGGTCCCTCAGCCGGGAGTGCGCGGACCTGTTGGCCTCGCTGGTGGCCAGCCGCACCGCCTTCCTGGTGAGCGGTGGCACCGGCTCCGGAAAGACCACGCTGCTGGCCTCCCTGCTGTCCCTGGTTCCGGAGCGCGAGAGGTTGCTCATCGTGGAGGATTCGCGGGAGCTGGCACCCGACCATCCGCACTGCGTGCGGCTGGAGGCCCGCCAGCCCAATGCGGAGGGCATCGGGGCCGTCAGCCTCACACACCTGGTCAGACAGGCCTTGCGGATGCGTCCGGACCGGCTGGTGCTGGGAGAGGTGCGAGGGGCAGAGCTGTGCGACCTGCTCACCGCCCTGAACACCGGCCATGAGGGCGGTTGCGGCACCGTGCATGCGAATTCCGCCACCGACGTTCCCGCCCGTCTCGAGGCCCTCGCGGCACTCGGCGGCATGGGTCGTGACGCCTGCCACGCCCAGGTGGCCTCGGCGCTGCGTGTGGTGGTGCACGTACGTCGGTGGCCGTCCGGGAGCCGCGGGGTGGCCCAGATCGGCGTGGTGCGGCGCCAACCAGACCGCACCATCGAGGTGGTGGAGGCCATCGGGTTCGACGCCTCGGCACGTCCCCGCCGCGGACCCGCCTGGGACGAACTCATGGGGATGCTGTCATGAGCGCGCCCGTCGTGTGGGCAGCGCTCCTGGCGGGAATCACGGCGGCCCTTGCCGTGCCGTCACCGGCGCGGATGCCGGGGCAGGTGCGCGCTCGCCGAGGGCTTCCCCCATCTGCGATGGCGGCGGTCCTGGTGGTGGGTGTGCTGGGTGTCGCACTGGTGCTGACCGGGCTGCGTGGGTTGCTGTGGGCCGTGCTGGGCTGCGCGGTGGCGTTCACCGGCGGCCACCTGACCTCCCGAGCACGGGCCGAGCGTCGGCGTCGGCGTGCGGGTGCCGAGGTGGCCCATGCCTGCCAGGTGGTGGCCGGCCAGCTGCGGCTGGGTGCCGTGCCCTCCCGGGCACTGCTGCAGGCCGCCGCCGACAGCGACTGCATGGAGCGTGCCGCCGCAACCCAGCTGATCGGTGGCGACGTGGGGCGGGCCCTGCGTGAGGCGGGGGCGGGGCCGGGAAGGGAAGGGTTGGTGAGCCTGGCCCGGGCATGGGAGCTGGGCGAACGCACGGGTGCGCCGATCGCGGCCCTGACCCTTCAGGTGAGCGACCAGGTTCGGGGCGAACGAGCTGCCCGGCAACTCGTCGACGCGGAGCTGTCCGGGCCACGTTCCACCGCCCGGCTGCTTGCCTTCCTGCCCTTGGTGGGGATCGTGATGGGACGTGCCTCCGGTGGAGATCCGGTCGGATTCCTGCTCCACACGGTGCCGGGTCTCGTCTGTCTGGTCTGCGGCGTCCTGCTGGCCTGCGCGGGTGTGCTGTGGACCGAACAGATGGCACGTGCGGCGAGGAGGCCCTGACATGGGCACCATCTGGTGGCCCGCGCTGCTGGTGGGGCTGACGGTGTGGCTCCTCGGCGACGACTCCCGGCAGCGTCTCGGCGGCCGACGCACCACAGTCTCCGTGCCCGGTTGGGTGACCGGACGGCCCGGAGCCCTCCCAGCGCGCGGACGGGTGCTGGCCGGGCTGCTGGTGTCCTGTTGCCTGGTCCTCGGGCTTCCGGGGCCCATCGGGTGGGCGTTGGCACCGCCGACGGGGCTCGCGGCAGCGGTGGGCCTGGGGTGGTTGGTCCCCGCAGCCCGGAGCCGCGAACGAGCCGCGGTACTGGCCGCGCTGCCGGAGACGCTGGACCTGCTGGCGGCCAGCCTCGACGCAGGGGCACCCTTGCGCGCGGCCGTCATCGACGTGGGGGCCGTGGCACCCGAGAGCACTGCCGCCACCCTGCGCCGGGTCTCCGCGCAGGTGGGCGTCGGATTGTCCGATGCCGAGGCCTGGCGCGGGCTGCTCGACGACCCCGCGTGGGGGCCGGTCGCCCGGGACCTGGCTCGCAGCAGCGAGACAGGCAGTGCCGCGGCGCGGGTGCTGCGCCAACATGCCCAGGACCTGCGGGTTGCGGTGCGCGATGCCCAGCTGGGGCGGGCTCGCGCGGTTGGGGTGCGTTCGGTGCTGCCCCTGATGGCCTGTTTCCTGCCGGCCTTCCTGCTGACCGGCGTCGTACCCGTCGTCGCCGGTCTGGTGAAGACTTTGGCCGTGCGCTGAACGGTTTCGCGGGATGGCGACACGCGACGTACCGTCATGACATGAGACTCCCTACGACGGCCGTGACCGGACCCACCGGAAAGCTCGGTCAGCAGGTGGTCAAGCAGCTGCGTAACCGGGGCATCCCGTTGCGCCTGCTGACCCGGGACCCGCAGCGCATCCGTGCCGATGACGGCATCTTCCCGATGGGCAATGACTACGCGCACCCGGCGAATTCCGGGCAGGTGCTCTCGGGCGTCGAGACCCTGTTCATGGTCTCTGGCCACGAGAGTCCCCAGCGGGCGGAACAACAGGTCTCCTTCGTGCGGGCCGCCGCCAACGCGGGAGTGGGGCACATCGTCTACACGAGTTTCGTGGGTGCCAGCGACAACAGCACCTTCACCCTCGCCCGCGACCACGGCGCCACCGAGGCTGCCATCAAGGACAGCGGGATGGGCTTCACCCTGCTGCGCGACAGCCTCTACCAGGACTTCGCCCCAGACCTGGTCGGCGAGGACGACGCGATTCGCGGCCCCGCCGGCGAAGGACGTGCCGCCATGGTGGCACGGGCCGATGTGGCGGCCGTCGCCGCCGCTGTGCTCGCAGAGCCCGGCGCCCACGCAGGCCGCACCTATGAACTGACCGGACCCCAGGCCCTCACCATGGCCGAGGTGGCCGAGGCCATCTCCCACGCGTGGAGGCGGCCCGTCCGCTACGTCGATGAGACCCTCGAGGAAGCGCGCGCCTCGCGCGCCCAGTTCGAGCCCGAGGAATGGCAGCTGGAGGCCTGGATCAGCACCTACACAGCCATTGCGCAAGGCACCATGGAGCGCATCAGTGAGGACGTGCCCACGATCCTCGGCCGCCCCGCCACATCCCTAGCCGAGGTGCTGTCGGCGCCGCAGTAGGCCCCTGCGCCGCAGATCTGGACAACACCTGTGCCACGTGGACCGTTGCGCCCCGCGGTGCGGGTTGGCTGTATACCTTGCTGACAAGCGGTGATGCTCGTCATCCACAGATGCAGTGCGGCGAAGACTTGTCCACAGGTGGTGCGGGACGTGAATTTTCCGGAGCCTCGATTTCGAGACTGTCAGGTGGGCCCGGTGAGCGCCGGGAACCCCGACGAAAGGAATCGGACATGTCCGCCACCCTCACCACCCTCGCCATCAACTCCACCTGTGCCCGGGACGACTACAGCACGGGGGCCGCGACGACCACCTGGGCAGAGCCGGAGGTTGCCTTCCGGGAGCGTCCCAAGAGTTCCGTGCGTCGTGCCTGCGAACGGGGCATGGTCACTGCCGAGTATGCGGTCGGCATTCTGGCCGCCATCGCGCTGGCAATGGTCCTGGTCAATGTCTTCGCGGACGGCACCTTCAAGAAGGAGATGCTCCATCAGGTCACCAAGCTGATCGGCCAGATCGGCGCCCAGATCTGACCACGAGCACAGCCCAAGGAGTGGTGGGGCCACCGCAGTCGGCCCCGCCACCATGGGCACGTCTGGGAGGACGTCAGGATGGACCACAACAGCCCAGGGGGCCGAAGAGCGTCGAGGGGCCAGCGCGGCATGGTCACGGCGGAGCTGGCCATCGGCATCCTGACCACGGCCATCCTGATGGGCCTGGCCTGCTGGGTGGTGAGCCTGGTGGTGCTGCAGACACATTGCGCGGACACCGCCTCGCAGGTTGCCAGGCAGCTGGCGCGGGGTGACACCGCGGCGGCCGTCGAGGCGCGTGGGCGAGCCCCACGGGGTGCCAGGACCATCGTGCAGCGCGCCAGTGGGGAGGTCACCGTCCGGGTCGACGTCGACTCGTCCTGGGGACGCGTCGGGCCTGTGCACCTGCGGGGCGAAGCAACAGCCCACCTGGAACCGGGTGTGACGCCATGAGGAGGTCCCGGCCGGGGGAGCGGGGCAGCGGCACGGCGCTGACGGGAGCGATGGCGCTGTTGTTGTGCGCGGCCATGCTCCTGGGCGTGTGGATCGCCGGCTGGATCGGCTCGGTGCACCGGGCACGGGCCGCCGCAGACCTGGCGGCGCTGGCCGGGGCCCAGGCCCATGTCCGCAGCGCGGAGGCATGCCCTGCAGCCAGCACCGTCGCCCGGGCCAATGACGCCACTCTGGTCCGGTGCCACATCGAGGGTGACCGGCGTGACTTCCAGGTGGTCGTCGCGGTCCGCAGCCAGTTGACTCCAGCCGTGGCAGGCGCCGAACGATGGGTGGTGGAGGAGGCGATTGCCGGGAGCCTGCCCCGTGAGCAGCCCTGAGGCGCGGCTGAGCATCAGGGCCGCGGTGCGAACAGGGCGGACTGCCGAATCCCCCGGCGTGATTGACTGGTCAACGGTGGGCCGCAACCGGTTCTGCTGGATCGAGACGTTTCGGGGGAAACACCACGATGCAAGGAATTCGGGACATCCACGGGCTGTACCACCTGGACCCGGCACACAGCGCCTTGGGCTTTCGGGTCCGGCACGCGGGCCTGAGCCGGATCCGTGGCACCTTTGACCAATTCCACGGCCATGCACTGATCGACGGCGGGAATGTGCAGCACTCGGCCCTGATGGTCAGCATCTCCGCGTCGAGCATCAACACCCTCGTCACAGACCGCGATGCGCACCTGCGCTCCGCGGACTTCCTGGACGTCGCAACCTACCCTGCGCTGACCTTTGTGGGGACGGACTTCGAGATCCTCGACGATGACCACGTGCGGGTCGGGGGAGACCTGACGATCAAGGACGTCACCCGTCGGGTGGACATGGTCTTCGCCTGGGGTGGCTCGTCCACCGACCCCTTCGGCAATGAGCGGATCGGTTTCCAGTCAGAGCTCGCGATCAGCCGCGCCGGCTTCGGACTCACCTGGAATGCGGCGCTCGAGACGGGCGGCTGGCTGATCGGTGACGAGGTGACCCTGGAGATCGAGGCGTCGGCGGTGAAGAAGGGCTCCGCACTGCCCGACGAGGAGCCACCCGGCCGACGGACGCAGGACGCCGAGGCTGCGGCAGACCCCGCCGACGAGGGGAGACCCGCACGCCGGTCCCTGGAGCCCGAGGCCTCGACAGGCTCGGCCGGCGAGGGTGGGACAGTCTCCGCGTCGCAGCCCGCGGCTCCTGAGGTGCAGACCACGAACTCCGAGCCGCAGACCACGACCCCTGGGTCCGTCGAAGAGACCCGGATCGGCTTCCTGCGGCGTCTGGTCCGTCGCGGCTGAGGACCCGGCCCACCAAGAATTGTCAGAGGCATCGCATAGCGTCAGCTGCATGATCCAGACGGTGGCGGTCCGCGGCTTTCGCAGCCTGCATGGCCTGGTGCTCCCGATGGGCAGGGTGACCCTGGTCACGGGGGCCAATGGTGTCGGCAAGTCCAGCCTGTACAAGGCGTTGGGGTTGATCGGCGATGCGGCCAATGGGGCGCTCGTCTCGTCCCTGGCGCGCCAGGGCGGGTTCGGCAGCGTGCTGTGGGCAGGGCCGGAGAACATTAGCGCCGCCATGCGGTCCGGGGAGATGCCCGTGCAGGGCAAGGGCAAGAGGGTCAACCCCATCAGCCTGGGCCTGGGCTTCGTGGCCGATGACCTGGGCTATCTGGCGGACATCGGCCTGCCCATTCCCCGCGACACGATGTTCGTGCACGACCCGGAGATCAAGCGGGAGGTCATCTTCGCGGGGCCGGTGATGCGCCCGGCCAGCACCTTGGTACGTCGCAAGAACTCCCGGGTGGAAGCACGTCAGGACCGCTGGGAGCTGGTGCTGGAGGACCTGCCGAACCAGATGTCCATGCTCAGTGAACTCGCCGAACCCACCATGTACCCGGAACTGGTGGCGGTGCGCCAGGAAGTACGCAACTGGCGCTTCTACGACTCCTTCCGTACCGATCCCGCCAGCCCCGCCCGTGGCCTGCACGTCAACACCTGGACCCCGGTGCTGGCGGCCGACGGCTCGGACCTGGCAGCGGCCCTGCAGACCATCCTGGAGTCCGCCTTCGGCGAGGTCCTGGATTCCGCCGTCGCCGAGGCCTTCCCACGTGGACAGGTGGTGGTCTCCGATGTCGGGACCCGGCTGGAGTTGCGCTTCCGGCAACACGGCCTGCTGCGGCCGCTGAAGGGGGAGGAGCTGTCCGACGGGACCCTGCGTTTCCTGCTGCTGGCCGCCGCCCTGCTCAGCCCTCGGCCGCCGCGTCTCCTGGTGCTCAACGAACCGGAGACCAGCCTGCATCCTCAGATGATCCCCGCGCTGGCCCGGTTGGTGGCAGGGGCCAGCAAACGCACCCAGGTGGTGGTCGTCTCGCACTCCACGGCCTTGGTCGAGGGCCTGCGTTCACTGCTCGGCGAGGAGCTGGAGCACCACGAACTCATCAAGGACACGGGGGAGACGCTGGTCGCTGGTCGGGGCGTCCTCGACCGTCCGGTGTGGGACTGGGGCAGCCGCTGAGGCCTCGACAAGCTCGGCCGTCATGAGGTGTGTCCGCACCCGCTGCACCCTCACTCGAAGGCGTCGATCCCCAGCAAACCGCTCATCAACCGACGCGCTGCGTCACGGTCCAGCACCTGGTTGGCATTGCCGCACTTCGGGCTGACCACGCAGCGGGGGCACCCGGCCTCGCAGTCGCACTGCTCGAGACGTTCCAGCGTCGCCAGGGCCCACTCCTCGGCCCGCTCATAGCCGCGCTCCGCGAAGCCCGCGCCACCCGGATGGCCGTCATGCACGACGATGGTGCACCGCCCGGTGTCCGGGTGGATGACCGTGGACACCCCGCCGATGTCCCACCGGTCACACGGGGCGAACATCGGCAACAGACCGATCGCACAGTGCTCCGCGGCATGGGCAGCACCGGCCAGTTGCACCGCATTGAGGCCCAGTTCGGCCACCAGGTCATCGGGCACCTCCCACCACATCGCTCGCGTGCGCAGCTGGTGTTCGTCCATCTCCAGCGGAGTGGTGTCCCACACCTCGCCGGTGATCTCGTCGCGGCGCAGGTAGCCCACCACCTGCTCGCCGATCTCCACATCGCCGCAGCTGACCGTTCCCCGGCCGAAGTCACGCGTCTGGCTGACGCCCAGGATGCGCACCTCCGAGAGGCTCTTCGGTTGGGTGTAGAAGCCCGGCCGTTCGCTGTGCACCAGCGCCTGCAGCTCGTCGGGCAGGTACTCGTCCACCAGCCACTGCTCGCCCAGGTGCAGGTAGACCGCGCCCGGGTGGACCGTCCGGTCTGCGGCACCACGCTCGATCTGCCCGACCACTCGGCCGGTGTCGCGGTCCACGATGTCCAACGGCCGCCCGCCCAGGCTGCGCAGGTCGATCGAGTCGACGGCGCGTTCCGGCCGGGTCCAGAACCAGCCCGTCGGCCGCTGCCGCAGCAGGCCCTGCCTGGCCAACTGGGCGCACAGCCGCTCCATCCCGTCACCGAACCAGCGCTCGTCGGCGCTGGTCAGGGCTGCTTCCTGGGCTGCGGCGGCAAGGTGCGGGCCGAGGATCCACGGGTTCTCCGGGTGCAGGACCGTGCCCTCGACGGGGGCGTCGAAGAGCAGCTCCGGGTGGCTGAACAGGTAGACATCGAGCGGGTCCTCGCGCGCCATCAGCACCACCAGCGCATCGCGAACACCGCGCCCCGCACGCCCGGCCTGCTGCCACAGCGCGGCCAGGGTGCCGGGGAAACCGCAGATCACCACGGCATCCATCCCGGCGACGTCGATCCCGAGTTCCAGGGCATTGGTGGCAGCAACGCCCCGCAACCGCCCACCGGACAAGGCCCGCTCGATGCCGCGTCGGTCCTGCGCCAGATAGCCGGAACGGTAGGAGGCAATCTGCCCGCCGCCAGTCACCTGGTCCTGGGCGCGGACTGCGATGAGTTCTGCCAAGGTCCGGCTGGCGACGAAGGTGATCACCTGTTTGCCCTCGTCGACGAGGTTCGCCATCACGCGCGCCGCGTCCCCGTGCGGGGAGTCCGACGGCTGCCACAGCACCACGTCGCGGGCCGCGTGCGGGGAGGCGTCGTCGTCCACCACCTCGATGGACTGCTCGCCGATCAGCCGGCCACCGGCCTCGCCCGCATTGCTGGCGGTGGCCGACGCGAGGATGAAGACCGGATGCGCCCCATACATGGCGCACAGCCGTCGCAGCCGTCGGATGACCGCGGCGACGTGTGCCCCGAAGACACCGCGGTAACGGTGCGCCTCGTCGATGACCACATAGCGCAGCGAACCCAGGAAGCCGGCCCAGCGGGAGTGGTTGGGCAGCACGGAGCGGTGCAGCATGTCCGGATTGGTCAGGACATAACTGGCGAACTCGCGGGCGAAGCGTCGCTCCTGCTGGTCCGAGTCCCCGTCGAGGCAGGTGACCTTCCACCCGTCGGGGCCCAGCTCGGTGGCGCTGCGCCGCTGGTCGTGCGCCAGTGCCTTGGTGGGGGCCAGGTACAGGGCGGTGTGCTTGCGGGTGACCAGCCGGGCGCGCACGGACTCCACCGGAATGCCCAGCACCCCGTCGGCCACGGCAGTGGCGGCCATCACGGGCAGCAGGTAGGCAAGCGTCTTGCCAGATGCCGTCGACGTGCAGATGGCGGCATGCCGGCCAGCGAAGGCGTGCTCGGCCAGCTCGCGCTGGTGCGCCCAGGGGCGCTGGATTCCCTGCGCCTGCACGGAGTCCAGGACAGCTGTGGGAAGCCAGTCAGGGAAGTCCGCGGTCCGGCCCGCACTGGCTTCGCGATGGTGCACGTGCACCACCTCGTCGCCCATCAACCAGTCGGGAACAGCCATGGGGTTCAGGATGCCACGCGCCCGGCGTGGGGACGGTCAGATGACCGGGTAGCTGGTCAGGCTCCAGGCGGCGCGGGTGGTGTAGCCGGCCTTGCTGCCGGTGATTCGCACCCGCATCCGGTGACCCTTGTCCGCGCTCGTGTTGGTGTAGGCGTTGCGGGTGGCCCCGGGGATCGCCGCGGCCGTGCCGTGGGAGTTCACCCGGTACCACTGGTAACGCAGCGTGACAGGCGATGGGCTCCAGGTGCGGGTGACGGCGATGACCTGCCTGCCCACCCGGGCGGTCCCGGTGATCGACGGAGTGGAGGACAGCGTGATGGCGCCGGGAGCCACGACGCTGGTCAGGCCACTGCAGGTGGTGCGGGCGCGGTAGCCGGAACGGCTGGCGGTGGCGCACATCCGGATGCGCTGGCCCTTGTCGGCGGGCTGCACCAGGTAGCTGGTCCCGGTGCCGATCTGGGTGGAGGCGCCCGTCGAGCTGACCCGGTACCACCGCATGGTGACGGTGGAGGCCCCTGGGGTGTAGGCGGGGCGTACCCCGGTCAGCCGCTTGCCGACGGCGGGGGTGCCCAGTGCCTGGGTGGGGCCCGAGGGCACCAGCTGCGGTGCAGGTGCCGGAGTACTGGGGGCCGGGGTGGTGGGTGCTGGGGCGCTGGTGGACGGGGCCGGGGTGGTGGGTGCAGTCCCGCTGAAGCCGGCCCACAGCAGGCGGTTCGGGGTGTCGTGGGCGACATTGCCGATCACATTGCTGGTGGCATTGGAGACCAGGAAGCTCGACACCTGCGGCGGGGTCCAGGTGGGGTGCGCCTGCAGGACCAGGGCGGCCGCGCCCGCGACGAAGGGGGCGGACATGGAGGTGCCGGACTTCAGCCCGATCCCACCGTCATGGGTGGCCGAGGCGATGTTGTAACCGGGAGCGAGCAGGTCCACCGAGGAGCCGTAGCTGGAGAAGTCCGTCATCAGGTCCGCGTTGTTGGTGGCTCCCACGGTCAGGGCATTCGCGACGCGACCCGGGTACTCTTCACCCGCGCTCATCGACTCGTTGCCCGCGGCGATGACCACGGTGATGCCGTCCGCAACGGCGCGTTCGACAGCCGCATCCACCTGGCCGGCCGTGGCGGACCCGGAGGCGGGGTGGGCGATGGAGAGGTTCGCGACGGCCGGGGTGCCGGCCCGGTGATGGTTGACCATCCAGTTGATGCCGTCGATCAGCTGTTGGTCGCCGCCCGCGAAGCCGCAGCCCAGCACCTTGACGGGGACGACGCTGGCTTGGCGGGCCACGCCGTGGTCCTCTCCGGCCGCGATGCCCGCGACGTGGGTGCCGTGGTCCGCGCAGTCGCCGGTGCCGTCGGAGTCGTCGACGGTGCTGAAGCCGCTGCGCACGCGTCCGCCGAACTCCGGGTGGGTTCCCTCGACGCCCGTGTCGACGACGTAGATGGTGACGCCGGCCCCGGTCAGGTTCTGGTTGTACTGGCCGTTGAGGCCGGTGCGCTGGTCGATCCGGTCCAGACCCCACTGCCCCTCGTCGGTCAGGGTGGTGGCTGTGGCCGTGATGGACGATGCGCCGAGCAGGGTGAGGGTGGCCAGACCGGAGGCGTGCGGCATGGGGTCCTTCGGGTGCGTGCGGTGGCGTGGGGTACCCGGGCGTCCGGCCGCCGAGGGGAGCGTAGATGTGGCGCCACGCGGCTGCCGAACCGCCAACAGCATCGTCTCAGGTTTGCGCCCCGGGAGCCGGGCGGTGAGCATTGACCCATGCTGACGCCCGTTCAGGTCCGTGACCTGCGTTCCGCCTTCACCGCTGCGAACTACACGATCGACGAGGTGATCGACCGGATCGGTGAGGCCGGTCAGGAGGGTCTGGGGCGCAATTCGACCATCCCGGCGCTGGACGTACTGGGGGAGGCAACGGACCCGCAGGCGACTTTGGTGAAGCTGTGGCCGCTGCAGCAGGAGGTGCCGCTGGCCGCCGCCCGCGCCGCCTTGTCCGCGTCCCCCGAGCTCTTCGACGTCCTCGTCGACGCCGACATCCTGGCCGTCGACGGTGACGTCGTCCGTGCCCTGGTGGACATCCGGCCCTACGGCTCCGCCGACGACGGCGCGAGCCCGTCGGGCCCTGCTCCAGAGTCGCGGGCCAGTGGCTGGATCGTCAGCGACCTCACCCCGGGGCTGGACCAGGTGACCACCCGCACCCGCCCCGACTACGTGCTGGGTGTCTCCCCGGCCTCCACCTCGCTGGCCCAGATGACGATGCGCACCGCGGTGGACAGCGCCCTGGACCTGGGCACCGGCTGCGGCGTGCAGAGCCTGCACCTGGCCCGTCACGCAGACCGTGTGGTGGCCACCGACATCAACCCGCGGGCCCTGGAACTGGCGGCGCTCACCGCCGCCCTGAACGACGTCGACGTGGACATCCGCGACGGCAGCCTCTACGAGCCGGTGGCCGGCGAGAGGTTCGACCTGATCGTCACCAACCCGCCCTATGTGATGAGCCCGCCCACCACCGAGGATGAGCGGCTGGTCTACCGGGAGGGAAGCTTCGCCGGTGACGGGCTGGTGGAGGCCGTCGTCAAGGGCGCGCCCGAGCACCTCAACCCGGGCGGCTCGCTGCAGGTGCTGTGCAACTGGGCGATCCTGGAGGGACAGCCGTGGACCGAGCGCGTCGCCGGCTGGGCCGAGGACTCGGGCTGCGACGTGTGGGTGGTGGAGCGTGAACGGCTCGACATCTACAACTACATCGAGGTCTGGCTGACCGACGCCGGCCTGGCCGGAAGCCCGGAGTGGAAGCCCCGCTACCGCGAGTGGATCGACTACTTCAAGCAGCTGGGGATCGTCGGCGTCGGGATGGGTTGGATCACCCTGACCCGCGCCGAACGCACCACCCCCGACGTGCAGGTGGAGAGCTGGCCGCACGCCATCGCGCAGCCCGTCGGCGCCGCCCTGGCCGAGCACCAGGCCTGCGTCACCAATTCCCTGATGAGCGACGACGAACTGCTGGCCCACCACTGGAAGCTCGCCAGCCACGTCACCCAGGAGACCTTGGGCGATGCGGGAGCTGAGGACCCGCAGCACATCGTGCTGCGCAGCGCGTCGGGCCTTCGTCGGGCCACGGAGGTGGACACGGTCCTGGGTGGTGTCCTGGGCGCCTGCGACGGGGAGCTCTCCCTGGGCCAGATCACCGACGCGATCGCCGTCCTGCTGGAGGCCGACGCGTCGGCGGTGCGGGCCGAGGTCTTGCCGAAGCTTCGTCAGGCCCTGCGGGACGGGATGCTCGTCGCCCCGTGACCCAAAACTGAGAGCCAGGATGGGGGTTGGCTCGTTCCAATTTCATCCCGCCCTCGTCTGGGCTCTCAGTTTTGCCTCCAGCCCCAGCCCCTCCTCACCCGGCGGGCTGGACCGGGGCGGGCATGTGGATACCATGTGCCCACGGACCGCGCTACGCGTATGTTTGGTGCGCCCCCTCCCAATCCATTCAATCGATGAGGTCTTCTGAGATGCCAACCACTTCCCGCCGGCTCGTGATCGTCGAGTCACCCAACAAGGTGGCCAAGATCAAGAGCTATCTGGGTGACGGGTATGTGGTGGACTCCTCGGTCGGCCACGTCCGGGACCTGCCCAAGGGCGCCAGCGACGTGCCCGCCAAGTACAAGGGCGAGAAGTGGGCGCGCACCGGCATCAACGTCGACAACGACTTCGAGCCCATCTACGTGGTGCAGGCAGACAAGAAGTCGGTGATGAAGAAGCTCAAGGACGAGCTGAAGGATGCCGACGAACTGTTGCTGGCCACCGACGGTGACCGCGAGGGCGAGGCCATCGCGTGGCACCTGATGCAGGAGCTCAAGCCGAAGGTGCCCGTCAAGCGCCTGGTCTTCAACGAGATCACCAAGCAGGCCATCACCGCGGCACTCGAGAACACCCGTGACCTGGACCTCGATCTGGTGGACGCCCAGGAGGCCCGTCGCATCCTGGACCGCCTCTACGGCTACGAGGTCAGCCCCGTGCTGTGGAAGAAGGTCATGCCGCGGCTGTCGGCCGGCCGCGTGCAGTCGGTGGCCACTCGTCTGGTGGTGGACCGCGAACGTGAGCGGATGGCCTTCCGCAGCGCCTCCTACTGGGACCTCGAGGCGATCCTCGACGCCGGTGCCGAGGCCGATCCCCGCAACTTCAGCGCCCGGCTGGCCACGCTCGACGGCCAGCGGGTGGCCGCGGGCCGCGACTTCGACGCCAAGGGCGTGCTGACCAGCAAGAACACCGTCGCCCTCGACGAACTGGCCGCCAATGCCGTGGCCGGTGGCCTGGCCAGCGCGAAGTTCACCGTCGCATCGGTTGAGTCGCGGCCCTACACCCGCAAGCCCTACGCCCCCTTCCGCACCACGACGATGCAGCAGGAGGCCGGCCGCAAGCTCGGCATGAGCGCGCAGACCGCGATGAGCGTGGCGCAGCGCCTCTACGAGGGCGGCTTCATCACCTACATGCGTACGGACTCGGTGCAGCTGTCGAGCCAGGCCATCAATGCCGCCCGCAGCCAGGCCGAGCAGCTCTTCGGCAAGCAGTACGTGCCCGACAAGCCGCGTCACTACACCTCCAAGGTGAAGAATGCTCAGGAGGCGCACGAGGCGATCCGTCCCGCCGGCGAGAGCTTCCGCACCCCGGCGCAGACCGGCCTGACGGGCGAGCAGTTCCGGCTCTACGAGCTGATCTGGATGCGCACCATCGCGTCACAGATGAAGGACGCCGAGGGTCAGTCGATGACGGTGAAGTTCGACGCCGTCCCCACCAGCCCGATCGCCATCGACGGCGGCACCAGCGGCCTCTCCGAGGTGAAGGGCGCGGGCTTCGTGTCCAGCGGCCGCACCATCACCTTCCACGGCTTCATGAAGGCCTACGTCGAGGGCAATGACGACGAGGACCAGAAGAGCGACGACGCGCAGGCCAAGCTGCCGCGCCTGGCCGAGAAGCAGGTGCTGGAGGCGGCGAAGCTGAATGCCGCCGGGCACGCCACCAAGCCGCCGTCGCGCTACACCGAGCCGTCGCTGGTGGCGAAGCTGGAAGAGCTCGAGATCGGGCGGCCGTCCACCTACGCGTCGATCCTGCGCACCATCACGGCCCGTGACTACGTGTACAAGAAGGGTTCGGCGCTGGTTCCCACCTGGCTGGCCTTCGCGGTCACGAGGCTGCTGGAGGAGCACTTCCCGAAGCTGGTGGATTACCAGTTCACCGCTGCCATGGAGGGTGACCTCGACGAGGTGGCCAAGGGCAACCTGAAGCGGCTGCACGTGCTCAACGAGTTCTACTACGGGCAGCGTTCCGGCCGTCCTGATGCTTCGGGGAACGAGGCCGGCGAGCTGGCACCCGACGGCCGCGAGGGCCTGTACCAGCTGGTCAACCAGCTGGGCGACATCGACGCCCGCGGACTGTCCACCTTCCCGATCGGTGACCTGGACGACGGCATCAATGTGCGCGTCGGCCGTTACGGCACCTATGTGGAGGACGAGGAGGGTCGCCGCGCGAATGTGGCCGATGACCTGCCGCCCGACGAGCTGACCGCTGAGCTTGCCAAGGAACTGCTGGCCAATCCCGTCGGCGAGGAGCGCGAGCTGGGTCTGGACCCCGAGACCCACACCATGATCGTCGCCAAGAACGGCCGCTTCGGGCCCTACGTGACCGAGGTGCTGGGCGAGGACGTCCCCAAGACCGGCAAGAATGCCGTCAAGCCGCGCACCGGCAGCCTGTTCAAGTCCATGAGCCTCGAGGACGTCACCCTGGAACAGGCACTGAGGTTGATGAGCCTGCCCCGCGTGGTGGGCACCGACGAGGAGGGCGTCGAGATCACCGCGCAGAACGGCCGCTACGGCCCGTACCTGAAGAAGGGCACGGACTCGCGCAGCCTGACCACCGAGGACCAGATCTTCGACATCACGCTGGAGGAGGCGCTGGCCATCTACGCCCAGCCCAAGCAGCGTGGCCGCGCCGCCGCCAAGCCGCCGCTCAAGGAGCTGGGCAATGACCCGGTCAGCGGCACTCCCGTCGTGGTCAAGGACGGCCGCTTCGGCGCCTATGTGACCGACGGCGAGTACAACGCGACGCTGCGCCGCGACGACTCGGTGGAGGAGATCACCCTGGAGCGCGCCGCGGAACTGCTGGCGGAGAAGCGCGCCAAGGGACCGGCCAAGAAGACGACGCGCAAGAAGACGGCCGCCAAGAAGACCGCGGCCAAGAAGACGACCGCGGCCAAGACCACCGCGGCCAAGACCACCACGAAGAAGACCACCACGAAGAAGACCACCGCGAAGAAGGCCGCTCCCGCCGCGGAGTGACCCCGTCGGCCGAGCTTGTCGAGGCCACCAGCCGAGGCACCAGAGGAGAGACATGGCCAAGAAGCAGCGCAGCCTGCGTTTCGAGATGCCCTTCGCCATGACCGATCCCGTCCTGGTCAACCCGGAGGTGGGGATCACGCATGCCAGTCGTCGGGGCTCCAAGCATTCCTTCACCACGGACACGACGCTGCTGGACAGCCCGGACCACCGGTTGCTGCGCGCGGGCATCGTGCTGGCGCACCGGGTGACCAATGGGCTGGGCGAATGGTACCTCGATGCGCCCGGATGGGGGCCGTGGCTGCCGTCCGACCGGGCCGAGCCGCTGGGAGCCGCCGGTGACCTGTCGGAGGAGTTCGCCAGTCTGGTGCGTCCCTTCCGGCGTAGCGCAGCCCTGGGGCCGGTGGCGGCCATCAGCAATCGTCGCGTCGAGTGGAACCTGCTGGGTAACGACGGCGTGACCCTGGCCCGGGTGCGTGACGAGCAGCTGGAGCTGCGCCGCGGCGGCCTGGTCACGGCCCGTTTCCGCGAGATCACCGTCCTTCCCCGGCAGGAGATGGCCCGCCCCCAGATCGACCATGTCGTGGAGGCCCTGCTGGCCTCCGGCGGCGCGCAGGTGGAGCGTTTTCCGGTGCTGGTGGAACGGATCGGCGCTCCGGCCACCGGCCTTACCGACTTCCGGGGCCCCTTCACTCGCGGCGACGACATGTCGCTGGAGGGTTTCGTGAGCTGGCTGTTCGCTCGTCGGCTCGACGCCGTGATGCGGGCGGACCTGACCCTGCGCAGCGGGCAGAGCGATGACATGGACCTGCTGCGCCACGAGCTCGCGGAGTACCGCGGTGAGGTGCGCAGCCTGGCCTTCGCTCTGGAACCCGCCTGGCGTGAATTGCTGGAGCACGAGCTGGACCTGGTGCTGAACGGCCTCGCGTCGCGCACCGTGCACCAACTGGGCGACGAGTACTTCGACGTGCTCGACTCACTGGTGATGGGCGCCCGGGCCCCGAAGCTGGGCAACCTGTCGCAGCAGCGGGCGCTGACGGTGCTGCGTCAGCAGGCCACCTCCGTCGCTTCCATCCTGTTCGACCGGGCCCGGTCGCTGACCATGACCTCCCACGAGGACCGGTGGCAGGGCACCCTGGCCGCGGCGCAGCAGATGACCACGCTGGCGCACACCAACCGGGTACTCTTCGGCAAGCAGGCCAAGAGGCTGGAGGAGTCCCTCGGCGAGGTGGTGGAGCAGCTGCGGTTGGCGCAGATGCCGCCCGGCGTCGGGGAACCCTCGGTGGACCTGGAGTGGGATCCGGTGACGGCCTTCCAGGAGGGGCGGCGCTACGAGCGGCGCCGCCAGGAGTGCACCACCGCGCGTCGCGCCTTCATTGAGCAGTGGTCCGAGCACGAGCGCAGGATGCGCAAGGTGCAGCAGAAGGCCGAGAAGCTGGCCGACGAGCGTCGTCGTGGCAAGGGGAGCAAGCGGTGAGCGGGCTCTTCATCGTCTTCGAGGGCGGGGACTCCGCCGGCAAGTCCACCCAGGTGCGGCAGTTGGCCGGCTGGTTGAAGCGCCAGCAGGTTCCCTTCCTGGTCACCCACGAGCCCGGAGACTCGTGGCTGGGTGGCGAGATCCGACGGCTGGTGCTCAATCCCGATTCGGGTGACATCTCCTCCCGCGCCGAGTGCCTGCTCTACATCGCCGACAAGGCGCAGCACGTCGTGGAGGTGGTCAAGCCCGCGCTGGAACGGGGCGAGGTGGTGGTCTGCGACCGCTACGTCGACTCGACGATCGCCTACCAGGCGGCCGGGCGTTCGCTGCCCGCCGATGACGTGGAGACCATTGCCCGGTGGGCGACGCAGAGCCTGCGTCCGGACCTCACGGTGCTGTTGGACGTGGACCCGAGCCAGGCGGTGAACCGGATTGCGGACAAGGACCGGATCGAGAGCGCGGGGGAGGACTTCCACCGACGGGTGCGGCAGGGCTTCCTGGAGCTGGCCGAACGTGATCCGGACCACTACCTGGTGATCCCCGCGCGGGACACCGTGGACTCCATCGCCCGCCGGGTCCGGCACCGCGTGCAGGAGCTGATGACCGCTCGGGCGATGGATCCGTCGGCCGAGCCGGATTCTTCGTCGGCCGAGCCTGTCGAGGCCCCCTCGACGAGCTCGGGGAACGAGGAAAAGTCAGAGGCATCGGGCAGACTCGACCCGTGACCCAGACCACGCCAGACCTGTGGAGTGAACTCGTCGGCCAGAACCGCGCCGTCGAGGTGCTCAAGCGCGCCGTCGCCGGCGATGCCCATGCCATGACCCACGCCTGGTTGGTGACCGGGCCGCCCGGTTCCGGGAGGTCCAATGCCGCGCGGGCCTTCGCGGCGGCGCTGCAGTGCCCCCGGGGCGGCTGCGGCCAGTGCAATGAGTGCCGGACCTCCCTGTCCGGGGCACATCCCGACGTGACGCTGGTGCGCACGGAGATGCTGAGCATCGGCGTCGACGAGGTGCGTGACCTGGTGCGCCGTGCGGCGATGAGCCCGACGATGGGCCGCCACCAGGTGATCGTCGTCGAGGACGCGGACCGGGTGACCGACCGCGGCGGCGATGCCCTGCTGAAGGCCATCGAGGAACCGGCGCCGAAGACGGTGTGGATCCTGTGCGCCCCCACCGCCGATGACGTCGTGGTCACCATCCGGTCCCGCTGCCGCCGGCTGTCCCTGTCCACGCCCAGCGATGCGGCCGTCGCGGAACTCCTGCAGTGGCGCGACGGGGTGGACCCGGCCCTGGCGGCCCACGCCGCGCGGGCCGCGCAGGGGCACATCGGCCGGGCCAGGGCGCTGGCCCGCAACGAGGAGGCCCGCAACCGTCGGCACGAGGTGTTGATGATCCCGGGGCGGCTGAGCAGTGTCGGAGCCTGCCTGACGGCCGCCGACAACCTGGTGAAGGCGGCTGCCGAGGAGGCGACGAAGGCCACGGCCGAGACCGACTCCGCCGAGCGTGCCAAGCTGGAGGAGGCCCTGGGTTTCGGTACCAAGGGCGCGCGCCCGCGCAATGCCAATGCCGCGCTGAAGGAGCTGGAGGAGCAGCAGAAGGCCCGCGCCAAGCGCATCCAGCGCGATGCCCTGGACCGGGTGCTGACGGAGCTGACCACCTTCTACCGCGACGTGCTGGCGCTGCAGACCGGGGCGATCTCCGCACCGATGCCCGCCCAGGCACTGCACTCCGGGGTGCCGGCCGACGGCGGGCCGCACCTGATCAACGGGGAGATCCGCAACCAGTTGGAGCGGGCTTCCCGGGGTTCCACCCCGGAGCAGACCCTGCGCCGCATCGACGCGATCATCCAGTGCCGGGAGGCCCTGGAGACCAATGTGGCGCCGCTGCTGGCCATGGAAGCGCTGCTGCTGAGCGTCGCGGACTGACCGCCTCGGCCGCCGATTCCCGGTGGTCGATTCCCGGTGGTCGAGCCAGTTGGTGCCCAGAGGTACGTCGCGCCACTTCCCGCGCCTGGGGCCGCTCCGCCCACGGGCAGAACCACCCCGGCGCGTGTCGCTGAGCTGGGCAGGTGGTCAAATGAGAAACTGAGTGGGAATGTGCCGCACCCTTCATGGGTGTACTTCCCCAACTGAAGGACCCGCCGTGAGCAACAACACCCACCGTACTGGCTCCACCGAGGCCACCCAGATCCTTGACAGCGACGTCCTGCGCGAGGCCAATGCCGCCGCCGCGGAGGCCGAGACCGACGACTGGGCCAACCAGCGCGCCCAGGACCGTGCCGCCCGTGACCGCGCCCTGGGCAAGGTGCCCACCTCGAGCGCCCCGGACCCGGTGCTGCCCGCCGTCCACAAGCCCACCACCGAGAAGTTCTTCCCCTCCCTCGGTCTCTTCCTGCTGCGCCTGGTGACGGCCGGCATCATGGGCGTTCACGGCTTCCAGAAGCTGACCGACATCACCGGCACCGAGGGCTTCATGAGCTCCCTGGGCCTGCCGAGCCCGTACTACATGGCGTGGGGCATCGGTATCGCCGAGCTCCTGGCTGCCGTCGCCCTGGTCTTCGGCCTGCTGACGCGCGTCGCGGGCCTCGGCATTGCCGCGCTGGCCATCGGGGCCCTGGCGATGGTGCAGTGGGGCGCCGGCAATCCCTTCCAGTCCGGCAAGGCCGGCTTCGTCGGGGAGCTGGAGGTGCTGCTGGCCGCGGTTGGCCTGACTCTGCTCTTCGTCGGCCCCGGCCGGTGGAGCATCGACGGCCAGATCCGCGCCAACCGTCGCAAGAACAAGGCGCGTTACTGAGCCTCACCCGCTGACTTCTTCGGGAGCCCCGCATCACACGGTGCGGGGCTCCTGTCATGTTCTGGTCCGGGCAGGCCGCTCGGGTTTGTGGATCCCGCTCGTGCTGCAACACACGCGGATCTCGGGAACCCGAGCGGATCGGGGGAACTGCCTCACGGGCGAGGGCGAAGTGTTCACCTGTCAGTCACCGGATCTCGTGGCGTGCTTCACTTCCACCGCATTTCATGTGGGGCAGACCCCACTGGACCCCCGCCTGGAGGACGTGCCGTGCCCGCCAAGATTGCGGGCACGCCCGTCAAGGGCCTGATGGCGGGCACCGCCATCACCGGCGTCATCCACTCCTCGTCGGCCACCATCGGCATCGTGATGGGCCTGGGCGCCTCCGGCGTGCTGCCGTGGCAGACGGCCATCGCCTTCGCGATCGGCGCGGACCTGGGCACCACCATCACCTCCTGGATCGCCTCACTGAACCTGTCCAAGAACGCCAAGCGCACCGCCTACGCGCACATCGCCTTCAACTTCATCGGCGTGCTCGTGGTGCTGACGCTCTTCTTCCCCGCCATCCGGGTGCTGTCCTGGGGTCTTGGGCTGTTCAACATTGATCCGGGCCGCGCCGTGATGGTGGACGGGCAGCCCACCTTCCCGATGGTCCCCGTCGCCGTGGGCGTCTTCTCCATCGTCTTCAACATCTTCAACGTGATGATCCTGTTCCCCTTCGTCGGCACCTTCGAGCGGGTGCTGTCCAAGGTGGGGGCGGAGCACGACGACGTCGAGGACTTCTCCACGCCCCGCTTCCTGGACCGCGCGGTCATCGACCAGCCGGACAAGGCCATTCCCGCGGTGCAGCAGGAGATCCAGCGGCAGCTGGTGGCGGGCTCGGTCTTCGTGGACATCGCGCGGGGCAAGGATGACGCCCCGAAGGTGCTCGGGGAGCATGCCGAGGCGGCGGACTCCCTGTCCCGGGAGATCCGCGCCTACTCCGCCCACCTGTTCGCCGACGGACAGAGCCGGGAGCAGTCGGACATGGTGGCCAGCCTGATCGAGGAGGTGGACTTCACCACCAGCCTCAACGAGCAGCTGCACCAGATTGCCCGCCGCGTCACCCGGGAGGAGTTCAGCCCCGCCAGCCAGGTCTTCTGGACCGAGGCGCTGGAACGGCTGGAGACCCGCCTGGCGGACATCACCACCGCTGTGGCGCCGGCCACCGAGGTGCCGGCGGACAAGCGCGCGGAGACAACGATCGAGGACCTGCGCTGGCGGATCATCGACACCGCCTCGCTGCCCGCCGGGGAGAAGGGCGCATTGGTGGCGCTGCTCGGTTCGGTGGAGCGGGCGGAGACCCTGATCGCGCGGATCGAGCAGGAGCGCGCCTCGGTTGACCGGGGCATCGCCGTGATGGAGCAGGCCCCGGCTGAGGCCTGACCACAGTCCGTCCCTGCGAGAGTTGCGCGAAGAGCAGGCTCAGGGCCCCGTCACGGCGGACTTACCGCGTGGCGGGGCCCGAAGGCCCCAGTTCTGCGCAACTCTCGCAGGGATCTTCTCCGCGGACCTCAGAAGACGGGCTTGCCGCCGGTGACGCCCAGCACGGTGCCGGAGACATAGCTGGCCTCGTCGCTGGCCAGGAAGACGTAGGCCGCGGCCACCTCCACCGGGTGCCCGGCGCGCCCCAGCGGGGTGTCCGAGCCGAAGCCGGAGACCTTCTCGGGGGCCATCGTCGCCGGGATCAGCGGCGTCCAGATGGGGCCGGGGGCCACGGCATTGACCCGGATGCCCTGGGGGCCGAACTGGCTGGCCAGGTTCACCGCGAGGTTGGTCAGTGCGGCCTTGGAAGCCGCGTAGTCCAGCAGCGGTTCCGACGGGGAGTAGGCCTGCACGGAGGTGGTCAAGACGACCGAGGACCCCTCGTTCAGGTGCGCCTGGGCGGCCTTGACCAGCCAGAAGGGGCCGAAGACATTGGTCTCGAAGGTGCGCTCCACCTGCCCGTCGGGGAATTCGGCCAGCGCCGGGTGGGTCATCTGGTAGGCGGCATTGGCGACGACGACGTCGAGGCCGCCCATCTTCTCCACGGCGCGCTCCACCACACGCTGGTTGGCCTTGGCGGTGCGCAGGTCTGCCTTGATGACGTGGCAGACGCCGCCCAGCGCCTTGATGGCCTTCTTGGTGGCCTTGGCGTCCTCGGCCTCGTCGGGCAGGGCGACGATGGTGACCTCGGCCCCCTCATGGGCGAAGACGGTGGCGACGGCCCGGCCGATGCCCGAGTCCCCACCGGTGACCAGGGCGCGCTTGCCGCTCAGGCGGCCACGCGGCGTCCAGGAGGAGTCACCGTGGTCCGGCTGCGGGCGCAACTCGGTGGTGGTGCCGGGCCAGTCCTGGGTCTGGTTGGGGATCCGGCTCAGCTTGGCCCGGGAGGCGGCCGACGTGGGCGCCGGGGCGGCTGGTGCCGTCGGGGTGGCCTTCTTGGTCTTCTTGGTCTTCTTGGCAGTACTCATTGGTGATTGTCCCCACACGGCGTGGGGGAGGGGCCACACCCCTGGGGTTGGTTTCGCCAGGAGCAGACCTGGTTCGGCGGGCGTCTACTCTTGCCTGCATGGCGCGTGTGATGGCAGTGACCTTCGAGACCCACGGTCAACTGCACTACCTGGACCCTGGGGAGGCAACCCATCGGGTCGGTGACCACGTGCTCTTTCCCACCGAGTTCGGGCCCGAGGTGGTGCAGGTGGTGTGGGCACCCGAGTACGTGGACAGCGAGAACCTCACCGAGCTCCCGGTCTGCTTGGGCCCTGCCAGCGAGGCTGACCTGCAACGGGACCGGGAGAACCGCCAGCGCAGGGCCGAGGCGCTGGCCGTCACCAAGGCGCTGGTGGCCGAGCACGAACTGCCGATGAAGATCGTCGCCGTCGACTGGATTGACCGGGCCGACGACGTGGACCTGATGGTGGCCATCTACTTCACCGCCCCCGGCCGGGTGGACTTCCGGACCCTGGTGGGAGACCTGGCGCGCGCCCTGCACGCCCGGGTGGACCTGCGGCAGGTGGCCGGACGGGATGCGACGCGGCTGACCGGTGGGATCGGCTCCTGCGGGCGTGAGCTGTGTTGCTCCACCTTCCTGACCGACTTCGAACCCGTCGGCCTGCGGCTGGCGAAGGTGCAGGGGCTGGCGCCCAATCCGTTGGCCATCCAGGGGCAGTGCGGCAAGTTGATGTGCTGCCTGAAGTACGAGCACCCCCTCTACGTCGAATTCGCCCAGCAGGCGCCGGCCGTGGGGGAGCACGTCGAGTCCCCGATCGGGGATGCGAAGGTGATCGGTCACTCGGTTCCCGGCCAGAGCGTCACGGTGCGCAATGGCCACGGTGAGGTGGCCCGCTGCCCGCTGACCGAGGTGTGCGTCACCTCACGTCGCCGCAAGGACCGCGATGCCACCTTGTCCCAGACCGTCCCCTCGACAGGCTCGGGGACCGTGAGTGAAGCGTCGGCCGAGCCTGTCGAGGCCACGCCGGAGGACGCCCCGCGCAAGAAGGCCCGCCACAAGAAGCGCACCGGTGGTTTTGCCGGCCGCAAGCCACCCACGGGCCCCGGCCCGCATCCGTCCACCACCCACGAGGAGCAGCAGTGACCACTCGCACCCGACACCTGACCGCACTGGCCGGTCTTCCCCTGCTGCTCGTCGCGGTGGGCTGTACCCCGAAGACGCCCGGCGCCCAGCAGTCACCGAGCTCCAGCGCGTCGGCCAGTGCCAGCTCGTCGGCGCAGAGCCCGTCGAATGCCCAGGGCGTGGCGGCTTTCGACGCCAGCAAGCACCAGACGCAGTCCAAGTACTCCTCGCCGGACCGCACCAGCTTCACCTCCGACGCGAAGCCGGAGGGTTTTGCCGCGGCGCCGGCGGGCAGTGGGATGCAGCGCTATCTGGACCAGAAGATCGACTGGAAGGGGTGTGACACTGGCCTCGAGTGCGGCACGGTGCTGGTGCCGCTGGACTGGGACAATCCCGACGGCGATGCCATCACCCTGAAGATGAAGCGCAAGGCGGCCGGCAAGGACAAGACCGCCACCCTGTTCATCAACCCGGGTGGCCCCGGCGGCTCGGGCCAGGACATGGTGGGCAACTTCGACGCGACGAGCTTCCCCACCCATGACGTGATCGGCTGGGATCCGCGTGGCAGTGGCGAGTCGACGCCGGTGAAGTGCGGCACGCCCGAGCAGACCGACGCCTACGTCGCCACGGACTCCTCGCCGGACGACGAGGCCGAGTGGGGCAGTCTGGAGAAGGCCAACAAGGACTTCGCCGCCCAGTGCCGGGAGAAGTCGGGCGCGCTGCTGGACCACATCTCCACCATCGACACGGCCCGTGACCTGGACTACCTGCGCCACCTCGTCGGCGACGAGAAGCTGGACTACCTGGGCATCAGCTACGGCACCTACATCGGCTCGATGTATGCCGAGCTGTACCCACATCGGGTGGGCAAGATGGTGCTGGACAGTGCGGTGAACATCACCACCGACGAGTCGGTGATCCAGGCGATGGGCTTCGACCTGGCGTTGAAGAACTATGCGGACTGGTGCGCGGAGCAGTCCTGCGCGCTGGGCACGACGCAGAAGCAGGTGCTGGATTCGGTGACCGGCATCCTCAAGGGGCTGGACGCGAAGCCGCTGAAGGTCTTCGACCGCACCCTGACCCAGAGCCAGGGTGTGACCGGCATGGTCACCTACCTGTACTTCGGGGACCAGGGTTACAGCCAGCTGACCTCGGCACTGGTGGCCGCCAAGGAGGGCGACGGCTCGCAGCTGCTGCAGACCTCCGACATGATGAATGGCCGCAATGAGGACGGCAGCTACGGCTCGATGATGTACTCCTTCCCCGCCATTGCCTGCGCGGACAGCGAGGATCCGGGTGCCGCCGGGGCCCGCAAGGAACTGGCCAAGGACATCAAGAAGGCCCCGATCCTGGCACCCTTCTTCGGCCCGAATGTGCAGTGCTCCTTCTGGAGCGCCAAGCCGTCGCCCCAGCTGAAGTTGCAGGGCAAGGGCGCGGCACCGATCGTCGTGCTGGGCGCCACGGGTGACCCGGCCACCCCGTACCAGCAGGCGGTCTGGATGGCCGACCAGCTGGAGTCCGGGGTGCTGGTGACGTGGAAGGGTGCGGGTCACTCGGCCTGGGACCTGGGCAATGCCTGCGTGAAGACGGCCGTGAAGGACTACGTGAACAAGGGCACCGTCCCCAAGGACAAGACCGTCTGCTGATCACCAAGCTCCCCGCGCCTGATGCACCGAGCTCCCTGCGCCTGCTCACCAAGCTCCCTGAGCCGGTAAGGGGCGGGCGCGGGGGGCAGGATCCGCTCGGGTTTCTGGAATCCGCTCGGGTCTCTGGGATCCGAGTGGGTTGCAACACACGCGGATCTCACGAACCCGAGCGTCTTCCCGGATACAACCCTCCGGACGCCACCCCTGGGGGCTGGCGCCATCACGACGGCCGAGCCTGTCGAGGCCCTAGTGAGTGCGCTCCCACTCGGCCAGGAAGGCGTCCACCTCGGCGCGGGTGGGTGCCGTGGCAGGGCCGCGACGGGTGACCTTGAGGGCGCTGGCGGCATTGGCGCGTCGGGCGGCCTCCACCCAGTCCCCGCCGGTGATGTACTCCGCGGACAGGACTCCGGCGTGGCAGTCGCCGGCGCCATTGGTGTCGACGGGCTTCTGCGGGTAGCCGGGCACCAGGTGGGTCTGGCCGTCGACGTGCACCGCGCAGCCCTCGCGCCCGTCGCGGACGATGGCGACGGCACCGTCGGGGAGGTGTTCGGCGGCGGCCGCGGCGGCGGTCTTCATGTCGCGTTCCATGGTGAGCTGGTAGGCCTCGTCGCCATTGGAGGTCCACACCGTGGTCAGCGCCAGCATCCGCTGCCGGACGGGCGCGGGCAGGGCGCTGAAGGCGGCGCCGGGGTCCAGCAACACGATCACGCCCTCGGGCAGGGATTCCAACCACTCCAGCAGGGGCTTGCGGGTGCTGCGCACCACCAGCGAGTAGCCGGTGACGTGCACCAGGTCTCCGGGCTGCGGATTGCTGGTCTGCAGGGACTCGACGCTGATCAGGCGTTCGGCGCCCATGGTGGTGACGAAGGTGCGTTCCGCGGAGGGTTCGATCATCACGAAGCAGATGCCAGTGTCGATGTCGTCGACGACTGGCGAGCTGACCTGGATGCCCTCTTCCTGCATGGCGGCGCGGATCAGGTCACCGTTGGGCCCCTTGCCGTGGGCGCCGGCGTGGACGCTGGCGGCGCCGGTGCGGGCGCTGGCCACCAGGATGTTGGTGGCTCCGCCGGCATAGCGGTGGTAGCTGGCGGCCATGGAGTTGTCGCCGCGCCAAGGAAGGGCGGGGATCTCGACGACCTCGTCGACCAGTGCCTGGCCGGTGTGGATGACGCGTGCCATCTCAGCGCTCCTCTCGTGGGCCCCGGCGATGGGCCGCTCTGGATAGCGTAGGGCCATGGCGACTTTCGACGACGTGGAGTTCTACCCGGGTGACCCGATCTTCGGCCTCACCGACATGTTCAACGCCGATGACCGCGAGCAGAAGGTGAACCTGGGCGTGGGCATCTACCTCGACGAGATGGGGCGCCTTCCCTTGCCGCAGGCTGTCGGGGTGGCGGAGAAGCGGTTGGCCGAGCAGGGTGCGTCGCACAACTACATCCCGATGGGCGGCCTGCCGTCCTTCATCCCCGCGGACCAGGAGCTGGTCTTTGGCGCCGACGCTGCCGTCGTCGCTGAGGGGCGCATCGCGACGGTGCAGACGCTGGGCGGCTCGGGTGCCCTGAAGGAGGCGGCCGACTTCCTGCACGTCCTGATGGACGCCAATGTCGTCGCGTTGAGTGATCCGTCGTGGGCGAACCACGCGGCGATCTTCGGTGGCGCGGGCTATGACGTGGTGCGCTACCGCTACTACGACGCGGCCAATCGCCGGGTGGACGTCGACGGGATGTTGGAGGACCTGGCGGCGCTGCAGCCGGGGGCCGTGGTGGTCCTGCACGCCTGCTGCCACAATCCGACGGGCTATGACCTGGATGCCGAGCAGTGGGTGCGGGTGACCGAGGCGGTGGAGCAGGCCGGGGCGATCGCCTTCCTGGACATGGCCTACCAGGGCTTCTCCCGGGGTCTGGACGAGGATCGGGTGGCGGTGGACACCTTCGTCGCGAGCGGGCAGCGCTTCTTCGTCGGGAACTCCTTCAGCAAGAACTTCGGGCTGTACGGCGAGCGGATCGGTGGCCTGAGCCTGGTCTGCCGCGACGCCGACGAGGCGCGCCGAGTGAGCTCGCAGCTGTGCAAGGTGGTGCGCGCGAACTACTCCTGCCCGCCGGCGCACGGCGCGCAGATCGTGACGACGGTGCTGGCCGATGCTGAGCTGCGCGCCAGCTGGGAGGCCGAGTTGGCCGCGATGCGTGACCGGATCCGTGCCGTGCGCGAGGCCCTGACGGCTGGCCTGCACGAGGCGGGGGTGACGGACATGGACTTCGTCCTGGACCAGAACGGCATGTTCAGCTACTCCGGCCTGAGCGCGGAGCAGATGCAGCGCCTGCGCACCGAGCACGGCGTCTATGGCACCGACGAGGGCCGCATCTGCGTCGCGGGGCTCAACGAGGACAACGTCGGATACGTTGCGAAGGCGATCGCCGCGGTGGTCAGTCGTTGAGCTTGCGCAGTCCGCTGAGATACCCGACGAGCGGCACCGCGGTGTAGACGAAGGGGATGATCGCGACGGTGAGCAGGGCCACATTCACGTGCGATGGCCATGACATCGTCCGGATCAGCAGGCCGACGATGAACAGGACGGCCAGTGCGAGGCGGTGTACAGGGTGTAGCGGTTGCGGTTGCGGACCAGCTCGTCGCGCTTGGAGTCCGTTCCCAGGTGCAGGGGAGCGGTGCCGGGGGCGGCCTTGAAGATGTGGCAGTTGCCGACGGAGACGGTGTGCGTCCAGCCGGCTGCGGCGAAGATGTCGAAGTAGTCGGGGGTGGGGTGGTCCTCGTAGGCGAGGTCGAAGACGAGGTCCTCGGCGGGGCCGTCGGTGAAGGTGAAGCCGTGGGCCAGGGAACTGACGCCGTTGAGGTGCTTCCCCTTGCGCGCCATGTCCGCGAACATCGCGAGGTCCTTCTCGGGGCTGATGGCCAGGCCGTGGCCCATGCGGGTGGTCATGCTTCCTCCATGATGAGGTCGGCCATCGCGAGCAGTTGGCGACGGCGTTCGATGTTGCGGGCCAGGACTTCACGCCCGACGTCGTTGAGCTGGTAGACGCGACGCGAGTCGTCCCCGTCGAGCTCGTCGATCAGGCCGGCGGCGACGAGCTTCTTGAGCGTGGTGTAGAGCGACGCGGGCCCGATGGTGACGTTCCCGTCGCTCTGGTCGGCGAGGAACTGCATCACGGCGTAGCCGTGGCGGGGGCGCGTGAGGGCGAGCGCGATGTGCAGGGCGGAGTCCGGCAGGTCACCGCTCTCGAAGCCCGAGCTGCGCGCCATGCTCCACCTCCTTGAGTATCACTGAACGACATATCATTTAGTGATATTCAAGCATGGGAGTGGGTCAGTCGCAAGCGCCCCTGGTTTCCGGTCCCCGGGCCCCGCAATGCCGACCCCCGAGCTTGTCGAGGGGCTTGACCCTGACGCAGCGTCAGGCTCCACAGTCGGATGCATGAGCACCTTCAACGCCTTCGACATGAGCCCCGTCCCGGCACCCGGGCCCGACGCGCAGCCGCCGGAACTGTTCCGCGGGATCTACGGGATGCCGATGTTCGCACGAATCCCGTGCCCGGACCTGCAGGCTTCGGTGGACTTCTGGACCCGGGGCCTGGGCTTCTTCGAGCTGTTCGGCATTCCGGGGAGGTTGGTGCACCTGCGTCGGTGGGCCTTCCAGGACGTGCTGTTGGTCCCCGGCCCGGCCGCTGAACCGTTGGGTCTGCAGGTGAGTTTCGCGTGTGTGCTGTCGCAGCTCGACGACGTGGCCGACGCGTGCCGCGCCTTCCCCGGTGGAGAGGTGCAGGGCCCGACGGACACCCCGTGGAATACCCGCGACCTGGCAGTGACCACGCCGGAGGGGACCCGCGTCGTCTTCACGGCCGCCAAGCCGCTGGTTCCGGGGAGTGCGGAGGCGGTGGGCTTGGCTGACGTGGGGATCGTCGCGCCCCGGTGACCGACCAGAATGTGGGCATGGATCTGGGCGAGGGGATCACCGTCGGTATCGCTGCCGCGCGCGTGGGCGTGACAGTACGGACCCTGCACCACTGGGACCGGATCGGGTTGGCGGGGCCGTCGGGCAGATCATCGGGCGGCTACCGGCTGTACCTTGCGGGCGATGTCGAGCGGTTGCGCCGGGTGGTGGCCTATCGGGGGGCGGGGCTGTCGCTGGAGGAGATCGGCGACGTGCTGGACGTCGGATCTTCCGAGGTCGGGGCGGTCTTGCGGAAGCGCCGCGCCGAGCTGGCTGCCGAGATGGATGATCTGCGACGCCTGGACGAACGCCTGGCCCGGCTGACCGATGCCCATGAGCGCGGGGTGCTGCTGAGCGGTGAGGAACAGCGCGCGGCCTTCGGGGACCGGTGGCGCCCCGACTGGGTGGACCAGGCCAAGGAGCGATGGGGCGACAGTGCCCAGTGGGCGCAGTTCGCGGAGGGCTCGGCGGGCAGGACGGCCGAGCAGTGGCGCGCCCAGGCGGACGCGATGCGGCAGTGGGAATGTGACGCCGCCGAGGCTCTTGGCAGGGGAGTGGAACCCG